>JARRJI010000048.1:0-12138 GCA_037379595.1 Acidobacteriota bacterium | reverse complement strand
CCGCGCCGCTGAAGCCGTGGAAGACTGCCTTTCAGGCACGAGGGTTTGAGGGATAGAAGTCTCCTCCCGGTCCTGTGCGCCGGTGGAGGTTTTCTACGAATCGAGTCAACGGTTCCCCGATATCGGGAAGGGAAATGATGAAGAAGAAAGGAGAATGCAATGGCACTGAAGGAATACAAACCGGGAACTGCATTCAATGGCGTGATCGGGCGAACATTCGAAGTTTCCTCGCCTGCATGGCCAGAGCCCCTGCGCGCCAAAGAAGGTGCGCCCAACGTCTTGTTTATTGTCCAGGACGACACAGGATTTGGACAACTCGGCTGCTATGGCAGCCCCATCAAGACACCCAACATTGACGAACTGGCCACGAACGGCCTGTGCTTCAACAACATGCACACCACGGCGCTGTGTTCGCCGACACGCTCGTGTGTTCTGACGGGACGCAACCATCATTCGAACGCCATGTCCTGCATCACGGAAGGCTCGACGGGCTACCCCGGCGGCAACGGCAACATCCCATTCGAGAACGGTTTCCTTTCTGAAATGCTCCTGCAGCATGGCTACAACACTTTTGCCCTCGGCAAGTGGCACCTGACACCGGCTGACCAGATCTCTGCCGCGGGTCCTTACGATCGTTGGCCGCTGGGACGTGGCTTTGAGCGCTACTTCGGTTTTCTCGGTGGTGACACGCACCAGTACTACCCGGACCTTGTGTACGACAACCACACCGTCGAGCCGGAAAAGACGCCTGAGGAGGGCTACCACCTGACCGAAGACCTGGTTGACAAGGCTATTGCCTTCATCGCAGACGCAAAGCAGGTGGCGCCCAACAAGCCGTTCTTCATGTACTTCTGCCCGGGAGCCATGCACGCCCCGCACCACGTGCCGAAGGAATGGGCGGACCAGTACAAAGGACAGTTCGATGACGGCTGGGACGCATACCGCGAGAAGGTGTTCAACAGGCAGAAGGAACTGGGTATTGTCCCGAAGAATGCCGAACTCTCGCGCCACGACCCCGACGTGCAGCTCTACGCGCGCATGATGGAGGTTTTTGCCGGTTTTCTGACGCACACGGACTATCACTACGGGCGGCTGTTCAATTTCCTGAAAACCATCGGCGAGTGGGAAAACACGCTGATCATGTTCATCTCCGACAACGGCGCGAGTGCCGAAGGCGGGCCCTCCGGCTCTGTCAACGAGAACAAGTTCTTCAACAACGTGCCGGATTCGCTGGAAGAGAACCTCAAGGCAATCGACCGGATCGGAGGGCCAACTACTTTTAACCACTACCCCTGGGGCTGGACGTTCGCAGGTAACACGCCGTTCCGCCGCTGGAAGCGCGAAACTTATCGTGGCGGAATCAGCGATCCGTTCATCGTTCACTGGCCCAAAGGGATCAAGGCGAAAGGCGAAATTCGCACCCAGTACGCGCACGCTATTGACATGGTGCCGACTGTGCTGGAATTGCTGGGAATCGAGCCGCCGACCAGTGTTAAAGGCGTTACCCAGTCGCCTATCCAGGGGCTCAGCTTCGCCGATTGCCTTGAGGACCCCAAAGCGCCCAGCCATCACATCACCCAGTACTTCGAGATGATGGGGCATCGCTCCCTCTATCACGACGGGTGGCGCGCCGTGTGCCCGTGGCCCGGACCTTCCTTTACCGAGGCAGGCAAAGGGTTCGGCGAGCCTATTCCCGCGGACAAACTCACTGAGTTGGATGCCAAGCACTGGGAGCTTTACCACGTTGAGACCGACTTCGCGGAAAACCACAACCTGGCAGCAGACAACCGGGAGAAACTGATTGAAATGATCGCACAGTGGTACGTGGAAGCAGGCAAATACAATGTCCTGCCAGTGGATGGCCGTGGTGTGACGCGGTTTGCGGATGAGCGGCCGAAGATCGCTGTCGACCGCACCAGCTACACGTACTTTCCGGACACACAAACAATCCCCGTCAACGCCTGTCCCAACGTGTTGAACCGCCCACACAGCATCACGGCCGATGTCGAGATTCCCAAGGGTGGTGCGGAAGGCGTGCTGCTGTCAGCCGGCGATATCCAGGGCGGCTACTCTTTCTACATCCAGAAAGGGAAGCTTCACTACGCCTACAACTACGTCGGTAGTTCTTACTATTACGTCGAATCGAATGTTGCGGTACCCGAAGGGCGTCACAAATTACGGTTCGAGTTCGAAGTGACGGGAAAGCCCGACGTCCGCAAGGGCAAGGGCGCGCCGGGCCGGGGCTTACTCTACATTGACGGAAAGATTGCCGGACAGGCAGAAATCCCCCTCACCATGCCACTGAGTCTGGGGCTTGGAGGCGGAATCGTGTGCGGGGCCGACACGGGTGCGTCGGTGACACCCAAGTATAAACCACCGTTCAAATTCACCGGGAAACTCCACAGCGTAACGGTGGACGTCAGTGGAGAACTCATCTCCGATGCTGAGGCTGAGATGCGCAAGGTCATGGCACATCAGTAAGAGTGCGTTGGTGCGTGGCCGGCAAGCTTCCATGGGCCTTGCCGGCCTCACCACAACTCGGCCCGGTAGATGGACGCCCTCATTCCCTCAATTTTGGCCCAGCAATGCCTTTCTTGCTTTTCGCTTCCCCTGGATCGCGTGGTACGTCGTAAACAACATGTTCGGGGGAACCATGAGCAGGCTGAAGGCGATCAAAGGCACCATCACGGCATGCCCCGGCGCTGAGCTCTGGACGATTGCCAGACAGAGCGCTGCGTTGCGCATGCTCGTGGAGGTCGCCAGGATCTGGCGAGAATCGTGCGTCGGCCCCCCCATGAACCAACCGACTGCCAGCGAAACAAGGATGAAAAGCAGCATCGCACCCACGCCGGCCATGCCAACTTCCCCCGTCGCCATCTTCCGCCAATCGCTCGTCACTGCCATGAATACGACAAACGCGGCAACTCCCGCCAGCGCCACCGGCCTGGACAGCTTCACGGCAACTCCGGGCTCTCTGTCGATCAGGAACATCCCTGCAACGAGCGGAAGAAGCAAATATACAAGGAGAAAGAGCAGGACTCGGCCATGAGGGACCACGATCTGGACTTTTCCGGGCAGCGCCAGTTGCAGGAGTACTGGAGAGAGAAACACAGCCAGCAGTGAAAGCAGAAACAGGGTCGCTCCCGCCAGGGGGACGCTCCCCTTGACCTTGCTGGTGAACTGCACGGAGCTCACGCCACCGGGCGTGCAGGCCAGCAACACCAGGGCGCCGGCCACGAGCGGCTGAAGCGGCAGCAGGAAGGCAATAGCTACACCGGCGATCGGTACGGCCACGAAATTGGCCAAAAGCGTTCGAACCAGAAGCCCCTTCGATGCCGCCAGCAAACGCAAATCCGACATGCGCGTTTGCATCCCGATACTCAACATGGTGGTGACGAAGAAGATCAGGACCAGCATTTTTTCCGTTGTGTCCAGGAGGAACATAGTCGGCTACCTCCCTTCCTTATTCATCGGTCCAGGGTGTTCCAAGCTCGTATTCAACAATCTCTGGCCTTTTTTGTCCCTCTTTCTCAGGCATTATCATCTTCTACCTGCCAGCGGTGACTTTTCGGGAAACATCTTGACCAGTCTTTTTAATTGCGGGGGGCGCCCAGCGGCCATCGAGCACTTGCGCTTTCGGCGCGTACAGGCGCATGGTCACGCTCAGCGTGCCTTTGGGGGGCGACGGTAACCAGTTGGATTCCTTATCCGCGCCGGGGGACTCGTGCTGAATGTAGATGTCGAGCGAACCGTCAGCGTTGAATCTCAGCTCGTCGCGGTCGCCGAGGGCAAAGCGATCGAGCTTGTTGGGGGCCATAAAGCCTTCAGCGTCGTACATCGTGACCGACCAGAAGGCCCCCACGGGCGGCAGTTCGTCTTTGCCAAAATGGAGCACATATGTCCGCCCCCCGTCCATGGGATTGCCGTCGGAATCGGTAACGCACATCGGGTAGATCGCGTCCTCCGGTTGATTCGCCCCGAGCCCGACCATGGCGATGGCGGCGCGTTTGAGATAGAAGTTGCCGTATACGCCTATCGTGTCGGTGCTCATCGCCCAACCGTTGACCACCCGCGCCAGCGTGGGCACCTTTTCTTGCATCAGCTTGAGACCATTGACAGCGGCGCGCTGCATAGATTCCTTGACGGTGGGAGAAGCATGGTCGAAGTCGAAGCTCTTACCAGGTTCGATGCCCATGCGCTTCATGCGCGCGACAATGGACCAGTCTGTGACATGCGGAGGGTGGAGCTTCATCAGTTCCGCGCCGTAACCAAAGTACTTGGCAGCCGGCATGGAATTGATCTGGACCACCGGCGGAGTCTTCATGTCCACGGTCGGGTCGATGACGACCTTCGCCGGTTGGATTTTCTTGCCCCATTTCGACAGGGGTGTGATCGCGAAGCCGTCCTGGATCCTGTGGACGGCATCGTAATCTTTCGGGCCGTTGGTCTGCGTACGCCCGATGACCCAGACGTAGGGAGTCGGAGCTTCGATCCGTTGAAAGCCCGTGGGAAGGCTGCCAGTCCAGCCCTGCGGCACGACCACAAAATTCATCGCGGACGTCCCTGTCGTTTGCTTACCGGGGACGGCAAAGGCGTCAGTCCACATGTCGAGCAACGGAAGCAGGTAGTAGCGGCCCTGAGTGTCGGGGACTGACACCGCCATCGGTTCCTTCGTGAGGTCCAACCATGCAATCGAGTAAAGCGTGTCGAAATTCGGACGCACCACCTCACGGAAGCTGGCAGGTGGAAACTCGCGCATGTGGGAGAAGTCATTCATTGGTCCCATTCCCGGCCTCTTGCCTGGCTCCACATTGATCGCGAGACGCCGCGTGATATCCGTGAGGATCAGCGGGTAGAGATACACGTAGGCTTCGACGCCGATCTCATACGCTTGCTGTTCGCTGATTTGTTGGTTTGTTATCTCTCCTCCTTCGTATTGATTACGCCGTTACTCCCGTGTCATGGGCTGTTCCACCCTGTTGCTTTCGAGCCTTCTTGGCCTTCGGCAGCGTGTACTTAGCGTGCACCTGCTGGATGGTGCCGTTGAACTTGAACGGCGCCTTCTCGCGGTAGTCGAGCGATACCGAGAACCCAGCGCCTGCCCGAAGTCGCTCTCGTTGGGGCGCTGGGTTATCCGCAAAGGAGCTTCGCCCACCCCCGCCAGGGTAATCGGTTGCGTATTAAACTCCGTTTGGTTTAGGCTCTTTGTGCCTTTCAGTCCGTTCCCTTCTCTTCGATGAGTTACGGTCACTGACCGGCAACCCGGTGTGGATTGCGGGTCGCTGAGTTTGCCTACTGCCGCGCCAGCGCGACGCGGATGGCGTCCTCCGGCTTGACCAGGTGTTCTGCGGCCTCCGCAGCCTCTGCGATGGCGAGTTCCACGCCCTTGACTGTGCCGTTGAAACCGTTGTCGCGGCAGCCGTAGTCCGGGGAGACCGGGGCGCCGCTGTCCTCGCCCACGTCACAGCCGTCGTCGGCGGAGAAGACAGTCGCCAGAGTGGCGTCAACGTTCCCCTCCCCGACTTTCTTGCCGTCGGTGTACAGGGTCACCTTGCCGCCCTTGCCCAGTCCGCCGCCGGCGTAGCCGAACTCCATGCGCACCTGGTGCTCGCCTGGGGGGAGCTTGCTGGTGGCCTCGACAAAGAAGTGCTTGAAGCCGCCCCAGTTGTAGCAGTACTTGAGCTTGCCCGCCTTGGCATAGAGGCTCCAGCCGCCGATGTTTGCGCCCTGGCAGACGATCACTCCCTCGGCGCCCTGCTTCGGTACAACGATCTCGGCGGTGACGGAGTGCGACTTGTTCTTGAGGTTCAGGACACAGTTTTCCAGGAGGCGCCCCATGCCACTGAACAGGAGCTGCGTCTTGCCTTTGATCAGTATCGGCCGGCCGGCAGTGTCCGGGTTCATCTTCTCGATCGTCCTGTCGTCGAGGGGCAGCACTTTGTAGCGTGTCGCCTCGATCAGCCACAGGCGCTGCAGCTCATGGAGTTTTTCGGGCATCTGCTTGGCCAGGTCGTTCGCCTGGCTCCAGTCCACGTTCGTGTTGTAGAGTTCCCAGACATCGTCATCGAAAGGCGGTACTTTCGCCGTCACATCGGCCCACGGCGTCCGGTGTTTTGTCACCGCTGTCCACCCCTTGTGGTAGATGCCACGGTTGCCAAACATCTCGAAGTACTGGGTCTCGTGACGCTCCGCCGCCTTGGCGTCGTTGAATGAATAGAGCATGCTGACGCCCTCGATCGGGTCCTGCTGAATGCCGCTCACTGATATCGGTTCGGGGAGCCCCGCCGCTTCAAGCACCGTCGGCGCGACATCGATGACGTGGGAGAACTGGGAGCGGATTTCGCCCTTCGCATTGATCCCCTTCGGCCAATGGACGACGGTGCCGTTGCGCGTGCCGCCCCAGTGGGAAGCGACCTGCTTGGTCCACTGGTAGGGCGTATCCATCGCATGCGCCCACCCCACGGCGTAGTGGTTGTAGGACTCCGGCCCGCCGAGCTTATCTATCCGCTCCGTCAGGTACTCGGGAGTTTCGAGCGACTGCAGCTGATTGAAGTAGCTCATCTCGTTGTAGCAGCCGTTGAGCGAGCCCTCGGCCGAAGCGCCGTTGTCGCCGATGATGTAGTAGATGAGGGTATCTTCGAGGACCCCGAGCTTCTCCAGCAAGTCCACCAGCCGGCCGACGTGGTGGTCGGTGTAATCCAGGAAGCCTGCGTACACCTCCATCTCCCGACGCAGCACGGGCTTGAATGCCTCCGGCATCTCGTCCCACGCCGGGATCTCCTTGGAGCGCGCGGTAAGCTGGCAGTCGGCGGGGATGATTCCGAGCTTCTTCTGCCGGGCGAAGGTCTCCTCACGCAGCTTGTCCCAGCCCTGGTCGAACTTGCCCTTGTACTTGTCGGCCCACTCCTTCGGCACGTGGTGAGGGGCATGGGTCGCGCCGGGCGCGAAGTACATGAAGAACGGCTTGTCGGGTGTTAGCGCCTTCTGCTGCGCCACCCACTTGATGGCCTTGTCGGTCATGTCATCGACCAGGTGGTAGCCCTCTTCGGGGGTCTTCTTCTGTTCGACCGGCGTGGTTCCCTCGTAGAGAGTTGGATACCACTGGTTCGCCTCGCCGCCGATGAAACCGTAGAAGTACTCAAAGCCGCCGCCGCCCGTGGGCCAGGAATCGTACGGACCGGCCGGGCTGGTCTGCCACACGGGCACCTCGTGGCACTTGCCGAATTGCGCCGTAGAGTAGCCGTTGAGCTTCAGCGTGCGCGCCAGCGGCGACATGGAGTTGGGCAGCACCGAGCAGTAGCCCGGCGCGCCGGTGGCGATTTCCGTGATGCCGCCCATCCCTGCGGAGTGATGATTGCGTCCGGTCAGCAGGGCCTGCCGAGTGGGTGAACAGAGGGCGGTGGTGTGGAAGCGGTTGTACTTCAGACCGCCCGACGCCAGCTTCTCGGCGGTCGGCGTCTGACAGGGGCCGCCGAAGGCGCTGGAGGCGCCAAACCCCACATCGTCGAGGAGAACGATCAGGACATTGGGTGCGCCCTTGGGCGGACGCAACTGCTCGATGGGTGGGAACTTGCTGTCCGGGTTCTTCGCGTCATAGGCAATGAACTGGGTTCGCGTGGTGTTCGGCATCGGGAGATGGGAACGGTGTTTCTTGTCTTGTGAATCCATGTCTTTCTCCTTTCTTACGTTGCTGTCTTAGTTTCCAATGGCAGCCAGCCTTGTTTTCGGACTGCGCAGCCTGGGGGCAAGAATTCGAAGGCCAAGCCTTCGTCCTACTGGCATTCATTAATCATCTCTCCTCTGGCGGAAACTGATTGTCCGGCCCCATCCGTGGTGCCCGGAGTTTCCGGTTAATGACGGCTGCCAGGGCCAATCACTGACCGTCAATCACCAATTCTCAGCCTGCACCTCTTTCGAACTGCGCATACCCCTCACTTGCCTTTCTTGAGTGGGAACAGCAGCGACAACGTGAAACGCAACTGGTTGCCGGGCGCCCCATCGGGCCGCGTGACATTGCGGTAGTACTGAACTCCCAACGACATCGGCTGGCGGTTGAAGACGAAAGTGCGCGCGATTCCCATTCCGAGAGGTACCGTCCAACGTTGGCCGGAAGGGGCGTCCCAGTTCGCCGTATTGATCGGGGCCGACGAAAGCGCCCAGCCCTTCCCAAAGTTGTAGTTGATGAAGTATTGGAGCACGAACAGGTTCGTTTCGGGCGGGCCGTTGGCGTCCGTCAGGGGCCAGTACTGAGAGGCGAGAGCGCCCACCACCCAGGGGCCTGCCATCTTGAGGGCCACAAAGCTGGGACCCATCGCCCAGGTCCCCGTTTGGGCAGGTTCTGCCGTTGCCGTTGGAAGCGAAAAACTGGGCCCAAAGCCCCAGATCACTCCGCCCGGCTTGGTCGGCGTCAGGAAAAGCTGCTCCTGCATATCACCTGTGCCGCTGAACCTCATGCCATCCGGCCCTGGGTAACTGTTGTACGGAACGATGGTTCGGGCAATCAAGTTCCAGTTGTTGTTCAAGTTGAGGGGGATGACTGGCTGGAAATTTAGATTGAACAGGGTCTGGTCTCCTATTCCACCCCCTGTGTTGAAATTGAACTGTAAGGGTACACTCACCAGGTTGGAGACAGGATTTTGGGTTTGCTTCGCAAGCGCGGTGGTATCCTGCTTCTGTTCTTGTTCCTGCGAAAGGGAGAGACTCGGTAACCGCTCCCGCGTCGTGGCATGAAAACTGTCAGAATTGACAGGTGGTCCCGGTAGATTCTCTGCCCGGGATGCCGACAACGATTGCGGTCGGGGGAACAGAAAAGGTTGCGCCACTCATTAATGCCCGGACCTAACGGCGATGACCAGCGACTAAACGTTTGTCACGTTTGAGAGACGAAAGCAGAGACGGGTCCGATTGCAGGAACGCTTTCTTGCCGGGACTCAGGTAGAGGCGATAATCCGACGAATTGCAGGAATTGTGCGGAATGCTGTGAACGACAAAATCAGGCAAGTTGTTGGTAAATATGATAGCCGCGAGCCGGCTCGAGCCGCTGACCTCGTCCGTGTCAATCCGCAGGCAATTGGCTGTACAACAACTTAACGCTGAATGTGAACAGGAGGTGGCCGTTGCCTGTGACACTGCACATTATCTGGCGTAAGATTTACGCTGGCCTTGGGCCGTTCTCCTGCAGCAAACCCGCCATGAGAAGAGCCGCTGGGACGTTTCTGACTTTGTGACAAGTAGCGTTTGGTTCGGACCGGTCTCCAGATTCAAGGCAAAGATGCATGATTACACCGTCCAATAGTGGTTATGAGCAATGCACTGTCAGTGATTTAAAGTACCACCGGACCTCCGCAACGCACCCGATCAGGCCGGTCTTTTTGTGGGAATAGTACCAAGGCGGGCATCTGGTGTATTTCGCTGCTCGAACGCCTGGACCGCCGACTCGATGGTAGGAAACATCGGTGCAACTATGTGCAGTTCCTTGACCCATGCGGGACGGAAAAAATAGGCAAGATTCCCTTTTACCCGCGCATAAGCAAGCACGATGCCCTGAGCCGCCAATTCTTTGCGAAGGTCATGCAGCTTCTCCAAAGCGGTATAGTCGACGACGTTAATCGGACTGGCATCGACCAGCACCCATTCGACAGGCGCTGCGGCTTCGCGGATTTTTTGACGAACGCGCTCCTTGAAGTGATCACAATTGAAGAACACCACACCAGAATCGAAGCGATAAATCAGCAGTCCCGGTGTTGTTGTCGCTCCGGGCGCGTCCTTGATGTCGTGGAAACCCTCTTTCCCGGGTACATGTCCCAGCACCGCATCATGCGGCCGGGAACCGACCGACAGCAACCATAGCAGCGACAAGATTACAGCCATCAACACTCCGGGAAGCACCCCGAAGAACAGCACCCCGGCGGTTGTGGCCAGCGAAAACAGTAATTCGCGACCGCTCGCACTGCGGAGCGTGCGTAATGCGGCGTAGTCGAAGAATCCAAACGCCGAAACAATGATGATCGCGGCAAGTGCCGTTTTGGGCAGTTGAGCAAGCGGCCCGGTAAAAAACAACAGGAACGCCAACATCGCAACAGCAGCAACGATACCGGCCACTTGGCTGCGCCCGCCGGTGGCGTTGTTGACTGCGGTTCGCGAGTCGGCCCCGGTGACCGGAAACCCTTGCGCCAGGCCCGACGCAAGGTTGCAGGCTCCGAAGCCGATCAATTCCTGATTGGCATCGATATCGTATCCGGCGCGCTGGGCGAAACTCTTTGACGTCAGGACGCCGCTGGTGAAGCTGATCAGTGTTAACCCGGCCGCATCGGGGATAAGGCTCCTGAACTCGGTAAAGCTCAGAGTCGGTACCTGAAACGGCGGGAAACCCGCCGGTACCGCGCCGAGGACGGCGACGCCGTGATCTGCCAGCCCCAGGACCATGACCGCGATAATCCCAAACACTGCCACGATCAACGGTCCCGGAAGACGCGGCAGGAGACGCCGCATGACAAGCAGGAGCAAGAGCAGGCTGCCGCCGAGGGCCAGCGCCGCCGGTTGGGTCAGGCCGATCCGCTCAACGAAGGCACCGACTTGCGGGAAGAAACCTTCGCCCTGGATGGAAAAGCCCATCAGCACCGGAAGTTGGCCAATCAAAATGACCAGGGCGATGCCGTGGAGATAGCCGACGAGGATCGGCTGGGAGAGGAAATTGGCAATAAATCCCAGCCGCGCGCTCCCGGCGATGATGTAGAACAGACCGGTCATCAGTGTGAGAGCGACCATCAACACTGCATAGCGTTGCGGATCGCCGCCCGCGATTGCCCCGATTGAGGCAGCGGCGATGATGCAGGTGGCCGCATCCGGCCCGGTCATCAACTGTCGTGACGACCCGAACAAGGCATAAGCAAACAACGGAAATATCGCCGAATAGATTCCGACGACTGCCGGGACTCTGGCGATCTCGGAGTAAGCGATCCCAACCGGCAGAGCCACTGCCGCAACCGACAACCCGGCCACGATATCGAACCGGAGATTGCTCTTCTCGTAAGCCCGTAATGCCGCCAGGCCCGGGGCGACGCGATCGAGCTTCGAAAGCATGCTATCGATCAATCTCTGAGAGGACATCGCTTTCTACCAATCGCCGACCACTCTCGAACCGAAGGACCGCAATCGGGCCGGGCGTGGTCAAAGCACCAACCCCAGTCCGGGTGTTCCTTCCGCCGCTCCGTGTTTGCAGGGTCCAGTTCCCTTTGGACTGTAAACCGACTTTTGCATCGCCCGGTGCGCAATGCTGGCCGAAAGCTGCACCGCAAAGGGGGAAATTGTTCCATCGGCTTGAAATTTGTCACTCATTTTGAAGCTTCCGATAACGTACCGGACCTAATTTCGAAAAGAGGGTCAAGTCACTTGATCTTGCTGTCCTTCGTATTCGGCTCCACACTTGCTCCCTCGGGATCACCGTTCAGCGTCGGGAATTCGAATCTCTCGCGCACGGTGTGTGGATGAGTAGACGGCGTTTGACCGTCCCTTGTTCCATGAGTAGCAGCAAAAGACTAAGGGGGATACTGTCAGTTTTTACAGTTTGCAGAGAGGCGGCGGTGTCAGTACGAACTCGCTACAGGCAGTATGCCGGCAGCTCAGAGCCCTGCAGCCTTAGCGATCATCAGCCAAGTACCAGGGAAAATGATATTGCACTCGCGTATGTGAGGTAGTCGCTGCCGCCACGACTCTTCCGCCTCCGAACCGGGCTTGGCAAGGAGTAAGGGCAAGGCGAACCCCTATTGTGGCTGTGCAATCTGAAAGAAATGAAACCCGGAGACTTGTTGGCGGAGAGGGTGGGATTCGAACCCACGTGCCCGCTTTTGGCAGGCAAGACGCTTTCGAGGCGCCCCCGTTATAACCGCTTCGGTACCTCTCCGCAAAGACGCGGTCTCTGTAGTTGCGGCTATATAGCTATTATTGCACGATGGAGAGCGTCTGTTTTCAAGGGCCGGACAACTTTGTCGCTCGGCGCTCGCGGAAGAACCGGCGAAGAATGGCCGCGCAGTCCACTTGAAGAATTCCGGTGTCAAATACGACTTGATGATTCAGTTTTCGATCATTCAGGACCGCAAGAGCCGAGCCACAGGCGCCGGCTTTGGGGTCCATTGCCCC
>JARRJI010000047.1:0-17383 GCA_037379595.1 Acidobacteriota bacterium | reverse complement strand
AGCACGGTTCGGCCGTTTCCGAACATGTCCCAGGCAAAGCCTACCGTCGGCTCATAGAAGAACGTCCTGCTTCCCGAACCAGAGAGCGGCACAGAGGAATCGATCTTATGCCACTCAAAGCCGGGGAAGTTATTCAATGAAGGTGCAGTGTTGGTCCACAATTTAGGGTACCAGGCCGCGAAGCCATATCCGGTTGTATCGACCCACGGACCCAGGTGCTCAACGTCCAGACCGTAGTTCAGGGTCAGGTGGCTCGACACCTTCCAGGAATCCTGGCCATAGAACGCTGTCGTCATATAACGGAAAGCCGGGGTTACGTTGTAGTTCTGTTCGGAATACTGGGTCGTCTGCCCAATGAGCATGTCCGCGTAAGCGTTGCCGCTGGTGTTCGAACCCCAATTGCTGAACACAGCGACACCGTTGACAGGGCTGTTTCCGGGCTGCGAATTCCAGACACGCTCCCACCGGAAGCCGAACTTGGCAGTATGATTTCCCCATACCTTGACCAAATGGTCCTGCACGCTGGGCAGTTTCTTCATGGCGAATACGACGCCGTTGAGTTCAAAGCCGGCATTCAGCACGTTGGAAATACCGTCTCCCCATCCGGTCATTTCCGGCATGATCAGGTTGCCCTGGTTCGCATGCTTGAAAAGCATCTGGTAATTCAGACCGAGTCCAGAGCGGTCCACCTTTGATGGATCTTTAAAATGATTCGGCAGGTTCAGGTACGTATAGCTGAAGACTACCTCGTTGGTGAGCGTTGGACTAATGATACTGGTCAGGTTTGCCGTCACGACGTCGGAAGTTGTACTCTCGATGATCGGAGTCGGATAGGGAGTCGTGGGCGAAGCCCAGCTCTGGGCATTTCCGGTCCACAATGTATCCAGCGATTCCTCGCGGTTATCTCCCTGGTGGTTGTACGAAACGTACAGCTTCGTCGAATCGTTTATGTTGTAGGTGACGTTTCCGCGGAGCTGCAAACTATTGGAATACCGGGTCGGATCGGAGGCGTAGTTGAACCCTCCGTTGGTGGCGGGATTAATATTGGCCAGCGGATACGAGTCAAGCAGCGCCTGCCCGCTCGGGTCAATGTTGCCTGGGTTAATCAATCCATTCGTGAATGCGTTACCGTTTGGACCGCCGCCATTCGGCACGCCTGTAACCGCAGAACCATTGAGCTCGCTCAAATAAGAACTGTCAGTGAAATCACCGTTCCGCATGGCCAACGTAGGAACAACCGCCTCGTAGATGCCGTTGTCCACGTTCTGCTTGTAGTATTCCATTCCGAAGAAAAAGAACAGCTTGTTGCGGTTGTGATTGAAATTTGTTCCCGGAATGAGCACCGGGCCGCCGATATTGAATCCCGGATACAGATATTGTGTGTGCGGGCGAGGAGCATAAGGGTTGCCTTGAGGGTCGCGACCCTTAGCGTTATAGAGCCAGTCATTGGCGTTGAATCTCCAATCCCGACCGTAAACGTATCCTTCGCCGTGGAACTGCCGACCGCCGGATTTGCCAATTGCAGTGATCACGATGGGACCCTTATGGTCGGCGCCGTAATTCGACGTCGTCACTTTGAGTTCCTGGGTCATGTCTACGTTCGTATTCTCTGCCTGGCCGCAGTTGCATCCGGGGTCAATGATGTCAGCGCCGTCGGAGGTGATGTCGATTGCGGCGGTTCGCTGTCCGTTGGCCGAAAAGCTCCCTACTGGACCGCTGCCGGTCGCTTCATCCTTGCCCTGATAGGAACTCTGGTTCAGCGTACCGCCTGTGTACGCCATACCAGGCATAATCTTGATGAACTCGGCTGCGTTCTGACCCACGATGGGGACGTTCTGCATGATCTTCTGAGTGATCAACTGAGATTTTTGACCCGAGCTGGCCGGAGTGAGCCGGCCACCATTGGCCTGAACCGTGACAGTTTGGCGCGTCGCTCCGGGAGCAAGGACGATCCCCAGCAGGTTCCTATTGTCTCCCGCGTCGAGGACGACGCCTTTCGCTAGCCAGGCCTTAAAGCCTTTGTCATTCACGGTCACCGTGTAGCTGCCCGGCTGAACAGCGGCGAAGGTGAAGTTCCCTGCTCCGTTGCTGGCCGTTCGGCTCACGATACCGCTGGCTTCGTTCGTAAGAGTTATCTGCGCACTGGGAACGACTGCGCCTGTTGCGTCATGCACGGTTCCCGTCAGGGTCGCGGTCGTCACCTGACCGTACGCCGGCAGACTCATCAAGCTCAAAGCCAATGCGATTACAAAAGCGATAGCCGTAACATAGCGACTCTTCATTTGCATGGATCCGCCTCCCTTGCTGATCTGCGCTGCTAAACAATCCAATCCCTTCATTCGCAATGCCTCCGCACTTCTTGAACCCACTCCCAGACGAAAATTAACTTTCAAAGGTAAAACAGGACTTTTTCTCTGCACTACCGGATTTGTACGCTACGCGAATTGCAGTCTCGCGACGGCATCCGGTCCTTACTTGCACATGAAGACTGAAGATGTAGACAGGAGAAGTTTAGTACACTCGCACCCCAGCTTCGTTCGGCCACACCATCATCAGCCTCTGATCAGGTCTCGTAGACGGACAAGAGACACCGCTGAGACTACCTACAAGAGCCAACATTCTTATGCCATGTCGCTCGCATGTCAAGGCCTAATTTGCGTAATCTTCTGGTCAGTTTGCGTCAATACTCCGCTGGAACATTCGCCGCCAACCCACATCGCGGCCTTTTGCGGGGCATCCTCCGGCACGACCGCGTTCATCGCCAGCGGTCATTATACGTCGCGCCGGAACGCCTCGATCGGGGTTGCCGAAGCAAGGTCGTCGCAGGGTACCCGCATCATCACTCGCATTCAATCGCCACAGATGGAAGAGCTTATCCGGCCGACTCACCTGCCCTCAGACGTTTTCGCGTTGGGACTGTTTGACATTTCTGTTGAAAAATGCGAGAAGTTGCGGAAAGGCTACATTCAACTCACCGAAAGCGAAGCCGCGTTTCGAGCTTTGAAGGGCAGGGTCGCATTCCACCCATCTTCGATCAACTGGAGCGCCGAGCCAAGTCGTACATCCTGGTGGCGTTCCTCCGCTATGCGTTGTGCGGGACGCTCAAGCATCTGTTGATTGGCAAAGGTTGCCGTTTGTCCTTCGCGCCGGCGACCGACTCTTGAAGATACCCCTACGGCCAGTTTGACTGCGCAGCTTTAAGGCGCTTATACGCAGCAAGTTCACGCTTCATATTCTCGACCTGCCCGAGGACGCGGTAAATATTGACAAGGTACGTCAGGACGTGGGGATCGTCCGGATCGATCCGTTTCGCTTCCAAGAAAGCGACCAGTGCAAGTTTGTTGTTACCTTGAGCCTGGTAAACCTCGCCCAGGGCCAACTGAGTTCCTACAGACTCCGGGCTGAGCGCTACAGCCTCGCGAGCCATTTTCAGCGCTTCAGCGGTCTTTTTCTCGACGAGATAACGCAGGCACAGTTGAACTCGGGCGGGAACACTGCCGGGATTGACGCGTAATTCTTGCAGGAATTGGGAAGCGCACTGGTCCGGATGATGCGCTGCGAGATACGTGCCGTAGAAGTAGTGGACATTCGGAAACTTTGGGTACTTGGAAACGAGTGCGCGAAAGGCAGCTTCAGTTTCAGGAGGCGCCTCAGCAGCAATATCCCAGAAAGCCTTGCCCGCCATCATTACGACGTCACGCTGGTTGGACGGCACATCCGCGGGCAGTATCGGCATGCGGAGCGCCGCCAAACCCGCAGCAAAGATCATGCGGGGATTATCGCGAACCTTCAGCGCCACGTCCAAATAGACTTCCAGTGCCACTTCGAAGGCACCTTTCCGGGTGAGCAACTCCGCCAGGCGATAATTAGCCATGTTCAGCAACGGCCCGCCGGCTTCCGTTACCGATACCAGCATATGGGCCTTTTTCAAATGCTGGAACGCCGGATCGTATTGTTTGGTTTGGAACTCGCAAAGCCCGAGCAGCGCCCAACCGGGCGCAGCGGATCCATCCAGGTGCACCATGCGAGTCAAGGCATCGCGGCAAGCGGGGTATTGGTCGCGTTCATAAGCTATCATTCCGAGCGCCCACCAGCCTTCAGTCCAGTCGGGCCGCAGTTTGACAGCGCGGGTGAAAAGCTGCGCTGCTTCCTGCAAATGATCGGCCTTGTAAGCTTGCCGCGCCTGTGCGGAAAGGCCTTCAAATGTCTGAGGCGTAGTCCGGGCCTGTGGTGCTGCCACGGCCAGGAACAGCAAGATGGCAATTCCTCGCATCACTTCTTAAGACTGAGTCCCCACTTGATATCTCGCGATTGGATTTGCTTGGTCATTTCTTTCGCGACTTTCATTTGGCGCCGGCCTTCCGCCACACGACCAAGCCGGAAATCAATCGTCGCGAGGCTGCGGTGAGCTTCAGTATATTCGGGCACATCCTTGATCAGGGCCTGCAGCAGAGCCGCTGCCCGCTTGTTATCCCCCTCCTGCGAACACAGAAGGGCGAACTGGTAGCGGACCCGGATTCCTTTAGGCCTCATTTGAAGGGCCCGTTCGAGCAGAGGGCGAGCTTGTTTAAGCTGACCCTGGATGCGGAGCAGAGCTCCCAAGTAGAAGAGGGCATCATAATCGTTCGGATCCAACTTCAAAGCCTTGCGGAACGAGGCTTCCGCGCCGTCCACGTCGGACACAATAAAATCCAATCTTCCGCGCAGCGTGTACGCCTCCGGCAGATTCGGATTTACCGCGAGGGCCTGCTTTATCTCCGCGAGAGCGCCCTTGCTGTTGTTTGCTTTCATAAAAGTGTATGCCATCAGCATGTGCGCTTCGGCGGTGTCGCCATTCTGGAGGAGCCGTTGAATCATCAGTGCCCCACGCCGTTCGTGGCCCGATCGAAGCAGAGCAGTGCCAAGCAGGTAATCCAGTGTGAGGTTATTCGGTTCCTTATCCGCAAGGGGTTCCAAAAGAGCCACAACACGCCCATTTTCTCCCTTGTCCAGGTAGCATTCCGCCACCAGCAGCATGGTCCGCTGCCGTACCGCGTCGTCAACTTTCTTGGCCGAATAGACAGATTGAAACTCTTTGAGGGCCCGCCCCACGTCACCCATCTTGTAATAAACGAGCCCGAGATTGAAGCGAATCCCGTAATTTGTGGGCAGGACTGCCAGCGCGCGCCGGTATTCCACTACTGCGTCTGCGTAGCGGCCTTCATGAACAAGCGCTGCACCCAGGTTTGAGCGGACCGCGGCTGCTTCCGGATGGGTTTTGAGGAATGCCTGGTATTCAGTGATAGCCTCCGCGTAATGACCTGCCTGTTGGGACTCAACTGCGCGTTTCAGCGCCTGTTGCCCTGGTGCGGCCCATGCCGTAGTAGCCAGGCCCGCCGACAATAAACCAACCGTAACCCACCGCCAAGTCACCGTGCTCTTCGAGACCTCCAAGATAGTATAAGCCCGCGCCTTCTAACAAGTCGCTAAGCAAGTCGCCGCGGATGGCGAAGAACCTCGTGTTTTCGGAGCGTAATTGCTCGATGGTCCAAATAATAAGGGCTGGAAGCACACTTCAGCAGCCTGTTAAACGCAGTCTAGTCCACCTTAAAATCCACCTTCTCTTCCGCTTTGGCTTCTCCTTGGACGACGTCAAGGCGGATTTCATACGAACCCGGGGTGAATTTGCCAGCGGGCAAATCCGCAATATAGGGGATCCTGCCATCCTGGGCTTTAGGCAGCGGCGCCTGCGCCGCGCCAAGATACTGGCCCTCCTTGTAGAAATGCATGACCAGCCGGGGGGCGTCCTTGATTGCAGGGTCGGGATACACGACAAAGTAAAAAGGCAGAACATTCCCAGGACCGCCCTTCAGCGTGTGGGTGAGTCTGGGCTCAACCTCGCCGCCCGGGTAATAGAATGGATTGGAGACGGGTTTCCCTTTTTTTACAGCTTCAGTTCGACGCACCACAACAACATTGCTTATCGCGAGCTTGTTCGAGGGTTGAGGCACAGTGAGCTGACTTTCCTGGACCCCGATCTTGTTATTGTTGCGGTCCATCACGACTGCTTCCAGGGTATATTCGCCGGGAGGAAGTCCGGTCTGGAACGACTGGATGAGGTCGCCCGTCTTGTACTGATCGATCTTCTTAAGAGGGACCCGCACCGCGAAGTCTTTGCTGAAATTCTTAACAATTTCCCCCTTGGCATTCTTCACGACAGCCAACAAGGCCGCATCAACAACAGCGGTCTTGTGGTCTTTCTGTGGCACGAACTTCAGCCCATCCAAGGGAGCCTGCAGTGTCAGCATGTAAGCGATGTTCGGCCCATGCTGGTTGAACCGCTCTGCCGCCGCACTGAAAGTGACATCCCGAGGGACGGGCGAGGTGCTCACGGCCTTAAGCAGCGGCACCTCGTAAGCAAGCACGTGCTGCCCGCCTTTGACGGGCGGTAACGCAAAGTAACCGCTGCGGGTGAGAACTTTGACGCCGGGCCGGTCCACGCGGACGGAAATTCGTCGGAACTCGCCGTTATAAGTAGAAATGCGCGGAATGTAGGTAGCCTCATAGTAGGTCCGCAATTCGTCCATTACGGTACTGAGCGGCGCTCTCGTATCGTTCGTGTTGGCGATGGTGAAGCCTCCGGTCTGCCGTGACAAGTCACGCAGCCAGAGTAACGGATTGGAGCGGATCCCCTCGATGGCGGTGTCCATTGAACGAGCCTCCGCTCGCGTCACGGCCCCAACACCTCCACGCATTTGCTTGGCACGAACTTCCGCTGCAGCTCCGTTCAGCATGTTTTCGCCTTGGCCGCCCTGGCTCCAAGTCACCAGACCTTTGGGATCGACCGTATCAAAAGTGACATTTGCGCGATTCGCCGCGCTGATCATGTATTGGTATTCTTCTTTGAACGAGTCCGGTATGTACAACGATGGGTTAAAATACAACACGGCTTTGCGGCCCGGAAGCTCCGCTTCCCCCTGCACCAGGGCCAGCAATGCATTAATCGTCGAGCGAGCGTCATATTCTCGGTTTTCAGAACCCGCAATTTGAAGCATGTCATATTGCGTCTTCGCCAAATTCCAATCTACATAATTCTGAAGCTGGGATTGGCTGGGACCTTGGTTCGAGCCGGCTTGGACGGTTGGGCCGCCTGTCCCTACCATTTGGTTGAATAACTGTGGCTCGCCCTGGGTGACAGTCCGCATAAGGTTCTGCTCTACCTGAGCGGTGTGCTTCGAGTATTCGAGGAATGACCACATCGCTGACCTTTTGGCGCTCTTCAGCAATTCGTCGTGGTCGTTGGTAAAAGGCTGGATGCACTGTAACCTTTGATCGACCACGTAAATTGAAAAATAGAGGTTCTGCTGGGGCGCCATATTGAGAATCTCCTTCAGCGCCTCGCGAAAGAACCGCTTGCCATCCGCGTCAAGACCCTGGAAGACGAGTGTAACAAGTCGGACCTGCCGCATCGGGTTCAACTGAATGGAGCCGCTCTTCGCAACCGCTGCCTGGGGAACCGCTGCCTCGGACTCTTTCGAGGAGAGAGCAGTCTTGCCATGCATCAGGCGGAATGACGTCAGCTTCTGCTCGACGCCATCCTCCAGCACGTGGACTTCACCGGGCCGAATATCGAGGACCGGTCTGCCTTTCCGGTCGCGGAAAACCATGTCGAGCACGACCTCTTGCGAGGTTGAACTGACGGCGGGAGCTGTAACCTGCTGTGATGCTTTTTGCGGATGGGATTGGGCCTGAGCTGTCAAACTCGGTGCGCACAGCAGAAACCCCAGCAGAGCGAGCAGTAGACGATACATGGTGGAATCCTCCTTATCGGGGCCGGAAAGCGTCTGCGGGAGATGCAGGAACTCAGCCGAGGGCATGATCCGCCACCATTCGGCGAACCAAATCTTCGCGCCAGCTGGGTACTCCGACAGGCCAATTCGCTCCTTGCTTTTGCATCAGTCGTGTCCATCAAACCAGGCACCAACCTCAGATGTCGGGCACCACAATGGGACAGCCGAGACATCACATCACGCAAAGAGCATCCGCAAGCGCCGATTCCTGTCACAGCGAGCCTGCCGAGGCGGCGCTCCGGAAAACATCCATCTAGCCCTGTTGGATTGTGTTATCATACATCGCTCGGGAGGGCAAGCCCGTTAGTGGTCAGGGTATTGAGTGAGATTCACTAGAACGGGCCAGAAGGAGTGATGTAGTAATTTTGGTCGAAGTGGGGCGAAACTCAGCTGACTGCCCTCTTACAGTTGGTACGGATCAGAGCTATCCCACCGGCATCAGGTGCTGAGCTGACGTCGCTTCCCCATTCTTTCCGGACTTCACGGCATGCATCCTCGCTTCCCGCAAAATCTACATTAGCAGGATACCGATGCCTTTAAGTTGATGGCCAGGAGTGTTCGATATACCGGAATGCTTAGCGTCCTCGTTGCAGTGCTCTGCGGAGTTACGTCTCCGTGTGCCGAGAATCCGAGCGATTACCTCCGACCGTTCGCCCGCTCCACGCTGAGTAATGACCTTTCTGATTGCGATATACTCCCGGCGCCCGTTCACTTTGCATTAGTTCAGGGTCAGCCTGGCGAAGCCGGGCGAGGAGAAGGCGAAGCACGCGGTCATAGGCCCAATCACGCCAGCGCAGCCGTTCACGGCAAGGGACAAGGAGATACGAGGTCAGGGCCATTTGAGGAATTGGCTGCGCGAGCAAAAGCTGCAATGGCTGCCCACCGGCTTACGGAAGCAATGCGGTTGTATGGCCTCGCGGTCAGGCGCCAGCCCACTTGGGCCGAGGGCTGGTGGCATCTAGGAACGCTCTCGTTCGAAACAGGCCGGTTCACGGAAGCGAGCGACGCCTTCCTGCATTTTGTTAAGGCCAATCGGAAAGAACCTGGGCCCGGATTTGGCATGCTCGGCCTCAGCGATTTTCACCTGAAGCATTATCACAGAGCACTCGCCGCACTGGAACGCGGCAGAGAACTCGGTCTGGGGACTGACCCGGATTTTGTCCACAGTGTGTTGTACTACGACGGCATCCTGTTCAACTTTTTCGGCCAACCTGAAATCGCACTGAAGCGGCTGGCCTTGGTCGCAGTCCAGATGGCTGCCGAGAACCCCAAGGAGCCCGAGCAAGCAGTGCTGGGGAACGGCGACCTGTTGGACGCCTTCGGACTGGCGGCACTGCGAATTCCGAAGCTGCCCTCCGGTCTTGATGCAATGAAAGAACCGGTGGTGCGTGAGGCCGGCCATGCCCAGGCGTTGATTGCATTACAGGATTTCGTGAAGGCAGGGGCAGAATTGAAAGAACTCGTTGCCCTTTACCCCACTGAGCCCGGTGTGCATTACATGTATGGCGTCTATTTGCTGAAGGAGGACCCTCCTCTCGCGATTGGCCAATTCCGCCGTGAACTCCAGGTTTCCCCGTCCAATGTGGTGGCGCGGATCCAACTCGCTCTGGAATTCCTCCGTCTGGGCGAGTACAACCACGGCTTGAAGTACGCCCAGGAGGCGGTCGCCCAAGCGCCGGACAATTTCATTGGTCACGTCGCATGCGGCAGGCTATGGCTGGGGCTCGGGAAAACCGACCTTGCCGTAAAACAACTTCGGATAGCAGTCAAGCTTGCGCCTGGAAGCCCAGATGCCCACTTCGCTCTTTCTGAAGCTCTATCTCAGGCGGGGCTCAATGCTGAGGCTGCACGTGAGCGTGCGGCGTTTAAGCGTCTGAAAGCTCTGGGAAACGGCGCTCATCAGCAGCATTGAAGGTTGGCACGCAGAGGTATCGGTCGGATGTTCCCGCGCACACGCTGCATGGAGAGTAGATTCCGGCGGAAGGCTATCATCATCTGACCGGCCGAAGCTTTGCACGGCGCGCTCGAGTGACCATTCGGCGAGCGGGCTGTAGCCAACTCTCATTTTCCAGACAGCGGGTATACTAGGCCAGTTGTCGTTTCGCCAGCGGAGGCAGGAGGCAAATGAAGCGTCGAGAGTTCTTTCACAAGGCATTCTCCGGAATGGGCGCAGCGTTGGTAGGCGCGCGCGCTGGGCATCCAGGAGTGTTTCCGCTGGCGGGGAAACTTTCCGCCTGGGACGCTGCCACCCAAAGCGGTGGGGGGATTGGGATTGAAGCGACCGGCAGCAGCACGATCCGCTTCAAGGAAATTACTCGCAACTCGGGTGTGCAGTCCATAGAGGACAGCGACCCGACTCCGAACAAGAACCAGCCGGAAACCATGGTGTCGGGCGTTGGTCTGATCGATTACGACAACGACGGGTACCTGGACATCTTTTTCATTAACGGGGCGGCGATTCCGTCGCTGAAGAAAGACGCCCCAAAGTATTACAACCGCCTCTTCCACAATAACCATGACGGCACATTCACAGACGTCACAGACAAGGCAGGCCTGCGGGGCGAAGGCTACGACATGGGCGTAGCCATCGGGGACTTCGATAACGATGGATGGGAAGATATTTACGTTGCGAGCGTAACGAAGAACCACCTGTATCACAATAACGGTGACGGCACTTTTACAGATGTTACGGACAAAGCCGGGGTCGGCATGCCGACTTACAATGGCAAGAAAATGTGGAGTGCGGCCGCTGGCTGGGTGGACTACGACAACGACGGGAAGCTGGACCTGTTTGTCTCGAACTATGTTGAGTGGCAAGTCAATCATGACCCCGTTTGTCTGGGCGGTGGACGAATACGGGCTTACTGCCATCCGAAGTTTTACAAACCGCTGCCATGCACGCTGTACCGCAACAACGGGGACGGAACCTTCACTGATGTTTCTGAAGAGACCGGCATCTCCAAAGCACTGTGTAAGGGGATGGGAGTTGGATTCAACGACTATGACCGCGACGGCTACATTGACATTTTTGTCGCGAACGATAACTACGCGAATAAGCTCTTCCACAACCTCAAAGGAAAAGCCTTTGAAGAAGTGGCGCTGGAAGCCGGCGTGGCTTATCCAGAAAATGGTCAGGCCGTATCGGGTATGGGAGCTGAGTTTCGAGATCTGGACAATGACGGCTGGCCAGACATCTGGCACACCGCAACCGAACTGGAAACATTCCCGCTTTTCCGCAATCTCCGCAATGGTTTCTTTCAGGATGTCACAGGACGGAGTGGGCTTGCGCGATTTACTTTGAACATGTCGGGATGGTCCAATGGGGTTGCCGATTTTGACAACGACGGTTTGAAGGACTTGTTTGTCGCCAGAAGCACTGTTCTTGACAATATCGCGATGTTTTCCGACCGGAAATACCCCGAGCCCTGTTCGGTATTCCGCAACATGGGCAAAATGACATTTCAGGACGTGTCGGCGCAGGCAGGCCCCGACATGCTGGTCGCCAAAGCACACCGCGGTGCGGTCATTGGGGACCTTTTCAATGACGGGCACATGGATGTTGTCGCCACAGTGTTGAACGGAAGAGCAAGAATCCTCCGGAACGTAACCTCCAACGCAAATAACTGGGTGAAGTTCCGGCTGGTAGGTAACAAAAGCAATCGCATGGCGATCGGAGCGCAGCTCAAGCTGACAACTGAAGACGGCACCAGCCAGTACGACATTGTGTCGACGAGTGCAGGATACGCAGCGTCACGCGACCCGCGCGCACATTTCGGCTTGGGCCGATTCAAGAGCGTGAAACAGCTCGAAATCCGCTGGCCCAGCGGCGTGCGCCAGACTCTGAAGGATTTGCCCGCCAATAGGGTCCACCGTATCGTAGAGCCATGACAGTGCTGCCAGGCAAGTGTCCCTTGCGGTACAGCATGCTTTCCAGGAATCGCGATCATCTTGCGCGTGTGGCTTGGCATCAAGCCCCTTCCTGGAAGCTTGCCTAAGAATTGCATCCGCTTCATGGCAAAACCTCCTCTTCGATTCCTGGATTCTGCCGGAAACTAACTCCCAAAGCAGCTCAAGAATACCGAGGCCGGTCAAGTCGGCTCGCGACGAACCATGCGGATTCCACTATAGGACCCGCTGCACGTCACACTGTAAGACGTACACCATACTCAACATGGAGCTAGATTGTGCGCAGTCATTGCCGGAAGCTGCAAGTGCGCCTCGAGTTTCAAGTCAGGCCATCGGCACTGCAAGACAAATCCCATCGTCGGGGAGTGAGGCAAATACAAGTTTAGGCAGGATGACACCATAGTGGAATCGTTTCGAGTACACCGTGACCCAGGTCCTATCGCATAAGGTACAGGGAGACCCACATGTCTGCTATCGCGACCTATTGTCAACTGGAATAATGGGACGTAGATCCTTCGCTGCTACACGAGTTTAATATTCTTGGACGGGCCCTTTCTGGGATCCCGAATCCTTGGGCCAAGACTTAAGATCCGGTGACAGCCTTTGCCTCGCAGGTAATCTCCAACGTGTCGAGCTGGACGAAAAGGAAGCACTGGAGCCATTTTCATCGTCATCTTGACATCTATGACGCAGTGCGTTATACCAGGAACGGAGGAGTTCTGAGAGTGCCTGAAGTGAAGGCTTGTCGCCTGATCAAGAGATACGATAACCGGAAACTTTATGATACCGAGGAAAAGCGGTACATCTCGCTCCGCGGGATTGCCACGCTGATCCGCGGGGGACAAGAGGTTGTTGTGTTGGACAACGTGACCGGGAACGATATCACTGCCCAGACGCTCGCGAAGATCATCATTGATGAGGGTTCAAGGAATCTACCGTTGCTGCAGGCTGACTCGCTGCACGAACTGGTCCGGTGGGGCGGGAAGGTGATGACTGGCGGCGCGCAGCAATTGAGTCACAGCCTGGACCGGGTTCTCGAAGGTTCTCTCAAGCGGCTCGGTTTCGGATCGAACACGCGAGAGGATGTCGTTCGGCTGAGGCGCAAGCTCGAGGAACTGGAATCACAGGTCAGGAGATTGGATTCGGAGGTTAGCCATGAGCACAACGACGATGGGACAAACGCCTGAGCCCAATAGGCCCCGGACGTACACGACCGGTGAATCTGCTGTCAGGGCAATGCGCCAGGTGTGGTGGGCTACACTCGGCCTGTTTGCGGTTACCGGGCAGGAGACTGAACGGATGTTCAGCGAACTTGTCCGCAGAGGGAAGGAAGTTGAGCCCTCGATTGGCGAGGGATTTGAGAAGGCGGGTAAAGGGGTCAGTGACGCCGTCGGGTCAATGGGGACACACCTCAAAGGGTTTGGTGAGAAGTTCGGGAAAGCTCCGGAGAAAATGGAGAGTTTCGTCGATGAGAGAGTGTCCGCAGCACTGGAGCGAATGGGGGTTGCTTCCCGAGCGGATATTGAATCGCTGAGTGAAAAAGTGGACGAGCTTGGTGACAAAATAGAAGAACTCCGAAGCAAACTCGGCACGACAAAGCGGCGCACTAAAGCCGGAGGGTAACCAGGTTACCACAGGCTGGCGACCAGAAAGTCAAACGCGTGGTCAGCCGACTTCTTGAGCAAGAAGGTTGCTACGGTGGTGGCAAGCGTGGTTCCCACCTGCGGGTAACGGTGGCTTGGCGTGCGCACGTCGGCGACGCTTTGGTCGGCCCCGTGGTGTTCCAAAACATAGCTCCGCTCTTTCAGCATGTTCAACAGTGCTGTGTAGTCGGTAACGTGCCTCAGTTTGCCCGTGGGCCATGACGGGGTCTGATTACACTACCTTTCCGGTAGCAAGTATGAACAATAAGGATTATTTCAATTTGATGCGTGTTTACATGGATGCCTTGAATCTTATCGGCATATTCAGACCTGTTGCGAGAAGCTGTTCGAGACCGCTCTCGTCTATGTTGAAATCTACCTTTTTAGAGGTTCCCTTTACATAGTTGCCGTCATGGTCGAAAACGACCGCAACAAATCTCGCCGTGTCCACATCGCGGCCATCTTTCAAGACAAAATGGATCGTGCTGATGTCAAGGTTAGTGAGCACTGTAAGCTGCGATTCGCCCGGAGACAATTCGGACCGAAAGGTATCGACATAAATCGGCAAGCCCTCAAGGTTAGCTTGTGAGAAAAGCGCTTGATTGACTTCCTCGCTGGCGAATTCGTCCGGTGTCGCCTTGCCATTGGGCGCAAAATACCCTTTCCTCGCCTGCACAATCCATCCGCGCCGGTGGACACCTTGCGCCAGTTTCACTTTGAGCTTGTGATATTTCCCGTTGTCGCGCAGGTCTGAAGGCGAGAAAGTAAGAAGATAAGAGACCCTGGGAGCGCCGCCCGTCTCGCGGAACCCCTGGTTGAAATCGTTGTTATCGTGAAAATAGGTTCCTCCGGTGCCGCTGGCGAGGGCTTCGAGAACGCCGGCGCTCTCAAGCTGCGAGTTGCTCAGGAGGGAGTCTTTGATGCCTAACAGACTTCCTGTCAAACCCCAATCCTGTTCGGAGGCTTGCTCAGCGTCGCCGCCGGGAATTGAAACCCAAAGACCTCTGGAATTAAAGGAATTAACGACAACACCCGCGTGGACAGCCTGGTCAATGATCTGGTTGATTGTCTGCAATCGTGACCGGGAAATGAAGCCGGGAGAAATCAGCACAATGGTTCGCTGGCCGGGCGTCGCGGCGATTCGCTGAACCAATTGCTGAAGCGATAGAATCGAAATATTGATTTGATTTTCGGCTGCAGCCCAGTCGCTCCGCGCGGCGGCGATCGCATACTGTTTGGGGTCCTCACAGGCTTGGGCAACGCCATTGCAGAGACAATTCATCACCTCCTGAGTGGCCACAGTGAGAGCCGGCGAGTTGACGTCGTTTTGGGTTATCAGAAACGCCTCATAGGCCGTGAGCGGGGGGCACGCGCTGCGGCTCAGCTTGATGTAACCGCGCGGTTGGATCCGCGAAAGGTCTGACTTGATTTTCGCCAGGTCGGTTGTGAACGGCACCTGGTCCTGCCCCGAGGTAGTAAACAAGCCCACGCGGGCGCCGCGGGCAATGGAACTTTCAAGATAGCGCTCGGCAGCCTTCCGCACCCGCACAACCTGCTCGAATTTCATATCCAGGTCATCAAAAAGCAGCGCGACAAAATGCGGGGGCATAGCTTTCGGGGCGGTCAGCGCCGCAGAAGACCTAGAGGTGCGGATCGCCACCGGGCCCGAGGCTGACGCTGCCGCGCTGGCGTTCTGGACGGCAAAACTGCTGATCTTCTGCTGCTTGCCGTTGTCGAAGAGGGTGAAATCATCCTTCGTGAGATCTCCGACGGCCCGCCCGTGCTTGTCGCGAACAACTACAGGCACCCGAACAACATTCCGCCTGACCCGAACCGAGAAGGGCGATTTTTGCGGTTTCGCGCGCCCCCCGCCCCAAGACAGAGAACTGGGCCCTCCCAGCAGGAGGGCAAATGCCATCGTGATGAGAAAGGCTCGCCGCAAATTACCTCTCACACCTTGCATTGGCGCTAGACAGTCGAAAACAAGCGGCGCGGAAGTCCGGTTTTGAGGCCGCGGTTTTTTCTAGCGATGGCATCCACGAAACCGCATTCCAGCGTGGCGTCCTGCTCGTCATCCTCCAAGCCAAAACAAAGGCCGCAAACCGCAAGCACGGCAGTCCGAGCAGCCCCCTAGTCGAAGAAGTCGCGATCCTCTTCCCTGAGGTGCGCTCTGGCTGCCTTCACGTTGAACGTGACACCGAGTCCCGGCTTGTCCCAAACGTCGATGAAGCCGTTTTTGACGATCGGGTCCGGCAAGCCATCGACAATGTCATACCACCATTCCGGCTGGCCCTTCGCATATTCGAAAGCGATATAGTTCTGCGGCATGGCCGCCCCCATATGCACTTGCGCGGCGACCCCGAACAGTCCGTCGAAGATTCCGTGCGGAGCCACCAGGATGCCGTGGAGATTGGCGTATTCTGCGATCCATTTGAATTCGGCCATTCCGCCCACGTCCTCCACGTCGCAGCCGAGCACATCGACCGCCTGGTTTTCGATGAGATCCTTGCAATTCTCCCGCAGGTAGATCTCCTCTCCGGTGTGAATCCGGGTTGACGTGCTGCTCGTGACCTGCTTGAAGACCTGCCAGTTCGGGTGAGGTGTGTAGTCGCCCGTGATCAGGTCTTCGAGCCATGCCAGGTCATAGGGTTCCACCGCGCGGGCAAACTGGATGGCATCCTTGGGTGTCCAGCCCGGCCCGCAGTCACACGCCAGCCCGACCTCGTTGCCCAGGGCCTTCTTCGCGGCTTCGACACAGGCGATGACATGGTCGAGGCCAGGTTGCGTCAGCATCCCCATATTCTCCAAGTAAGGATTTCCCAACGGTGGCTTTCCGGGACAGCGTGCAGCATCGCGGCATTATGAAAAGCGACGGGCATCTTGATAAGTGTGTAGCCCTCTTTAGCCTCCTTCACCTTCCCCACGAGCTCGGCGTAATCCTGCGGCGTGCGGGGTGTCATCCTGGGCCCGTTGTTTTCAGTGTTCCCATAGGGGCGGACGCGGTCCCGGATCTTTCCGCCCAGCAGCTTATACACCGGCAATCCGGCCACTTTCCCGGCGATATCCCACAGAGCAATCTCGATGGCGCTCACCGCCGCGCCCCAGGGCTTCGATGCGCCCTTCCGTCGGATCTTCAACATGATCCGCGCCACGTCCGTCGGGTCCTCGCCGATCAGATCGTGCTTGTAGAACAGCACCATCGGCTTGAGAAACGGTTTGGCAGACTCCGCCTGGCCGTAGCCGGAAATGCCCTGGTCCGTCACAATTCGAACCGTCGGATTGCGGCCGATGATTGCACATTTCAAGTCTGTGATCTTGATTTTTGCCGATCCACTCCCCGTCCGTTTTTCAGGGAGCTGCATACCGTTTCCCGGCTGAGCGCCAAACGCCGTTGCGGCTGCCGCTCCTGAAAGCGATCCGAGAAATCCTCTTCGCGTCCAATTATCCATGAACCCCTCCTGGAGATTATCTTGAAGCGGGTCGCGCGGTCCTCCGTTTTTGAGGTCCGCGGCTCTTCGGGTGATGCGCGTTCGCGGTGTCGCGGCTGGCGCATCGATCGCGCTGTCTGCGATCTCTGCGGTCCCCGATCATCGCAAAATCACGACCACAAAAATACCGCAAAAACCACGGATTACCAATTGCAAATTGCCAGAACGGTTTTGACTGTGTGGCGCAGGCCCTCGCGGTCTGCAGTTCTCTCCGGAAAAAACCGCGGGCGGGTATCCACGGCATTGCCTCCAATGCCGTGCGTTCGCCGGCTGTAATCTGTAAAAAGTTGGTATCCACGGACAACGCCTTCGTGTCCGTGGGCATTTTCGATCCCCAAAGAACCCAAAGCCAGAAATTCATTGACCGTGGCTCGGGTCAACCGTACCGGACACTCTTATCACTTTTCAACCTGTAAGCACTGCGGGTGTTCGCATTGGCAAGCGATTTCCACGTCTTCGCTGCCTGCATCGCGACATGCGTCTCCGCAGTATTTTTGTCCTTCCGGCACCTCGCATT
>JARRJI010000046.1:0-15575 GCA_037379595.1 Acidobacteriota bacterium | reverse complement strand
CTGATGGATGGCGCTCTCGTTTCTGTTTCGCCGGGCTGAGGCAGCCCGTTGATTCGCCTGGCGGAATTGCGTCAGTTCTTCCTGGATGGCCGAAAAGCGCCGGCTTCCCTTCGCCATGGCCGCGGCGGCTTCGGCGGCCTGGCCCGCCTTGACCTGCCCGATTGCGGGCTCCGCCCACTGGTTTTGCCAGTCTCGGACGTCTTTCTGAATGGCGTCCAACCGGGCGATCATGGAAGAGTCGCCCGCCGCGACATCCCGCAGAAGGGTGAAATCCTGAAAGACTGCGTTGGATGCCGTCTCATAGCCCTCGAGGAACGCCGCGTTGCCCGTGAACGCGTATTCCTGCAGACGGCTGTGCATTTCGCCGACTCCACGCAGAAGTGAACCTGCACGCATGGCGACAAGCTGGCTTCTTTCGTTGGAAAATGTTGTCTGGTTGACCAGCCGGTAGGTGTAGAAGAAAAGTCCGACGGCCGTGAGCAGGACAATGAGGGGAGGCAAGGTCAGCAGGAGCACCTGGTCCCGGATTCTCAGGTTAGAAAACCCCATCAATTGCCTCAGTTATTCCGCTCTGCCAGGCGCGGAGGCTCCCGGTGAAATCGTCATTTCATTTTCCGCACAAAGCTTCCCAGATCGCGAAGCCTCCTCGCCAAAGGCGCAAAGTTTTTCAGGTTCAGCGACGATGAACCGTCCGATAAAGCTTTATCGGGATGATCGTGCACTTCCATGAATACGCCGTCCGCGCCCGCGGCCACGCCGGCCCGGGCCAGCGTCTCAATAACCTGCGGCTGCCCCCCGCTCTGCCGCCCCTGGCCGCCCGGCAACTGCAGCGCGTGCGTGCAGTCGAGCACCACGGGGTGGCCCCAGGCTCGCATGACGGCTAGCCCGCGCATATCGACCACCAGGTTGTTGTAACCGAAAGTGGTTCCTCGTTCTGTGATCACGATTCGGCGATTCCCGGTCGCTTCAATCCCACGGCGACATGAACTGGCCCTTCTTGATATTGACAGCCGCGCCCGAGCGCCCGACCGCTTCCAACAGGTCCGTTTGCCGGCAAAGAAACGCGGGAATCTGAAGCACATCACAGACTTCCGCCGCCGGGGCCACCTGGCCGACCTCATGAACGTCCGTGAGAACCGGAACCCCAACTTCTTTCCTAATGCGTGAAAGAATCTGGAGACCGCGCTCGAGCCCCGGGCCGCGGTAGGACCCGGCCGAGGTGCGGTTGGCCTTGTCGAAGGACGACTTGAAGATGTAAGGGATGCCAAGCCGCCGCGCCACGGCGCTGAGCCGCCGGGCCATCATCAGGGCGTGCGACTCGCTCTCAATCACGCACGGGCCGGCAATCAGGAAGAGCGGACGTCCCTGGGCGAGAGAAAGCTTGCCGATGCGGACTGTTTGTTTCATATGTGATCTGCCAGCGCGCTGAAAAGAGGTCGCAGGTCTTCCTCACGCCCGCCCCGAGGCAAGTCTAACGTGCCGGGCTGAAGCCCGGCACTACGAAGCGGCCTAGCCGGCGGCCTGGGTGCCTTCTTCGATCAACTGCCCGGCGGAAGAGGAAGCTTCGGCGTTCTCTGCCTGCCGCGCGCGATGGCGGGCCAGCGCTGCTCCGATAAAGGCCTTGAAGAGCGGATGCGGGTTGAGCGGGCGCGACTTGAACTCCGGATGGAACTGGCAGCCGAGGAACCAGGGATGGTCGTGAAGCTCCACGATCTCAACATAGGTGCCGTCCGGCGTCTCGCCCGCAACTTCGAGCCCGTTGGCGACCAGCGTCGATTCGTATTCGCGGTTGAACTCATAGCGATGGCGGTGGCGCTCTGAAATTTCAAGCTGGCCATACGCCTGGTGAGCGAAAGAATCGGGCTTGAGACGGGCCGTCCACGCGCCCAGCCGCATGGTTCCGCCAAGCTCATCAATGCCGCGAAGTTCACGCAGCTTGTAGATGACGCGGTGCGGGGTGGAGGGGTCGAACTCCGAACTGTCGGCTCCCTGAAGCCCGCAGACGTTGCGCGCATATTCGATGACGGCGCACTGCATGCCCAGGCAGATTCCGAAGAACGGAACCTTGCGCGTCCGCGCGTAAGTGATGCCGCGCAGCATTCCCGGAATGCCGCGTTTGCCAAATCCGCCCGGAACGAGAATTCCGTCAAAACCGTCGAGCTGAGGCTCCCAGCCCTCGCCTTCCAGGCCTTCCGCTTCAACCCAGACCACGTTGACCCGCACTTTGTTGGCGATGCCGCCGTGCACAAGAGCCTCGTTCAAGCTCTTATACGAGTCCTGGAACTCGACGTACTTGCCGACAATCGCAATCGAAACCTCATCCTTGAGGCTCCGCAAACGCTCGACGAGATCAAGCCAGGGTTTCAGGTTGCACTCGCCGGGTTCCATGCCCCAGCAGCGAACGATCTGCGTGTCCAGGCCCTCACCCGCCAGCACGATCGGCACCTCGTAAATGTTGCCCACGTCTTTGGCCGTGATGACGGCGTCCTTCGGAACGCTGCAGAAAAGAGCAATCTTGGCTTTCAGATCGGGAGGCAGGTAACGGTCTGTACGGCAGAGAAGGATGTCCGGCTGAATACCGATTTCGCGCAGTTCCCTGACGGAATGCTGAGTGGGCTTGGTTTTCAGTTCTCCGGAGGCGCTGATATAGGGCACGAGGGTGAGGTGGACGAAAACCACGTTTTCGCGTCCGTGCTCCTGGCGCATCTGGCGGATGGCTTCGAGAAACGGCAGCGATTCGATATCGCCGACCGTCCCGCCGACTTCCACGATCGCCACGTCCACGTCAGCAGCGACCTTTCGGACGGCGGCCTTGATTTCGTCGGTGACGTGAGGGATGACCTGAACGGTCTTGCCCAGGTAATCGCCGCGCCGCTCCTTGGTGATGATGGTCTCGTAGATGCGTCCCGCCGTGCAGTTGTTTTCCCGGCGCATGCGCGCGTGCGTATAGCGCTCATAGTGGCCCAGGTCCAGATCCGTCTCCGCGCCGTCGTCAGTCACAAAAACCTCGCCATGCTGAAAGGGGCTCATGGTTCCGGGGTCAACATTCAGGTAGGGGTCGAACTTGAGGAGGTTGACCTTCAGGCCGCGAGCTTCCAGCAAACATCCGATCGAGGCCGAGGCAAGGCCTTTACCCAGCGAACTAACCACGCCTCCGGTTACAAAAATGTATTTGGCGCTCATGCTTCTCCTTTGAGGTATCGGCTGAGAAACCAGAAATAGTCTGTGCCCATACGGAAGAACTCAGCTTTGTTTTTCTTCGTGCGCATTCAATTCAAAATGGTAGGTCAATGTACCGCTCATTATGGGTTCAGGGGGGAACACTTGTCAACGGCAAATCGGAAGTGAAACGGTCCCGGTTTTTCCACGGCCGGGCATCGGTCAAAGGAGGCCAGGTCGGCCCGGCGAAACAGCCCGGGTGGGGAGACCGCAGGCGCTTTGTCGCCGCCGGGAAACCTGAACCCTGACTACCCACCTAGCCGTTGCACTGCCGGATTTCCGGGAGTATGTTCGAAATAGACGGTAGTCAAAATAAAATCCAACGGCAGAAGACGAGAGGCTGCACTGAAGGCGGCGGGTGAGCTTATATCCATCGGCAGGGTGATTCTGCCGTCCGGGTTGTGTTAGAATTCTATCAGGTCACGCCGAGATAGCTGGGCAGAGAGTGGGAGCGAATATCGGCGAAGACCGAAGGAAGGTGCCTGGATGCCGGGACACATCATTAGGCGCGCATTCCGGGTCGGACTGGTTCTTTTGTTGGCCTTGTGGGGCGTTGCAAGCGTTTCAAGTCCATGCTTTGCGTCGGGTAACAAGGCGGCAGCCCATTCGGATGATACGGATAAAAAGCCGGATGTCGAAGTCCGCCGTCCCCCCGTCACCACGACGCCTCTCCATGTCAATGTCAACAGGGTAATCGTTCCGGTCACCATTACTGATCCTTACGATCGAATTGTGACCGGGCTTGCAGAAGACAATTTTGAAATTCTTGACGACAACGTGCGCCAGAAAATCCTGTCGTTTGACACGGAGGATGCGCCCATTTCGGTGGGGATGATTTTCGATACCAGTGGTTCGATGTCCGATAAGATCCAAAAGTCCAAGGAAGCAGCGCTTGACTTCTTTAAGACATCTAACCCCGAGGACGAGTTTATGCTGATCAGTTTCAGCAACAGTCCGTATCTGGTGTCGGGTTTCACGGACAACTATGAGAACATACTGGATCGAATGCTGTTTGTGAAAGCCAGCGGAAGGACGTCACTGCTCGACGCGATTTATCTGGGCCTGCAGAGCATGAAGAAGACAGACACAAGCCGAAAGGCCTTGCTGGTGATTTCCGACGGCGGAGACAATCACAGCCGGTATACTGAGAGGGATGTGAAGCGCGCCGTCAAGGAATCGAACGTCCAGATTTACGCCATCGGGATCTTTGAACCTCTGGCGGACCGCAACCGCACCCCTGAGGAAGCGGCCGGCCCTTCACTGCTTTCGGATCTGGCCGACATCTCCGGTGGAAGGATGTTTTCAGTTGAAAGTGCTGACGAGCTCCCGGATATTGCAGAAAAAATCTCAATTCAATTACGGAATCAATATGTCATTGGATACCAACCCTCGAACCTTGTGCGGGATGGCCGCTGGCGGCGCATCAAAGTCAAGCTCCATCCACCGCGCGGGTTGCCGCCACTCCAGGTTTACGCACGAACGGGATACTATGCCCCAACCCAATAGGAGCGGTTCTTCTCCCAGGCGCCATTGGATGTGTGCCTGCTTCACCTTACTTTCACTCCTGGTTCTGACCACCTCCCTGGCGGCACAGGGACGCACGCCGGGCAATCCCAAGACTCCCTCGGCTCACAAAAGAGGCAACCAGTACAAGATCAATGTGAACGTGAACCTGGTGGTTCTCCATGCCACGGTTGTCAACAAGAAAGGCCGCCGGGTGAACAACCTGACCCAGAAAGATTTCCGCGTGCTGGAAAACGGAACACCTCAGACGATTTCGGTTTTCAGCCACGCCGACATTCCGGTCACCATGGGGATCGACATTGATGACAGCGGCAGCATGCGGGAGAAGCGGCCGGAAGTGAATGAGGCCGCGCTGACCTTTGTAAAGACTTCCAATCCCGAAGATCAGGTTTTTGTTGTCAACTTCAACGACGAATACTACCTGGATACTCCGGGGAATTTCGCCGGCAACATGGAGGAGCTCAGGGCGGCTCTGTCCAAGATCGATTCCCGGGGCGGCACGGCGCTCTACGACGCCGTTTACGCTTCGCTCGACCATCTGAAGCTTGGGAATCGCGACAAGAAGGCACTTCTGGTGATCAGCGATGGAGAAGACAACGCCAGCCGCTATTCGTTTGCCGACGTGCTGCAACACGCCCAGAAGTCTAACGCGGTCATCTATTGCATCGGACTGCTTGGGGAAGAGCGCCCGGGCGGGCTGTTCAAACTCCACGGCGGGGGCGACAAACGAGCCGCCAGAATCCTGAAAGAACTCGCCGCTGCCACCGGCGGAAAAGCCTATTTCCCCAGGTCGCTGGACGAAGTCAAACCGATCTGCGAGCAAATAGCCCGCGACATTCGCGAGCAGTACACCTTCGGCTACTATCCGACCGACCAGAAGAAGGACGGCACATTCCGGCGGGTCCAGATCGAATTCACCAAGCAATTTGATCGCAAGCACTATCGCATCAGGACACGTCCCGGTTATTACGCGCCCAAGGCCGGCGGCTCCGAGAAAGTGGCCGCGAATAATTAGGATCAGGCCTGCAACCGGGAATGATGGAGTCGCCGGCCTATTCTGAAGTCTTCAATGAGTTGCGCGCCCGCCCGCCGCAGTGGATCTTCTATTTTGCGCTTCCCCTTGCCACCTATCACGGCATCTGGCCCGCCGCCGATCCCGCCGCGCTCGACCTGACGCCGGTCGACCACTACATCCTTTCCAACTATCATCCGGTCGGGATTCTGAGGAATCCGGTCACCGAATTTTTTCTGCTGGAGCGGGGAGCCCACTGAAGGCAGGGTGCAGGCGGGAAGAACTGTATGGGACTCGATAAGAAGGCACGCAGAGTTTCCCTGGACGGGAAACCCTGCGCTGCCCTGCTCTATAACAAACTGTTGACAGATGTGGCCTGTGCTACTTGGCTTTGAAATTCGTCGCCAGCATCAGGTCGCCCCACTGAATCGCCACATGGCCGCCGTCCATTCCATGCTCGGTCAGTTTGATGGTGACCATCTCAGCCGAATTGTTGACCTTTTCTTCGTGGAGCGGCGTCTTGACAAGATCGAGTTTGGGGTTATGGCTGGTTCCCCACTGGCCATGTTGTTTGTTGAAAACCAGGTTCCACTTGTTGTTGGGGAGCATCTCCGCCCACAGGCTGTAGGTCCCTGCCGGAACGGTCTTGTTGCCGAAAGCGAGCGGCACGCCCGTCACAAAAGTCGTGGATGAGTCTGCTCCGAGTCGCCAGAAATTGCCCGTCGGGCTCTTCATTGCAAGCATCTGCTGGATAGTCCTGCCGTGAAGCGAAGGACGCCCGTAATCGATGGAGACCGTCTTGCCCTTCAGCGTGATGTCAGTTTTGCCCCGAGGATTTCCTTGAGCCTGAAGAGGCAGAGCCACTGCCAGCAAAACAGCCAACCCTAAGGACGTCATCAATAACCGTTTCATCATTTCCTCCTCAATGTCGTTTAGCAACCCCTTCCTCATCCCTCTATCCTACCGCGCTTTTCATCGGCAACAAATACTATCAGGGGTTTCATCCGGGGCCGTCACCCTGGTTGTAGCGCAGCGTTCGCCTTCCAACATTGCGGTTCCTGTGTTCGATCATGCGACAAGCCGCTACAAAGGGCGAACACTCTCGGGTCAGGCTAGCGGTCCTGCTTTTCGAGAAGCTCGAGGAATGCCGCGAGTTTGGGAGGCAATGGGGATGTGAAGCTCATCGCCGCGCCCGTACGTGGGTGTGCAAACTCGATCTGGGCCGCGTGCAGGAAATTCCGGTCCAGCGTAAGTCGCTCCTGGGCTCCAATGCGAACCTTGCCGGGCGCGCCGTACATGCGATCGCCGACGACCGGGTGCTTGAGAAAAGCAAAATGAACCCGGATCTGGTGGGTGCGGCCGGTGCGCGGCTCGGCATCGACCAGGGTGAAGTGGTGGAAGCGCCGCGTCACGCGGTAAAGCGTGGCGGCATCCCGCGGGCCGATTCCGCCAATTTTCATCCGCGCGCGCCGGACGGGGTCGCGGCCTACTGCCTCCTCGATTTTGCCGTGCTCCTGTTCCACGCGGCCGTGGACCAGCGCATGATAATGCTTGTGCACCGTGCGGGACTTGAACTGGGCCGCCAGCTCGCGGTGCGCAATGTCATTCTTGGCAATCACGATCAGCCCGGAGGTCATCTTGTCCAGGCGGTGAACAATTCCCGGCCGCATCTCCCCGCCAACCGAAGACAGCCCTTCACCCAGATGATAGAGCAAAGCATTCACGAGAGTGCCGGATCTTGTTCCCACCCCAATGTGAACGGCCATGCCCGCAGCCTTGTCGACCACCGCCAGGTCCGCGTCCTCGTACACAATTTTCAGGGGCAGGTCTTCGGCAAAGGCGCGGACCGCCTGATGCTCCGCGCGGACGGCGATGTGGTCACCGCCTTCCAGCTTTTCGCCGGCTTTCGAAGCAGGACGCGTGCCGATTTGAACAAACCCCGACTGGATGAGGCGTTGCAACTGGCTGCGGCTCCAATCGGGCATGTGCTCCACGAGGAAGATATCCAGCCTGCGGCCGGCGTCCTCACCGGGCACGACGAATTCCCGCACGTCCACGTCTTGAGAAACGTTTTCCGGCATCGGTCTTTATTTGGATAAGAAAAGTTCTAGGATGATCAGTCCCGCTCCCACCACAATCGCGCTGTCGGCCAGATTGAACGTTGGCCAGTGATAGCTTCGGTAGTAGACGTCGAGAAAGTCAACCACCTGGCCGAACCGGATCCGGTCCACCAGATTTGAAGATGCCCCGCCCAGAATCAGGGCCAGAGCCACTCCGGTCGTCCAGTTCATTTCCCGGCTTTTCCAGGTGACAATCACAACGGTGATCAGCAAAGCCAGAGAAATGGCAATCAGCAAAACCATCTTCCACGTGGACGAAGCGCCGGCAAACAGGCTGAAGGCGATGCCGGTGTTCTCCGTGTGGATGATGTTGAAAAAACCGGGAATGACCGTGATCACCATGCCGTGCGGGATCGAGTCTTTGACAACGTTCTTGGTCACCTGGTCGCCCGCGAAAATGAGCACGGCGATCAGCACATAAGCGATGCGCTGAATGGTATACGCGTGCTTGGGCAGCCCACCCGGCATGGCGGCAGCGTCCACGGCCTCGGAGGATTTTTCCTGCATAGGGACCCGTTTACTGAACGGCTCCTCGGGACATGTCCTGATCGCTTCTATTGTAGCGCGGCGTTCACAAGGTTGGCGCTGCAGGCCGTGCGTCGACTCATGCAAAAGCTGCAGCGCTGAAAACCGAACCCTGCGCTACAAAACACGAACAGGGCTCAAGATCAAAAGGCGCATCATCAGCTAATCGGCAGCCCCCGCTTCGATCTCGTGCAAAGCAGCCAGGCAACGCTCGCAGACGTCGGGGTAAACTTCGTCTTTCCCAACCTGCTCAGAATAGTTCCAGCAGCGCGCGCATTTGGCCCCCGTGGCCCGTTCAATTCTTATCTTAAGCCCGGGCAAGGAGCTTTCACCAGTCCCGCCGGCGGAATAGGGCTCAAGCTCAACCTGGGAGACAATCAGGAGGGTGGGCAATTCGGCAAGATAATTCTCAAGAATAGGTTTGAGGCTGTCATCCGCGCTCAGGTAGATTCTGGATTCAAGCGGGCTGCGGATCAGGTTGTCGCGGCGCGCCGTCTCAAGCGCCTTCAGAACAGCATCGCGCACCGCGATCAGCCGCGGCCAGTTGTCCAGCCGCCTTCGGTAAGCCTGCGGAACTTCGTCGCGCAGGCTTGATGCGGGAACAAAATGGGCCAGGTGAACGCTGGGCTCCCTGGAAGCCACCTGCGGCAAATAGGACCAGACTTCTTCGGCCGTGAAGCACATCAGCGGCGCGACAGCGCGAACCAGAGCGTCCGCGATCCGGTAGAGCGTGGTCTGCGCAGCCCGCCGCCGCACCGAATGCGCCGGAGCCGTGTAGAGCCGGTCCTTCAGAATGTCGAAATAGAAGGAACTCAACTCGATGGTGGCAAAATCGTAAATGGCGCGATAAACCTTGTGAAACGCGTCTTCATCGTAGGCGGCATAGACCCGGTCCAGCAGGTCGGCGGTCTCGACGTGCGCCCAGGTGTCAATCTCTTCCAGTTGATCGCCCCTCACGCTGTTGAGAGCGGGATCGAAATCATAGAGGTTCGACAGGCAGTAGCGGAAAGTGTTGCGAAGCTTGCGATAAGCTTCCGACAGCCGGGCCAGGATGTCGGGCGAAATCACAACGTCTTCACGGAAGTCGATGGAGGCCACCCAGAGGCGCAGAATTTCCGCTCCATGACTCCTGATGACCTCATTCGGGTCGATCACGTTGCCGAGCGATTTCGACATGGCGCGTCCCTGGGCATCCAATACCCAGCCGCTGGTCAACACCGAGCGGTAAGGCGTTCCGTCGCGAACCACCATACCCACCAGCAGTGAACTGTTAAACCATCCGCGATACTGGTCGCCGCCTTCGATATACACGTCTGCGGGCCACGGAAGGTCGAGCCGGTGGCCCAGGACCGCGGCGTGGCTCGATCCGGAATCAAACCAGACGTCCAGAATGTCGGTTTCCTTGCGAAGATTTGTCCCGCCGCAATTGGGGCATTTGGTTCCCGGCGGAAGCAGTTCCTGAACGCTGTGCGTGTACCAGGCGTCGGCGCTTTCCTGCTTGAAAAGCTCAACCGCCGGCCGCGCAAGACCGGCATCAAGCAGAGGCTTCTTGCAGTCGTCGCAGTGGAACACCGTGATGGGGACGCCCCAGGCCCTCTGGCGCGAAATGCACCAGTCGGGCCGCGTGGCGATCATGTTGGAGATGCGGTCTTCGCCCCATTCGGGCGACCAGCGAACCTTCTTGATCTCCTCCAGCGTGCGCTCGCGCAGCCGGTCGTGGTCGATTCGCACAAACCACTGCTCGTTGGCCCTGAAGATGACCGGATTGTGGCATCGCCAGCAGTGCGGATAGGAATGCTTCAGGGTGCCAGCGGGGCCCACCAGGTTGCCACGCTCCTTCACAAGCTGGATGATGGCCTCGTTGGCTTCAAAAATCGTTTTCCCCTTGTATTCCGGCAGCCCTTCCGTGAACTCTCCGGCATCGCCCACCGGGCAGTAAATCTCCAGGCCGTATTTCATGCCGGTTTCATAGTCCTCGCGGCCGTGCCCGGGCGCCGTGTGGACGCATCCGGTGCCGTCTTCCGCCGTCACGTAATCCGCCAGAACGCCCAGGAGTTTGCGTTCCAGGAACGGGTGCTGGATCTCAATTCGTTCGAGCTTGTTGCCGGGAAAACGCGCCAGGACCTGCGGCGCTTCAAGGCCTGTATCCGCCATCGCCGGCTCATGACGCCGGCTCTCCAGGATGTAGACTTTGCCGTCCTTGCTGCCGTCACTGGCAGCGACATATTCAAATTCCGGATGGAAGGCCACGGCCATACTGGCCGGAAGCGTCCACGGAGTGGTGGTCCAGATGATGACGTACACCTCGCGGCCTTTCAGTTCGGACGCGATCGCGCTCAGATCGGAAAGCACGCGGTACCGCACGTAAATGGAATGGCTGGTGTGCTCCTCGTATTCCACTTCCGCTTCGGCCAGTGCCGTCTTGTCGCGGACGCACCAGTAAACCGGCTTCAGTCCCCGGTAGACGTAGCCCTTGTCGAGGAATTGCAGGAAGACTTCGGCAATCAGCGCCTGGTAGGAAGGGTTCATCGTCAGGTAAGGCTTGGACCACTCGCCCAGCACGCCCAGGCGGATAAAATCCTCACGCTGAAGATCAACATACTTCTCGGCGTACTGGCGGCAGGCCTGGCGGATTGCCACCGTGCTCATTTTCGCCTTGCGCGGCCCCAGTTCCTTGTCCACATTGATCTCGATCGGCAGTCCGTGGCAGTCCCAGCCCGGGACGTAAGGAGCGTTGAATCCTTTGAGCGTCCTCGACTTGACGATGAAATCCTTCAGGATTTTGTTGAGCGCGGTTCCCAGGTGGATGCGGCCGTTGGCGTAAGGCGGCCCGTCGTGGAGAGTGAAGAGCGGGGCGTCTTTCCGGGACTCACGAATCTTGCCGTAAAGGTCCTCTTCCGCCCACCTGGCAAGCCATCGAGGCTCGTTCTGGGGCAGGTTCGCTTTCATCGAGAATTTCGTTTGCGGAAGATTAAGCGTCAGTTTGAGGTCGAGCGCCTTTCGCATCGGTCCCCCTTCAATGGGTAAATTTATGATTATAAAAAAGAACTTCACCCGGTGTCCAGTGAACGTCTCACCCCATGGGGCCTGCCGGCGCCAAAAACAGCTACGCAGAAAGTTTTGGAGCACTGACAGCGCATGCTATAATTTTTTAAGCAGGCAAAAGGAGCTGCAAAGCAATGAAGAAAAGTCGACGGGCGGGATGGTTTATCTTATTCGCCACTGTGTTAGTGTGCGCCATGCTCGGCGGATTATACGGCGCGAAGGTTGAAGCCACAACCGCAAACGACAAGGATTCTTCATTTCAGGCCAGCCTGCGCGAGTTTACGAATGTCTTCGACAAGATCCAGCAGAACTACGCAACTCCCGTCAAGCCCAACAGTGCTATCTACGGCCCGACAAACAGCAACTTTATAGGCGCGATCCCGGGAATGCTGCGGACCCTTGACCCCCACTCCAACTTTTTCAATCCGCGCGCCTTCGCCATGCTCCGGGAAAACCAGGAGGGCAAGTATTTCGGAGTCGGGATGTCCATCCAGTCCCGGCCGGGCAAGATGGGCAAGCTGGTTACCTTTGTGGTTGCGCCGATTCCGGGCTCACCGGCATTTCGCGCCGGCCTTCGTCCCGGAGACGTTATCGCGGGGGTTAATGGAAAGACCGCGATCGGCGTCAGCTCCTCGCTGAACGAACAGACCGACAAAGTCGCGAAGATGCTGAAAGGCCCGAAGGGCACCATCGTCCACATCACCGTCCGCCGCGAAGGGGCGATCAAGCCACTGCAATTCACGGTTACCCGTGGCGAAATTACCCAGCCCAGCGTCGACGACGTTTTCATGGTAAGGCCTCATATCGGATACATCAAAGTCCACCAGTTCAACGAAACCACCAACACGGAATTGGCCCAGGCATTGAAGAAGCTCGAGGGTGAGCACGTCGACGGGCTGATCCTCGACCTTCGCGGAAACCCCGGCGGCTTGCTCCAGGAAGCGGTGGAAGTCGCCGACCATTTCCTGAAGAAAGGGCAACTGATCGTTTATCACTTGGGCCGCTCATCGCCCGAACGGCGCTATTATGCCAAGCACGGAGACAGGGGAAACCGCTATCCCATCGTCGTGCTGATCAATCGAATGACGGCCAGCGCCGCCGAGATTGTGACCGGCGCGCTGCAGGACCACGACCGCGCGCTGGTGATGGGCCAGACCAGCTTCGGCAAAGGCCTCGTTCAGACCGTCTATCCGCTCAGCGACCAGACCGGCCTGGCGCTGACCACGGCGCGTTATTACACGCCAAGCGGTCGGCTGATCCAGCGCAACTATAACGACGTTTCGCTGTACGACTATTATTATCATGCCGAAGGCCTTCCCACACCCCACACACAGGTGAGGCTGACCGATGGGGGACGGAAAGTTTACGGCGGCGGCGGGATCACGCCTGACGTCAAGGTCCCTCCGCGAAAGATGAACTCCGTCGAGCGGTCGCTGGTGCAGAACGGCGCATTCTTCAGTTTTGCCCAGAACTACCTGGCCACTCACAATACGATTCCAGAAGACTTCCAGGCCACCGATGACGTTGTTGCCGACTTCCAGAAATTTCTGGTGAAGCAGAAGATTCCCGTGAGCGAGCAAGACGTTCAGAAGAACCTCGATTTTGTCAAACTGCGCATTCGGGAACAGCTTGTCGAGGATATCTACGGCGTGAACGCTGCTGCCAAGATTGAAGTCGAGAACGATCCGCTGGTGCAGAAAGCCATCGGCCACATGAATGAAGCCAAGCTGCTTCTGGATAACGTCCACAAATATATGGCAATGGCTGCGGAGAAGGATAAGGAACCCGACCCGAGTGTCTCCGCGGCCCGCTAATCATTGCGTCCGATTGCCCGCGATTCAAGTAAGCCGATCGAATCCGGAGAATTGCCGCGCATTTCCTCTCTCCTGAAAAAACGGTGCGTGATGGAGTGGCTGGTGGACGCGAAGGGATTCGAACCCTCGACCTCAGCGTTGCGAACGCCGCGCTCTCCCAACTGAGCTACGCGCCCAAAGATTGGCTTCAACTTCGCTAATATAACACGCACCATTCAGCCCTGACAATTTTGGCGGGGCGCGTGTCTGCAACAGGCCTGGCGTCTGCGCACACGAACCAGAATTTCCTCTCGCCGTCGTCGGCTGCACGACGGAGGCAAAAGCCGCGCGGGAGGCAGCATCGTAAAGCCTGGCCGCTCCCTCTCAACAAGCGTCGCATGCTATAATTTAGCGAGGATGCCCATTCGCCTGATCGCCCTGGACCTTGACGGAACGCTGCTCAACAGCAACCTTGAAATTTCAGAGGCCAGTCGTCAGGCTCTTGCCGCGGCCTCGGCACGAGGCGTTCAAGTTGTCATTACCACCGGCCGCAGATTTCATTCCGCGCGGCCGCTGCTCGATTCTCTCCCCTGCCCCGTCACTCTGATCACCTCAAATGGAGCGATGGTTCGAAAGCTTAGCGGGAAAGTCCTGCACCGGAACTTCCTGCCCAGGACGATCGCGGTCAAGGTCCTCGAAATCGCCGGCGACTACCGTCCCTACGCCGTGGCAATCTTTGATCAGCCCTCCCGCGGCCAGGTCATGATGCAGCAGAACGCGTCGATGGACGGACCGCTGCGATGGTACCTGAAGAATGCGCGGGAGTATCTGCTGCAGGTCCTGGACCTTTCCGCCGCACTGCCCGGAGATCCCATCCAGATCATGTTCGGAGGCGCGCCGGCCTTTCTGGAACCGCTGGAACACCTTCTGCGCTCCTCGGACGCAGGCAGGAAGATTCATCTGACCTGGACCAAGTATTTTGCGCGTAACATCTCCCTGCTCGACGTGATGAATCTCGGATGCTCCAAGGCGAGCGGCCTGAAGTGGTGGCTCAGCCAGGCAGACTGTGAACCCAGCGAAGTGATGGCCATCGGCGACAACTACAACGACCTCGAGATGCTTCAAATGGCCGGATGTCCGGTGGTGATGGGTAATTCCAGCCCGGGACTGAACAGCGACGGATGGCACACAACTCAATCGAACGACGAAGACGGAGTCGCCGCCGCCATTCAGGAGCTGGTTCTGAAATAATCGACGCGATCTGTAGCGCAGCCTCCGCCCTCGAATGCTGCGGCCTTTGCGCCGGGCCCCGCCAAAACCGCGCGCGGAGGAGTAGCGCCTCCATGACAGGCTATTGGTGGTTGATAACTCGTGTTCCCGGCGGCGGAGTGAATTCGAAAAGCGAAGCCGAAAGTCTGGGATTGCGATTAATGTGGCTGAACAGGAACTTCATCACGCTGTTGTCGGCGTAGACAATCACCAGACGCCGAATATCCATTTGCGGATCAAACTCGATGACTACGTGTTTGTATCCCAGCTTTTCCGCGTGCTTCGGGTAGGCAAGGATCACACGATCTTCCGGCGGATGCTTGAAAGCATCGTTTGCGTCTTCAAATCGTTTGAAGATCTTATGCAGGTCTTTCGTCCGGCAGGTAGAGCAGCACTTCCTTCTTGTTGGAGAGGAAGATCTTTTTCTCAGGCATCCGGTAATCCCAGCGCATGCGGCCGCCGCGCGCGAAAGTGACCGTGCCGGACTCAACCCGGATTCTGCCGCCGGAGTCGTAGGTCTGCTTGAAGTCCGCCCGAATGGCCCGGACGTCGTGATAACTTTGCTGGACTCTCTTAATGTATTGATCCAGGGGCAGGCTGGCCGGAGACCCCAAAGCCAGCAACAGAACCGGCATCAGCGCCAGCGCGCTCCACGCCCCCAATCCGGCAATCACCCATTGAAGTCCAGCCCGGCGTTTATTCTTCTGAAAGTATTCTTTCATTTTCCAACTTGTCCTGAAGTGTTGAATATCGCATCTCCCGCAAAAGCATCCTTCCTTTAAGATACAACGTACGCGGTCCTCTGCAACAGCCCGGAACACCGCTTCGTCTCCGTCTTTCAGGATTGAATATCCGCTTAGCAGGTTGTTGAAAAACTCGTACACCATGTCATTCCGAGAAGCCGAGAGCTTGCCCTGAGCGGAGCCGAAGGGCGACGAGGAATCTCGTAAGTCCTGTGATTAAAAGGCGAGATTCCTTACTTCGTCCGGAATGACACTGATTCGAAGCGTTTTGCAACAACCTGTCAGACAAAAATGGGGGAACCGTGCGGTTCCCCCATGAAAGATG
>JARRJI010000045.1:0-16004 GCA_037379595.1 Acidobacteriota bacterium | reverse complement strand
GTTTGGTAGGTGAAGGTTGCCTTTCCAGGGCTTCCCCATTGCGAGTTGCAGGACCCTGGAATAAAATCCCAGATGATGAGGCGCATGGATGCACAATCACAGCCATAAGCTGTCAAAAGGGTGGGTTGTCAAAGCGGCTGTTGTGGTAACGCTTGGCTTGGTGGCTACCGAGTTTGTGATGGGCCATCTGGCACACAGTCTGGCCCTGGTGAGCGACGGCTGGCACAACCTGACGGACGTTCCCACGCTGATTTTTTCCTGGGTTGCACTCTACCTGGAGCAGAAGCCCCCGGATCACCAGAGGACCTATGGTTACCAGCGCGCTGGAGTCCTGGCGGCGTTTGTCAATGGCCTGATCCTGTTTGGCGTTGCGGCTTACATCTGCTTTGAGGGCTACGAGCGCGTCGTGCATCCCGAGCAAGTCGCGGCCGGCAAAATGCTGGTGGTGGGAATCGTGGCGCTTGTCATCAATGCGGCCGTTGCCCTCGGGCTGACCCGCGAAACCCACGATTTGAACCTGCGCGCCGTTTTTGTTCACTACCTGGGTGATGCTCTCTCGAATGTGGGAATCATCGCCGGGGCGTTCCTGATTCGCTACACGGGCCAGCCCCTGATCGATCCGGTTCTGGCTTTCCTGATTGCCTTGTTGATCTTCTGGGGGGCGGTTGGCATCATCGCGGAGTCTTCGAATATCCTGCTTGAAAGCCTTCCCAAAGGAATGAGCCTGGAGGGAATTGCGAATGCCATATTGATGATTCGGGGCGTTCGCGAAGTGCACGACGTCCACGTCTGGAGCCTGGGATCGGAATTCCATGCCATGTCCTGCCACGTTCACATCCTGGATATGCCGACCTCGGAAAGCGAAACGATCGCTCACCAGATTCGGGAGACGGTGGCGAACAAGTTCGGAATCACCCACACCACCATCCAGTTTGAACACGAACACGAACCCGGTGAGTTCCACAAATACATGCCGGAACCCGCCGAGTCGGCAAAGGAGCAACCGCGGCGCGGGCACCATTCATAGCTCTTTCGATTCCGTAAAGACCGCCATTCCGGCCGGGCGTTACCCCTGTGGAGTGATCCGGTCGAGACCGTCGAGATAAGGCCGCAGGGCCTCCGGAACGACGACGGAACCATCCTCCTGCTGGTAGTTTTCCAGCAGCGCCAGCCAGGTGCGGCCTATCGCCAGCCCGCTTCCGTTCAACGTGTGCAGCAGCTCCGTCTTGCCGCCTTTCCCGCGGCGGAAACGCAGGTTGGCGCGCCGAGCCTGGAAAGCCTCGAAATTCGAGCAGGAAGAGATCTCCTTATACTCCCGGCTTGAAGGAAGCCAGACTTCCAGGTCGTAGGTCTTGGCTGAACTGAATCCCAGGTCGCCCGTCGAGAGCGCCACGACACGGTAGGGCAGGCCCAGCCGCTGCAGAACGGCCTCGGCGTCGCGGGTCAGTCCTTCGAGCTCCTCGTAGGAATTATCCGGCAGCGTGAATTTCACCAGTTCGACTTTCTGGAACTGGTGCTGGCGAATAATGCCGCGCGTGTCTTTGCCGTATGAGCCGGCCTCGCTACGGAAGCAGGCGGTCCAGGCACAAAACTTGACTGGTAGCTTTTCGCCTTCCAGAACTTCGTCACGAAAAAGATTGGTGACCGGAACCTCGGCCGTTGGAATCAGCCAGTAATCCGTCCCTTCCAGCTTGAACAGATCTTCGGCGAACTTCGGCAGTTGGCCGGTGCCGAACATACTGTCAGAATTCACGATGAAAGGAGGGAAAATCTCGGTATACCCGTGCTCGCGCGTGTGAAGGTCGAGCATGAAGTGGGCGAGCGCCCGCTCCAGCTTCGCGCCCACTCCGAAGTAAACCGCAAAGCGCGCTCCGGCAATCTTGGCCGCGCGCTCGAAATCAAGAATACCAAGCGCGGGGCCCAGGTCCCAGTGTGCCTTGGGTTCGAAATCGAACCTGCGGGGCTCACCCCAGCGCCGGACTTCCTTGTTGTCCTCAGATCCGCGTCCGATAGGAACTGTATCGTGAGGCAGGTTCGGAACCTTGCGCAACAGGTCGCGCAACCTTTCGTCTGCAGCCTTGGCCTGTTCATCGAGCTGCTGAATTTGCTGGCTGACCTTCTTCATCTGCGCGATCAGGCCGGAGGCATCCTGCTTCTGCTTCTTTAGCGAGGCGATCTGGTTGGACACGCTGTTCCGCTGGGCCTTCAGCGCTTCCGCCTCAGAGAGCAGCTTGCGGCGCTCCGCGTCAAGGGTTTCAAAATCCCCCAGAACTCCCGTCATACCGCGATCCCGCATCTTGTCGCGAACCAGGCTGAGATTGTTACGAACGAAACCTAAATCGAGCATTGAGACTCCCTTTTCAAGACGACCTGCCTATCTAAGCTACACTTCGAAGGCTGTCCAGTTCAAGCCGCCGCTCTGGAATTGCGGTCTCGGTCTTGCTCCCGCCGCGACAGATCGTTCAGATTGACCGCGAGGCTGCCGCTCGTGATTGATCCGTCTCTGCGGTGTGAATTGTCACAATCGTTAAGGCTTTCCCGGCATCATGAGCAAAATCAGCAAGCAACAGAATTTTGTTGAAAGCGTTGTCCGGCAGGCGCTCCTGCGCTGCCCGCCCGGGCCGGAAGAGCCAAATAAGCCGCACGCGCAGGCTCCTGCAGAAACCCCAGAGACAAAACCGCTGGCAGTCACCGGCGCCGGTTCCCACGATTTCGAAGCCCTGGTCGCCAGCGTCACCGAACAGGTGCTTCGCTTCATCAACGGGAACAAATAAAAGCAACGAAGATTCTCATTGCAGCGGGAATTGGCGCGTCAATCTGGCGATCCGGATGGAATGAGCGGTTCGCCAGCTGGCGCACTACAGGCCGAGACCCTGGTCCCTCATCAGCTTTGCGACTCCGGCGATGGCGGAGTCTTCACTGGTTGCAAGCGACTGGATGATTCTGCTCTGATCGGCCCGGGGGCGGTTCTGGCTGAGTTTGAATTTTGCCTCCAGCTTCCCGACGGAAATCTCAAACCCCACAATCCCGCTCAGCATTTTGGCGCGGAACTTCTCATTCAAGTCCCGCCACTGGTCGAGATACGCCGGCTCGAAAGCCGCAATCGTATCGAGCAGGACCTCGGTCACACGCTCCGGATCCGAGAAGATGCGCGCGGGACCATAGGCGTGGACAGCGGCGTAGTTCCACGTCGGCACACTTTGGCGCGACTCGTACAAGCGGGGTGAGATGTAGGCGTGCGGGCCATGAAAGATGACAAGCGTTTGCCGCCCGTCTTCAAGCATTCTCCACTGCGGGTTGGCCCGGGCGAAGTGTCCGCGCAGAAGGACTTGATCTCCCGCCTCGCTTACAAGCACCGGGATGTGAGTTGCGAACGGGGAACCCTCAGCGGCGGAAACCACAATCGCAAACGGGTTGGCCTTCATAAAGGCGAGTGCTGACTCATGGCCCTTCAGTCTGTGATATTCAGGTATGTACAACTTGGAACCTCGCTGCCACGGCCGCGCTGCAAAAGGCGATCGCGGCCTCGTTTGTGGATCGCTTGCCACGCTGTCGCAGCCAGCGCCCGTCCATGTGCATCATTGAATCACGCCTGATCCTCGCGCGGCAACCTGACCCGTCCGACGTTTGCACAAGCCGGCACAACGCCCTGCAAGATGCGCTGTTGTCAGCCTGTGAGAAACATTGCAAACCGTATATTAACGAAGTTGTGAACTTCAAAATCTTGCCCCAACCGCCCGGAAGCAGATGTATAGTAGGTGCATCCAAGGGTTGTAGTGTAGGGAATAAACAATAACGGCTTCCGCCTCACAGGGCGAGAAGCAGGCGGCTTTGCGTGCCTATGGACATTTACCGGCAATGATGGGGTGGAAAACACTTTTTGAGCGTACCTGCGTTTCTGCAGGGCCACAACCAGTTCTTCAAGTATCTTAGCTAGGAAGTGGGAGGGGGAAATGAATGAACGGAGGGGTTGCAAGAATAGATGTGTTTATTCTCGCGTGTTGCTGATGGCATTCGGCGCGGTGTTGATCGCCGGATTGTGCCAGCCGGCAACTGCGGCCAGGTTGTGTGTCAATCAAGGCGGCACTTCCGGCTGCTACGCCAAGATTAACGCCGCAGTTAAAGCATCTTCGGACAACGACACGATCCATGTGGCCCGGGGCATCTACAAGGAGGACGTGGTGATCGGGCATCCGCTTTCGCTTGTTGGCGCAAATCCAAGCAGCACTGTTATCGACGCCACGGGCCGTGCAAATGGCATTTACATCGATGGTATCGACAACTCCAATCTCGCAAACGTGGTTGTGACGGGGTTTACGGTGGAGAACGCCAACTTTGAGGGGATTCTGGCGACCAACGCGTCGTCCGTTACTATCCAGAACAACCAGGTGGTTAACAATAACAGGAGCCTCGACATAACGACCCACACTTGCCCCCGCATTCCGGATTTCGAAACCGCGGAAGGCGAAGACTGTGGCGAGGGAATTCATCTTATTGGCGTCAGCTACTCGGTTGTGGCCGGCAATACCGCCGAGGGCAACTCAGGTGGGATATTGATCAGCGACGAGACCGCGGCGACCCACGACAACGTGATTACGGGCAATGTGGTGAGAAACAACCCATTCGACTGCGGGATCACGCTGGCCTCGCATCCACCGGCCAGTGGCTTTGGCTCCACTTCGCCTTTCGGTATTTATGGCAACACGATCGCCAACAATGACTCGATTCACAACGGCTATCAGGTTCCGGGAGCCGGGGCGGGCGTTGGCATTTTCAGCTTCCTGTCGGGCGGGACGGTTACCGAGAACGTGGTGATTGGCAATCAGCTTGCAAACAACGGGCTTCCCGGCGTTGCCATGCATGCTCACTCGCCAGGCGAGAATCTCAACAGCAATGTCATCGTGGGCAACCAGATTTCCGGCAACGGGGCTGATACTGACGACGCGGCGACGCCGGGGCCAACCGGGATCAACGTGTATGGGGTTTCTGCCATCACGGGTACCGTCATCTCCCACAACGTGATCAAGCGAGAGGCAGTGGGGGTCGCGGTCAAGACCGGCGCTCAGGTGGACGTTCACCTCAACAACCTTCTCGGCCAAGGGGCCGTAGGTGTGGATAACCTCGGTTCGGGGACCGTCAACGCCACAGCAAACTGGTGGGGATGCTCGAGCGGGCCTGGCGACCCAGGATGTTCGAGTGTGAGCGGATCGAACGTGCTTACCACTCCCTCGCTGGCAACGTCTGTACATTAAACAGACCGACTCTCGCGCGGCGGCTTTCCGCGGCCTTCTATCGACCGCGGCAGCCGTTCGCGGTGTCCAGGGCAGAGCCAAAAAATGCTGGGCTGAAGCCTCATGCTATGCATTAAACTGGTTTTACCTCGGCGTTCTTTTGCAGTTGAGGCGCTGGTCCAGTGCCCGTTTCCTTTTTCTTTTCCAATGCTTGCAGGGCTGCATTAAAGCGATCTTCCAGATCCTTTCGGTCCCAGTTGCCGAAGGCTTCCGTGTCGGCGATCTCCTTGCACATCAGGGCGTGGCGACGTAGCGCCTGGCACATTTCGGGCTGGCGCGTATGCTCGGTGACGGTGGTGATGGTTTCCAGCAGGCGCAAGGTCACCGCGACGCTGGTGCGTCCGTACTGGCGGATCTGGTCAAATGCGGCGTTGGTGAGGCCTGCGAAGGTGACCGGTGTTAGGATCACGCGCAGCCGACCCTGTTCGCCATAGCGATAAGGTGAGGGATCGTATTTGTCCGCGAGGCGGCACAGGGAAGCACCCAGCCAGTCGATGCAATTCATCGCCGTGTGAGGATCATTGATGCCCGGCGAAAGCGCACGCAACGCAACCTCGACCAACTGGTGGATAGAAAACTCAATGTCCTGCTCGGAAGTACGCTCTCCGCCCAGGATAAAGGGGCTCGTCAGGGAGTTGTAAATTTCTTCGGTGAGGCGCTCGGAAGGCCAGGCGCTCAGCAGGCAGGAACCCTCGACGACGAAATCACCGGGCCGGGTTTTGACGTGCAGGATGAGATCGTGCTCGGTGGCGCGGTGGACAAGAGTATCAACGTCGATGGCCTGCAGGTAGCCGCTTTTGGCAGCGTTCATCAGGCAGGACTGCTCTTCAAAATTCTCCGGCCGGGCCGGAGCGCCCGCCGGTGGCTCCGCTTCATCCGAGCGCTTCCTGATCAACCGTTCGACTGCCTGGTTCAGATCCTCGCTGACAGCCGCAATGACGTTTTCCGCCCGGATAGAGTTGGAGACGTGGTGGATGAAGAAGATCAGGACACCCACATTGACCAGTGCCAGGGCCAGCGCGAAGGCTACCGATAAGTAAGGGACGAAGGAATGTTCGGGAATGCTTCGCACCGTCCGCATAGCCAGCAGACAGTAAATGAAGGTGGCGATGAAGATGCCAAGGACCACCTGGTTGGTGGTATCCCGCATGAAGTTGACCAGGAGGCGCGGGCCGAATTGCGAGGAGGCCAGAGTGAGGGCAACAATCGTGATCGAAAAGACCACGCCGGCCACCGTGATCATCGAGGCGGCAATGGTGGAGAAGATTGTGCGGGCGCCTTCCGGGCCTCCGCTGTAAATCCACTGCAGCGGTCCCCATGCTTGCCATCGCAAGCCGGCGCTGAGAGCGGTTGTGACGAAGGCCAGAGCCACCGCCATCACAACCAGCAGGGCGGGAACAAACCAGTAACTACCCCGCATCCGGTACCAGAGGTTCGACAGGCGGACCTGCATCGGCACCCCCTAAGCGGATTCTACCATCGATGGGAAGGACTGGAGTGCGGAGTCGTGATAGAAGGATGAGGGTTTGTGATTTGAGCCCATTGAAATCTCCGTGTTCCTGTCGGGAGCCGGGTGCACAAAGTCCGGCCAACTGCCCTTTGACAATTTCAATCAAATTGTTGTAGTTTGAATTCACCATCAAGGGGGAAGGATTCGTGCGTAAATTTTCGATTGCAGTGATTGTCGGAACGTTTCTGTTGTCTGCCTGCAGCATGACGGGTTCGTTGAAATCCAAGCAGGCCATCCAGGGAGCCATTGAGACCCACCTGCGGAATAATCCGCACCTGTCGCTCAAGAATTTCGATACCCAGGTTGAAAGCGTTCAGTTCAAAGACGACACCGCGGAAGCGCTGGCCAAGTTTGTGTCCAAAGAGGCGCCGCACAGCGTCGTGGAAGTCCGGTATCAACTGAAGCTGGAAGGCCGGATGTGGAAAGTGGTTTCAAGCCAGCCCGCGGGCGGCCAGGGGATGGGCGTGCACGGGGGAGCCATGGGCGGAAGCGGTTCGATGGGCCAGGGCGGCGCGACGGGCGCGCCCTCACCCTCGCACGAGCAAAGCCAGCCTGCTCCGGAATCAAGCCACTAACGAGATCGGAGTTTTAGTTGCGGCTGCTAATTGTGGGGGCCGCGTGCCATCGGTGACCGCGCTGTTTGTGTCACAAACTATTGACCAGATGGCTGCGCAAAATCCTTGCAAGCAGGAATCCCACCCAGACTTTCCGCGTTCAGGACTGCGCTGACGATGGCCTGGGCTGTGGCCTCGGCCGCGGCCGCGCCAACCGTGTTGAGGTCGGCACGTTTCTTTCCTACCGAAAGTGCAAAGACCAGATCGCCGTCATATATCGTGTGGGTGGGCGAGATCGCCCGGGCGATTCCGTCCTGGGCCATCTGGGCCACTTTCGTGGCTTGAACTTTATCCAGGGCGGCATCAGTCATCACCACAGCAAGCGTCGTATGGGCAGCGCCAAAGCTCTTGCGAAAGCTACCCTTGATCATCTCCTGAAGTGAATCAGCAAACTCGCCGGATCTCGTTCCCTTACGCGCGCCCGCAATGACCCTTCCCGTAGCGGGGTCGACGACATCGCCAAAGGCATTTACCACCACCAGGGCCTGCACCGCGACTTTGCCTGCAAGGGTGATTTGCCGAAAGCCGATCCCTCCCTTCGTGGCGCAGCGGATTCCAAACAGCTTCCCGACCGTTGCGCCGGTTCCGGCCCCAACGGAGCCTTCAGTGATTTTGCTGGACGCGCTCCGGCAAGCCTGGGCTGCCATCTTCGCATCGGGGCGGGCTTTGGCGGAGCCGACGGCCAGATCGTAGATCACTGCGGCAGGGACGATGGGAACGCGGGCTGCGCCGGTGGGAAATCCGATACCCTCTGATTCGAGAAAACGCATCACACCCGCGGCGGCATCAAGTCCAAAGGCACTGCCTCCGGTCAGGAAAACCCCGTGGATGCGGTCAACGACATGGCCCGGAATGCAGGGAGCAAGCTCGCGCGTTGACGAGGCCGAGCCTCGAACGTCCACGCCGCAAACGGCGCCGCCTTCAGCCAGCACTACAGTGCAGCCCGTCAGGTCGCGAAGGTCGCTGGCGTGTCCCACGCGGACGCCCTGCAGGGCGCGAGCCTGTGCGCTGGATTGATGTTGATTTGTTTTCGACCGCTTTGGTCCCGGGTGCCGCATCGCAGCGTCTCCCAAATTTTGAATTGCCAAGACCTTTGAAGGGTCCCAATATAGGCGAAGACAGCGATGGATTCAACAGGGGCGTCGCAGGCGGTTGCTATCGTCAAGACGGCGACTCTTCGCCTCGCGCTGGTGTATGCTAGTAAGGAGAGGCGTCAGGTCATGGGGTGCAGTGTTTGTCCCACAAGATGGTTTCTTTTGCTGACCATGGCGGCGATAGTCTGTCTGCCTGTGAAGTCGCAGACAGCGGCCGCGAGTGCCCGGGATTACCTGAAGCAAGGCAATCAATTTTCTGAACAGCATAAATGGACGCAGGCTGAAAAGGCCTATCGCAAGGCCATCGGTCTCGCGCCCAACTCCGCTCCGGCTCATTACGGGCTGGGAAACGCGCTGGCCGCTCAGCAGGAGATCAGCAGCGCCATTCGGGAGTACAACCGGGCGTTACGTCTCGATCCGAAACTGCCGGGGATTCATCGCAATCTGGGAGCGCTGTTTGAGGGCATTGGCCAACTCTCCGAGGCTCTGAAAGAGTACCGCGAGGAGTTAAGACTTCATCCGAACGACGGTGTTGCACGCGCCAGTGTGGCGCGCGTACTGGCAGACAGCGGAGAGTATCCAGCGGCCATCCAGGAATATCACCGGGCTCTTGCTTCGGGGAAGCAGAACGCCGAAATTGAGGCCTCGCTTGCAAGCGCATTACTCAAGGCAGGCAAGATTAAGGAGGCTGTCGCGGCGTACCGCGAAGCGGTAAAGCTGGCGCCCAAAGACGCCGATATCCATGCCGGTCTGGCGAACGCGTTGACCGAGGCGGGCCAATATGCAGAAGGGGTCAAAGAGTATCAGACGGCAATTAACCTGCGTCCCAATGACGCCCACTTTCATTACAGCCTAGCCGCTGCTTTGCAGGCGACCGGAAACCTGATTCCTGCGATTTATGAATACCGCCAGGCGGTTTCCTTGCGTCCGAAGCAGATCGCTTACAGGTTCACGCTGGCCTTGGCCTATCGCCGTTCGGGGGACAATTCGGACGCTGAGAAGGAGCTGAAGGAAGTTCTCCGGCAAAGTCCGGACGACTCTGCCGTTCACGAGGAATTGGCCGCTACGTACCTCTCGATAGGAAATCACCCGGCGGCCATCACACAATATAGGGAAGCTCTCCGCTTGAAGCCGGACGACCCGGAGCTTCATGAGAGGCTCGGCCTGGTTCTGCGCAAGACGGGAGACCTGACCGGCGCGGTTGCGCAATTGAACCAGGCGCTGGAGCTTTCTCCAGAGACGGCAGCTTACCGTCAGAACCTTGCGGAATCCCGTGAGGCGTCGGGGGACCTTGGCAAATTCGTAATTGAATATCAGCAGGAGGTCAGGGCTCGGCCCACGGACCCCGCAGCCCACCTGCACCTGGCCAACGCTTACATGTCTGCGAACAAAGTCAAAGAGGCTCTGGGTGAATACAAGGTTGCTGTTCAACTGGCTCCGAAGAGTCCGGAACTCCATTACCGGCTGGCCATGGCTTACAAGGCTGCAGGCGACACCGGCAAGGAGCAGGCTGAGCTGCAGAAGGCAGTGAAGTTGCGGCGTGATTACCCGGAGGCGCTTGGTGCCCTGGGCGATATTCTGGTTGCGCAGAAGAATTACCAGCTTGCGGTTCCGACCTACCGGGACGCTTTGCGCGCGCTTCCCAACGACTTGGACCTTCGGATGCGGCTGGCGCATGCCCTGGAGGAGAATGGTGATCCCCAGGGCGCGGTTGAGGTGCTCGAGCAGGCCGTGAAATTGAATCCGACTTCCACCGAGTACGAACTGAAGCTTGCGGATGCGCTCATTGCCAAGAAGGATTACAAGTCGGCGGCAAAAGTTTATCGCGACGCGCTTGCCAGGAAACCCTCTGACGCGGAGCTTGCGGCGAAGCTGGGGGCCGCACTGCTCGAACTGGGAGATACAAAAGGAGCAGCCGAGGCTCTTCGCCAGGCCCTCAAGGACAAGCCCAATTCACCTGAGGCGCAAGTGGAGCTGGCTGACCTTTCGGAGCAATCCGGAGATTTTGAGGGTGCGGCCAAGGCAGCCAGGGCAGCTTTGAAAATAACCCCAAACTCTCCCAAGGCACACTACCTGCTGGGATCGGCTCTGATCGGCCAGGGAAAACTGGACGAAGGAATCAGCGAATTGCGGGAGGCGTTGCGGGACAACGCCGATTACAGTGACGCGCGCCTGGCGCTGGCGAACGCCCTCCGGCAAAAAGGGCAACTTTATGAGGCCATCGGACATTACGAGCAGTATCTGCGGGACAATCCGGACGATGCCGTCGTCCGTCTGACCCTCGCCGGCGTCCTCAACACCAGGAAAAATTACAGTGCGGCCATCAAGCAATGCGAAGAGGCGATCCGGCTGAAGCCCGAAAACCCCAAGGCTCATTACCTGCTGGCAACCAGTCTGGAAAAAGCCGGCCAGGAAGCACGCGCACGCCGGGAATACGAAACCTATCTGCGGCTGGAACCCAACGCCCCCGACGCCAAAGCCGTCCGCACCATCCTGAAAAAGCTGGCAAAGGAATCAAGGCGCGGCTGACGTCAGCCGTTCCGCCCGATGCTTCTGGAGAGCTGTCCGCGCACGGGAAGTACTGAAATGGAAATGCCTTCGAAACCTGCCGCCCCTTGAGAATCACCCCAGCAAGATTTTGGCGATGGTCTGGAGCTGCATGAAGGACGTCCCTTCGTAGATCTTGCCGATCTTCGAATCGCGGAGATATTTCTCCGCAGGATAGTCCCGGGTGAAACCGTACCCACCGTAAATCTCCACGGCTTCTGAGGCCACACGCTCGGCGACGTCCGAGCAGAAATATTTGGCCATGGCGGCTTCTTTCAGGAACGGCTGGCGGGCGTCCTTCAGGCGGGCGGCGTTGTAGGCCATCAGGCGGGCAGCCTCAATGCGGGTGGCCATTTGCGCAAGCTGGAACTGGATGGCCTGGAATTCGCTGATGGGCTTCCCGAATTGCTTCCGCTCTTGCGCGTAACGGGCCGCATGCTCGAAAGCGCCCCTTGCCACACCCACCATTTGCGCGGCAATTCCAATGCGCCCTTCATTGAGAGTCTCAATGGCCACTTTATAACCTTTTCCCACCTCGCCCAGGACGTTCTGCTTGGGAACGCGGCAATCTTCCAGGATCAGTTCGCAGGTGGACGACGCCCGGATGCCCAACTTGTCCTCCTTTTTGCCTACCGTGAACCCTGGCGTGGAGCGGTCCACCAGAAAGGCCGTGATCCCCTTGTATCCCAGGTCGCGGTTCACCGTGGCAAAGACGATGAAGAGCCCGGCTTCCTTGGCGTTGGTGATCCACAGCTTTCTCCCGTTCAGAATGAAGTAATCGCCCTCTTCGCGCGCGCGTGCTTCCAGTGCAAAAGCGTCGCTGCCGGAACCGGCTTCCGAAAGAGCGTAGGCGCCCACAGTGTCGCGCGCCAGGCGGCCCAGAAAATCCTTCTTCTGGCTTTCCGTTCCCCATCGGAGAAGGGCGTTTTCGACCAGCGTGTTCTGGACGTCGATCACCACGCCTGCGGATGGATCGACGCGCGAAAATTCCTCGATGGCGAGAATGGCCATAAAGAAAGTTCCGCCGCTGCCGCCATGGGCTTCCGGAACGTCGATCGCCATAAAGCCTTGTTCAAAGAACTTTTCAATCAACTCCTGTCTGAAGACACCCTCACGGTCCATGGCCTCGACGTGTGGGCCGATTTCCTTTTCGGCAAACTCGCGCGCCGCAGCCTGGAACATCTGCTCCTCTTCCGTCAGCACGGTTAGGGGTTGAATGAAAGGTGTTGATGCAGGTGCAGGTTCAGCCATAAGCGTTAACCTCCTGTGGAAGCCAACATCTTATCACTACCGTGTGTTCGCGCAAGCCTGTGCTGACATTCGCAAATGAGTACGACGTTCACACTTTGCTGACGAACTGGTGTGGCTTGTCATTCCGAGCAGCCAAAGGTGAGGCGGAATCGCGTAAGGTTTTTGATTTCAGTCCGAGGTACCGTGCGGAGATTGCCGTCGCCACCTTCGTCTTGCCCGGGGACGTTCGAGAGCGGAGGGCGGACGCGCTCAGAATGACAAGGATCCAAGTCGTTCTTCCGCAAACTGTCTCGTTTGTGCCGGAAGGCGAACCCCGTCAGGCTGCCGCGTGCGCAGGCGAAAGCCGCTACTCTTTACGGCGGACTTCCAAATTAACATTTTCGCCTTCGGCGATCGGGAGGGAGTCACGCAATTCCAGCACACCCTGACGGTAGGTTGCGGTTGCGCGGGAAGGCTTTGAATGGGTAGCCGAGGTCAATTCGGTTTTTGATTGACCGCGGTGTTGCCCTGCGGAGTGAGCCTGAGGCAGCTTTTTCCCTTTGGCTGCGTCCATTGCCTGGTTCGCCAGGCGGTCTGCTTCCCGGTTATGCTCGCGCCGAACGTGCTCAATCTGAAACGCATCGAGCTGCGCGATCAGCGCGCGCGCGCGTTCGTGCAGAATCTTGAGATTTGGATTCCTGACTTTGTACTGCCCATTAATCTGGCGCGTCAGGAGTTCCGAGTCAGAAATGACTTTCAACCGGAGGTGGTTGTGCGCCAAGGCATAGTTGAGGGCTGCGAGCAGCCCTTCGTATTCCGCGACGTTGTTGGTGGTATGGCCCAGGTATTTGGAAAGCGAGGCCACGCGAGTACCGTCCGCCTGTTCAATCACGATTCCATAAGCCGCAGGACCCGGATTGCCGCGGGATCCGCCGTCGATGTGCGCAATTACTTCTTTCGTGCGGGTTGGTTTGGTGGACATAGGTCAGGGTTTTCAATGCGGTCTCAACGGCGGACTGGAAGGCACACCGCACAGGCCATGTTTCGATCAGGGCACATTCGCACCCGGACGCGAGTCAGTTCGAAGCAAGCGCCTGAGGGCCGTCTGCCTCGGCTGAAGTCGACAGTCGTTCGCGGGAATAGAGGATACGCGCGCAGTTTTCGCACTCGTAAAGCCCCTCACCGGCGCGAACATCGTAATAGAGTTGTGGGCGCAAGAGTACGTTGCATCCCGTACACTTCCCCTCGCGAACCTCCGCCAGCGCGACACCGCCGCGCCCTCTGCGGACACGCTCGTAATGAAGGCGAATATCCTCGCCGAGCTTGCCCGCCAGTTCCTGGCGTTCCTGAACCGACTTGTCCCGTTTCTCCTTGCTGGCCCTGGCGACACCTTCCAGGCGATCTTTTTCAGCCGCCACACGCGACTTCTCTTTCTCCAGTTCAGCCGCCGCCTCCTTCAACTGCTTTTGAAGCTCTTCGGACTCGATCATCTTCTCCAGGATGCGGTCTTCAACGCGGCGGATATTGTCCTCTTCGGTTTCGATTTCCTTCAGCATCGCCCGATACTGTTCGTTCGTCTTCACCTGGTAGAGTTGATCCTTGTGCTTGGAAATTTTCTGGCGGACAAGCTGAATTTCGCCCTCCATGTCCCGGCGCTCCTTCTGGTTTGCATTCAGATGTTGCTGGCGCTCTTCGTGGGCATGGATGAAATCACTGAGTTGCTTTTCAAGGGCGTTAATCTGGCTGGGATATGTGTCGATTTGGGAAGAAAGTTCTGCTATCTCCTGATCTACTCGCTGTAAATCTATCAATATCTTAAGGTCGGAGTACACTTCTTCTCCTGGTGTTTGTTTGACTTTTCGATCATGTCAGGCACTTCGCTTATGATGGTTAAAGCTCCCCTCACGTTGCCACTTACCTGTTATTCTGGCACAATCCTACCCCGCCATCAAGCCACGGACCTTTTAGTGGCATTCCTGGCCTCGTGACAACTGGTGATTCCGGGAGGCGACTTGGCGACGGTCACTGCGCCTTCCGCGGCTGAAGAAACCAGTGCAGCATACTTGGCAAAGACGCCCGACCTGTAACGCGGCTCGGGCTCTTTCCAGCTTTCCAGGCGCTTTGCAATTTCCTCTTCGGAGAGTTCGACATCCAGACGGCGCGCATCGACGTCAAACACCACGATGTCGCCATCCTTCAGCGCGGCAATCGGACCACGACGCGCAGCCTCCGGCGCCACGTGTCCCACCATCAGGCCGCGTGTCGCGCCGCTGAAGCGCCCATCGGTCAGCAGAGCGACCGACTCGCCCAGTCCCTGGCCGACCAGCGCCGCCGTCACACCCAGCATCTCGCGCATGCCGGGACCGCCGCGCGGACCCTCGTAGCGGATGACGACAACTTCGCCCGCCTTGATATTCCTGCTGTCTACTGCCTTCATTGCGTCTTCTTCGTTGTCGAAAACGCGCGCCGGTCCGCGATGATGAGTGGGTTCGTGGCCGGAAATTTTCACAACGCACCCTTCCGGCGCAAGATTGCCTTTCAGAATCACCAGCCCTCCCGTAGCCTTCCGTGCGTTTGCAACGGACCTGACCACGTCCTGGCCGGGCGTTTCTTTCACGGCGCGAGCTTCTTCGCCCAGGGTCTTGCCGCTCGGCGTCAGCTGGTCTTCATGCAGAAGACCCGGCTTGCCCTCGATCAGTTTCTTTGCGATCAGCGGAATCCCGCCGGCTTTATGAACATCGACGGCCACGTATTTCCCCGCCGGCTTCAGGTCGGCAATCAGAGGTGTCCGCTTGCTGATCACGTCGAAGTCGTCGATGGAAAGCGGAACGCCTGCTTCGCGGGCCATGGCCAGCAGGTGCAGGACGGAGTTGGTCGAACCGCCTGTGGCTGCAACGCTGGTGATGGCATTCTCAAAGGCCTTGCGCGTCAGCACCTCGCGAGGCCGGACGCCGCGCTTCAGAACGTCCATCACCAATTGGCCGGTCCGGAAGGCAGCCTCATCTTTGGCCGGATCCATCGCCGGGATGCCATTGGCGCCCATGGGCGAGAGGCCGATGAATTCCATCACCGTGGACATGGTGTTGGCGGTGAACTGCCCGCCGCAGGCACCCGCTCCCGGACACGCAACGTTTTCGAGTTCCTTGAAATCCGCGTCCGACATCTTTCCGGCGGCGTTTGCGCCGACGGCTTCATAAACGTCCTGGATGGTGACGTCGTGGCTGTGGAAATGGCCTGCGCCAATGGAACCTCCATAAAGAAGGACGCTCGGGACGTTCAGCCGCAGCAGGGCCATCGCCCCGCCGGGAATCGTCTTGTCGCAACCGACCAGCGCAACCATGGCGTCAAACATGTGGCCACGGCCCACCAGTTCCATGGAATCGGCGATGACCTCGCGGCTGACCAGGCAAGCCTTCATGCCCTCCGTGCCCATGGTGACGCCGTCGGAAACCGCGATGGTGTTGAACTCCATCGGAGTGCCGCCCGCGGCGCGAATGCCTTCCTTCACCTTGGCGGCCAGCCGCCGCAGGTGATAGTTGCAGGGCATGGTTTCAATCCAAGTGTTGGCAATTCCAACGATAGGTCGTGAAAGGTCTTCGTCGGTGAAGCCGATGGCTTTCAGCATCGACCGAGCGCCGGCACGGTCGCGGCCTTCCAGAATGACGCGGCTCGGTAATTGGGGTTCAACGGGCATGGGGCCTCCAGACAATTGAATGGA
>JARRJI010000044.1:0-14599 GCA_037379595.1 Acidobacteriota bacterium | reverse complement strand
GCCCTCTCAACCGGCACGCTAATGCCTTCCGTCGCGGCCAGCCGCAACTGGCCGCAGGCCGCCATCACGTCCTGCCCGCGCGAAATGCGGATATAAGCCGGAGCATCGCGGCCGCGAAGAATCTCCTGGAATGCCAGCACGCGCGCAAGCGGGGAGGGCCGGTACGGCAGCTCGGTCCCGCCGTTGTATGGGATCAGGTTGACTTTGCACTTGATGTCCTTCACCAGCGCCGCCACGCGCCGGGCATCGTCGTCGGAATCGTTGATCCCGTCGAGCAGGACGTACTCAAAAGTTACATAATCGCGCGGGCCGAGCGGAAACTCGCGGCAGGCCTGGAGCAACTCGCTCAAAGGATACTTGCGGTTCACAGGCATCAGTGCCGTTCTCTGCTTGTCGCTCGAAGCGTTCAGGGAAACGGCCAGCTTGGGCCGCGCCGGTTCCTCGGCCAGCTTACGAATCTGCGGCACAATGCCGGCAGTCGAAATCGTCATCCGGCGGAGCGCGAGCCCCAGTCCGTTGGAGTCGGAAAGAATCCTGACCGATTTCATCACTGCCGCCAGGTTCAACAGCGGCTCACCCATGCCCATAAAAACCAGGTTTACCGGATACCCGGCTTCAATGTGCTGAGCCTCGAGCACGGCTACGACCTGGCCCACAATCTCTCCGGCCGTCAGGTTGCGCTTCACTCCCAGCAGCGCCGTAAAGCAAAAACGGCAGCCGACCGCGCAGCCCACCTGGCTCGAAAGGCACAAAGTCACGCGGCGCTCCTCGGGCATGTAGACGGTTTCAATCTTCTCGCCGTCCTCGAGCTCCAGCAGGTAACGAACCGAGCCGTCCCGCGACGCGGCTTTTGCCTTGATCTCAGGGTATTCCACACGGTAGCGAGAGCTGATCACTTGCCTGAAATTCAATGGAAGATCCGTGCACTGGTTCAAATCGCGCACCCGGCGGGCGTAGAGATTGCGAAACAGTTGCGCGCCGCGGAATTTCGGCTGGCCACAATTTAGCGCCAGTTGTTCGAGTTCCGTTTTGTCCAGCCCGAAAAGATTCTCTTCCGGAGCCGCAATCTGTTGTTTCATAAACCCTTGTTTCACCCTGGCATCAATCTGCAATCAAGGGGCGGTGCCGGAAAATTGGCGGAAACATTGACGCCCAATTCAGTATATCTTACATTTTATAGGCTTCCCCTGGAGTTGAGAAAGGACACCTATGAGTCCGCGCCGAGTCGATCATGAGCTTACCGCACGACGCCGCGAAGCTCTGATCAAGGCGGGTTACGCCGAAATTCTTGAAAAGGGCCTGCACGCCACAACCATCGATTCCGTGGTGGCGCGAGCCAATTCCAGCAAGGGCGGAGCCCTCCACTATTTCCATACCAAAGACGACCTCTTTTACGCCGTCCTGGAATGGCTCCTCGGCGAGCTCACCCGCAGCCTGGACCAGGTCGCGGCCAGCCAGGAATCTCCCCGCGCGCGCCTGGCCGCGGAACTCGAGCTGCTGTTCCACAGCACTGAGGTGAACCGCAAGCTCTACCTGGTGCTGTTTGATTACGTCTCGCTCAGCGGCCGCTCGGAGCGTTTCCGCAAGCTGTTCCGCGATTTCTTTGAGAAGTCCCGCAAGCGCGATTCGAGCATCATTGCCGAAGGAATCAAGCTGCAGGAGTTTCGGCGCATCCGCCCCGAAGACGCTGCGGCCACCATCCGCGCCCTCGTCGTTGGCTATTGCCTGCAGTGGCTGATGGATTCCGAAGCACGCCCCGTTGAGGGCTTCCGCGACCGCTGCGGCGCCGTCCTGGGCGCCTACCTCCTGCGCGCCTGAGGGGTGTAGAGACGCCTCGCTGAGGCGTCTCCGATGGCAGCCGCGACACGGTTGTGTGTCGCGGGTTCTTGAACCCTGGCGGAAAACCTGTGATAGACAAAACGCCATCCCGCCCGCCGACACGAAAATTTGCTTGACAACAATGGGCTAGTATGGTAGTCTTTCTTTAGCCTGCCCAGCGCGGCGCGCGGCCGCCGGGAGGCGCGGAAGGCAATGATGTTGGAAAAGGCTCAAAAACGCATCAGATTCGGCATATCTCGTTCAAAACACACATTAAACCTGCATTTTCTCGCCTCGAACCCTCAAAAAAGCGCCAGCTAAGAATTCTCATTTTTGAAAAACAAAGCGGGAGAGTTGTTGAAAACAAAGGATGAGCCGAAAAAACAAACCGGAAACAAAGCGGAAACAAACCTGGCTAAGTTGTTGGAAACAATAGAAACGCCCAAGAAACAAAGCGAAAACAAACCGGAAAACAAAGCGGGCCATGTTATTGAAAATAAAGGATTGGCAAAAAACAAACCGGAAACAAACCGGAAGCTCCTGTCTTGCTCTCTCACCTGCTGCGCATAAGCCGATTGGGGGGTAGGCTAGAGCGCGCTGGGTCGCCAGGCGGCACGTTCAGTACTTTCTCGCAACCTCAACCGGTACGTTCTTGAAAAATTAGGCCGCGCGTGCAAAAGGTACTTTCCAAAATCTTGACTGAAGTGGGATACTTAAGTTAATCGTCGGCCTGCGCACTGAGGTCGTTGAAACCGGGCAGGTACGGCAGAAGTCTAGCAGCGCTGAGGGGCACTGGGCGCTCTACTGATAACGCGAAGTTGCAGTCCCTCGCGAATTAGATGAGAAACAGGAGAGCATATGTCAGACAAGGAAGATAAGCGCAATATTGGGCACGCCATGTTTGGCTTTAATGAACCGAAGCCATCACAGGGAGTCCCCGGCCAGCCGTCCTCGGCTTCGCAACCCGGAGGTCCGCAAGCCGGTCCTCCACAAGGAGCGAATCAAGGTGCGCCGGGACAGCCACAGTACATTTACGTTCAGGCGCCGCCGCCGTCGCAGGCGCCGCCCACAGCACCCCCGTCAGCGAGCAAATTCCTCATCGGCCTGCTTGTTCTGCTGGTGGTGCTTGGCGGAGTGAACCTTTACCTGGCCTTGAGCCAGCGATCCACGTTCGGGAAAGCACTGACCAAGCACGATAACCAACTGACCCTTCTGACGCGCCGGATGAATTCGAGCGACGATCAGTACGCTCAGTTGAGGGCGCAGTTCGACGTGACAAGCCAGAAGCTGGGCATGACCCAGCAGGAACTGGCGCGCGCCCGCAGGCTTGCCGCAAACATTCAAAAGCAGCAGCGGGCGGCCGTTAACGAGTTGAACCAGGCCATTCAAAAGAAGGCCAGTTCGCAGGACCTCAACAAGCTCCAGTCCGAGTCAAACAACAAATTTGGTACCCTTTCATCCGACGTTGGGGAAAACAAGAAGGACCTCGAAGCCACTCGCCAGGCCCTGATGGGCGCAAAGGGTGAGCTTTCAGGCGCAATCGCCCGCACGCACGATGAACTCGTGGCGCTTGCCCATCGGACAGACCGTGACTACTTCGAATTCCGCCTGCCGAAAAGGCACGCTCGCAAGAAGATCGGGAGCGTCATGATCGAATTGCTGAGGACCAACCGCAAGCATAACGTCTACACGATCAATCTCTTCTTTGATGACAAGCGCACTGAGCGGAAGGATCAAGCGTTGGATCAGCCGGTCTTTTTCTATGTTAACGGGGCCCCGACCGCGCTGGAACTGGTGGTGAACAAGCTGGACAAGAACATGGTCAGCGGTTACATCAGCACGCCGAAAGGACTCTTTCCAAAAACGCCGAGCGTGCTTTCCAGTCGGCCTAGCTAGAATCGATCCTTTGCGGGGATTTCCGTTTCCCGGCCGGGAACTCTGTGGCGCGGATACACTGCGGCTTCGATGGCAGGAGGGCGCCCGCTCTCAAACGGACGCCTTCACGGCCAATGTATGTGAGGGGCGTTACTTGCTGGCGACCGGAGAGTGAGCTTCCAGAACCCGAGCCAGTGCGCTGTAAGGTCGCGCTCCGATGAGTTGCTCGGCGATCTTTCCATTCTTGATCAAGAGCAGCGTGGGAATCGAACGGATGCCGAACTTACCGGCGAGTTCCGGGGCTTCGTCCACGTTGACCTTGGCGAAGTTGAACTGGTTCGAGTAATTTTCTGCCAGCTTTTCGAAGGCGGGCTCCATTGCCCGGCAAGGCGCGCACCATTCGGCCCAGAAGTCCACGAAGGTGGGCTTCGGGTCGCTCTCAAGGGCGCTCCATTGCTCGCTGTTCAAATGCTTGATATTTGCCATGTCTTGGTGTCTCCTCAAAGTTACCTACTATTTCAAGAGATGCGCCTCGAAGCAAAAAGTTTCGGCAAGATAGCAATAAGACGGGGCAAAAAAACGGTCCCGGTGGCGGCCTCCGTCGGCGGGGTATTCACGCCCGCGGGAAGGGTAAATGGGCCGTGATTTTCTGCAGGCTGGCACTGAGCATTTCACTATGACTGAATCCGGGTCCTCTTTTCGGGAACTCGAAAGGCTCCAGCGGCAGGTGATACGGTGCGCGCGCTGCGCGCGCCTGGTGCAATACCGCGAGAAGGTGGCGCAAGAGAAGCGCCGGATGTTTCGCGACTGGGAATACTGGGGAAAGCCTGTGCCCAGCTTCGGCGATCCGAAGGCGGAACTCATGATTCTGGGGCTCGCGCCCGCTGCGCACGGAGCCAACCGTACCGGCCGGATGTTCACCGGCGATCGTTCAGGAGATTTCCTCTTTCGTGCTCTCCACAAAGCAGGATTTTCGAGCCAGCCCGAAGGGCACGACCGGGACGATGGATTGCAGCTTCATCGTTGTTACATTACAGCAGTCTTGCGCTGTGCTCCGCCCAGGAACAAGCCGCTGCCGCAGGAGTTGAAGAATTGCCAGCCTTATCTTGAAAAGGAGCTTGAACTTCTCGGCAGGCTGCGCGCCGTCCTGGCGCTCGGCCGAATCGCGTTTGACCGGTACCTCAACGTAATCAGCGCCCAGGTGGATCTGCCTCCGCGCTCGACGATGCGATTCGCTCACGGAGCCAGCTTTGCATTGCCGGGCGGATTGCCCCGGCTGTTTGCTTCCTACCATCCCAGCCAGCAGAATACCCAGACGGGCAAGCTGACTCCCGCGATGATGCACAAGGTGCTTCTGGAGATCGACAAGTATCTTCGATCGTCCGAGTGATCTCCGTCTAGTCCATCAGCATGCCGCCGTTCACTTCCACCGTTTCTCCCACCATGTAGCTTGCGGCCGGCGATGCCAGGAACACAATCACGCTGGCGATTTCTTCGGAAGTTCCGGCGCGGCCGAGGGGAATGCTGGCCACGAACTTGTTGAAAATCTCAGGAGGGCTGTACCGCTCATGATAAGGCGTGGCAATAACCCCCGGAGCTATCGCGTTCACGCGAACGCCGTGCGGCGCCAGTTCCTTGGCCAGGCTCTTGGTGTAGGTGATCATTCCGCCTTTTGCCGTGGAGTAGGCACCGGAGCCGGGACCTCCTCCGTTGCGCCCGGCAATGGAGGTGACGTTGATGATGCACCCGCTCTTGCGCGCCGTCATCTCTTTCCAGACCGCCTTGACGCAGAGGAACACACTTTTCAGGTTCAAATCCATGATCTGGTCCCAGTATTCCTCGGTCATGTCGGCAAGCATATGCCGCGCCAGAAGATCGCCGGCGTTGTTCACCAGGATGTCCACGCGGCCCCATCGTTCGCGCACGCTCTCCACCATCGCCTGAACCTGGGCCGCGGAAGTGACGTCGGCGTGAATCGCCAACGCTTCGCCGCCGGCCTTCTGGATTTCTTCCACCGCTTGTTCGGCGCCGGCTTTGTTCTTATGATAGTTAACTCCAATGCGCGCGCCTTCTCGCGCCATTGCGATCGCGGTCGCGTGGCCGATGCCGCTTGAAGCTCCTGTGATCAGTGCGACTTGGTCTTTGAGAACCATGGTTTCCTCCAAAGTAAGCTGAGCCTGCTCTTGATGCTGAAAGTTGGGTTTGAATCCCGTGGAAAAGCAAGTTTCAGGAAAACACAAAATAAACAGGTTGGCAACCTTTGGCGTTTTCTGATAATCCTTATAAGTTACGGCTACAGTGGAAGCCTGCGTGTGCGATGGGGAGAAATCAAATCAAATTGCAGGGACACTTTGCTCAAGGTTATGAGGGAGCACTCGTATGATTGAAGTTGAAAATCTGACGAAACGGTACGGCCCTACCCTTGCGGTCTCCGGAGTCAGCTTCCAGGTTCAAAAAGGGGAAGTCCTTGGCTTCCTCGGTCCGAATGGAGCCGGGAAGACGACGACGATGCGGATCATCACAGGCTTCCTTTCAGCCAGTTCCGGCCGTGTCCGAGTGGCGGGCTTTGATGTGGCCGAGACGCCGATCGAGGCCAAGAAATGTGTTGGCTACCTTCCTGAAAATCCCCCTGTCTACACCGACATGACGGTCAAGGAGTACCTGGCATTCGTGGGGCGCATTAAACGTGTCCCTCGCAAGGAGCTCAAGAAACGGATTGGCGAAGTCAGCGAGAAATGCGCGATTACCGACGTGCAGCACCGGCAGATCGGCAAGCTCTCAAAAGGATATCGCCAGCGCGTCGGCCTGGCGCAGGCGATGATCCACAACCCTGAAGTGCTGATCCTTGACGAGCCCACGGCCGGTCTGGATCCCAAGCAGATCATCGAAACGCGTGAGCTGATCAAAGGACTGGCCGGGCAGCACACCGTGATTCTAAGCACCCATATTCTTCCGGAGGTTTCAAAGACCTGCCAGCGCGTCGTGGTGATCAACAAGGGAACCGTGGTTGCCATGGGGGCGCCGGATGAACTGACGGCGCGCCTGCAGGGATACGGAACGGTCCTGGTGACGGCGGAAGCTCCTGCTGCGGAGATCACGGGCAAGCTCCAGACCGTGCCGGGCGTGACCCTGGTTGAGCAGCGGGAATCTTCGGGTCCGCGCATCACCCTCGAGGTTCATACCGAGAAGAACCACGATGTGCGGGCGGAACTGGCCAGGGCGGTGGTGCAGTCAGGATGGAGCTTGTTCGAATTGAAGAGCAGCGGAATGAGCCTGGAAGACATCTTCCTGAAACTGACGACGCGGGACCTGAGTGAGGAGGTATCGGCTCAGGAAGAATCGCCGGCCGAGGGCGGGGGACAAGCGGAACCCGTGAATTAACTTTCGGCGACTGAGCGCAAAAGGTCCGGCCGGAATTCGGCCGTCGGCCACCATCGTGGAGAGGAAATCAAAATGCGCAACATTCTGGCAATAGCGGGCAAGGAACTTCGTTCCTACTTTCATTCGCCCATAGCCTATCTGGTGATGGCCGTCTACGCCGTGCTCTGCGGGTATACCTTCTCCAGCTTTACGAAAATGTATATGTTTCAGACCCTTCGCATGCAGGCGATGGGTGGGATGGGCGTGCCCAATATGACCATCAATGAGTACGTCATACGACCTTTGTTCGAAGGCGTTCTGGCGATTGTCCTTCTGCTGCTTATTCCGATGATCACCATGCGCCTTTACGCCGAGGAAAAGCGGTCCGGCACGATTGAGCTTTTGCTGACTTCTCCGATTACCGACCTCCAGATTATCCTGGGCAAATTCCTGGGCGCATTGACGCTTTACAGCACGCTGATCGTCATCACGTTTGCCTATCTCAGCGTCTTGTTCATCTACGGTAACCCCTTTGCCAAGCCTTTGATTGCGCAGGCGCTGGGACTGTTGCTGTTTGGTGGCGCGCTGCTGGCCCTGGGCATGTGGATTTCGACGTTCACAAAGAATCAGATCATCGCAGGCGTCGTCTCGTTTGCGGTGTTTCTTATGCTTTACATTTTGAACTGGGTCACGGCTTATTCGCACGGAGCCGTAAGCGCCGTTTTGTCTTACCTGTCTCTGACCACGCACTTCGACGCATTCGCAAAAGGCGTGGTTGACTTGAAGGATCTGGTCTACTATCTGTCTGTGATTGTGCTTGGAATCTTTTTGACGGCGCGGTCCGTTGAAGCTTTGAAGGGGAGGGCCTGAAGATGGCGCAAGATGATCGACCGAAAGGACGGCGCGGCCAGCGGATTCTGCAAGGCGCAAACCTGGTTGTATACACGCTGATCGGCATTGCGATTGTGGTGCTGGTCAACTGGTTTGTAAACCAGCATAACAAGCGCTGGGACCTGACCCCCAACCACGAATTCAGCCTGTCGCCTCAGAGCAAGAAGATTCTCAGGACCCTGAACCAGGACGTCATGATCTATGCGTTTGACCGGAAGGACGCTTTCAGCCGGCGCCGTGACCTGCTCGGGCTGTATGCCGACGCTTCGCGCCGCGTTACGGTCCAATACGTGGATCCAAACCGCCAGCCTGCCCTGGCAAAGCAGTACGGAGTGCAAAACTACGGCACCATCGAAGTTGTTGCCGGGAAGCGGCACTTCCAGGCACAGAGCACGAACGAAGAGGGCGTTACGAATGCGCTGATCCGCGTCCTCATGGGAGAGAAGACTGTCTATTTTATGCAGGGCCACGGGGAGCGTAATGTCGACAGCGCCAACCGGGATGGGTTCCAGAACTTCAAGAGCGAACTGAACAGTGAGAGCTACAAGGTTAAGACCTTGATGCTCCTCCAGAAGAACGAGATTCCCGCGGATTGCGAGATCCTGGTGATTGCGGGTCCCAAGCACGATTACCTTCCTGCGGAAATTGCGACGATCAAGAAATACATCCAGGACGGCGGCCGCGTTCTGTTCATGCTGGACGCCGGCGTTAAGCTGCCCCATCTTGATAAACTCCTCACCGGGTGGGGCGTGCGAGTGCGGAATGACCTGGTTGTTGACCTGAACCCGGCTGCGCGGCTGTTTGGGACCACGCCCGTCATGCCGTTGATCATCAAGTACGGCTCCAATCCCATTGTCGAGCCGATCCAGAGTCAAAATGTCGCCACGCTCTTCCCGATTTCCCGGTCGCTTGAAATCAGCAAAGACGCCAAAGGCGGGGCATCGCCTGAAATGCTCTGTGAGACATCAGGAAAAAGCTTCGGAGTCGAAAACTTTAATCCGAACATGCGGCAGGTTTCCTTTCAGCCTGGCAAGGATGTAAAGGGACCGCTTACTGTTGCCGTTGCGGATACCATCAGAAAACCGGGCGTTAAGGACGGCAAGGGAGAAGGCAGGCTGGTCGTTACGGGAACGTCCCTGCTGGCTGCCAATGCCTATCTGGGATTTCAAGCCAACAAAGACCTGGTCATGAACATGATCAACTGGCTTTCGGCCGAGGGAAATTTGATTTCCATCCGCCCCAAGACTCAAGCAAGCCAGTCTCTGACCATCAGCCAGGGGCAGATGGACCGCTTGTCGTACCTGGGATTTATTGGCCTGCCGCTGGCCATTATCCTGGTGGGTGCCGGAGTGTGGTGGCGACGTCGTCGATGAATAAGAAATATCTCCAAACCCTGATTGCACTTGCTGTGCTCGCCGGACTCTGGGGCGCATTCACATACTTCGGGCGCAAGAAGAGCGCTTCGAGTTCGAAGGCGAAGACCGCATCGTCGCAAAAGCTCTTCCCGGTCAAGCGCGGTCACATTGTGTCGTTCACTCTGACGCCGAGCAAAGGCAGGGCGGTTACCTGCGCTCTGAACGGCAAGGTCTGGCAGATCACGAAACCCGAAAAGCTGGCCACCGACTCCTCCACCATCGACAGCTTCCTGAGCAGCCTGACCAGCGCCACGCCGGATGAAGTGGTCAGCGAACATCCCGCCGACCTGAAAGAATTTGGCCTGGACCCTCCCGAAACGACGATTGAGGTCAGGACGAATACCAAGCCATCGGAATTCACCTTGCGCCTGGGAAGCTCCACTCCCACCAGCACCGGCATCTACGCGCAGGTTGGCGGCGAGCAACGCGTCATCACGCTTGCCAGTAACATGAAAGGTTCGCTTGAAAAGAACCTGTTCGCTCTTCGCAACAAGAAAGTGGTCACTCTGACGTCGGACAACATCCAGCGGATTGACGTTTCTTCGAAGAATGCCAGCTACCAGCTTGTCAAGAACGCAGACGGCATCTGGGACCTGATGCTGCCGCCTCCTGTCCGCGCAGACCGCTTTGGCGTCGAGGGCCTGGTCGACGAATTGGGTAATGCTTCCATGAAGAGTATTGTCAGCGAAAGGAAGGCGGACCCAAGCCGCTATGGCTTTTCAAATCCCACGCTGACGGTTCACCTCAGCGGCCCTGACGGCAGCCAGACTGTGGTGCTGGGCAAGAAGGACGGTAGCAATTATTACGCCATGAATACGGCGGTGGCCCCGGTGTTCACGCTCGGGTCTGATTTCCTTACCCAGTTCCAGAAGAAGCCCTCTGATCTTCGCTCCAAGAGCCTGTTCGACTTCTCCACTTTTGAGGCAAACAAGGTCACGGTGGTCAGCCCTAAGGGACGCCAGGTCTTCGTGCAGCACAAGAACAGCAAGTGGGAGCAGACCGAGCCGGCCAGCGAAGAGGTCTCTGGCGACAAGATGCAAACGCTGCTTCAGGATCTGACCGGCTTGAACGCAACGTCGTTCCCGAAAAAGCATCCCACGGATCTGGCCGCTTACGGGCTGACCAAACCGCAGTATACTTTCCAGGTCCGGTATGGCGATCATAATAAGACCGAGACTGTGGAATTATCCGAGGTCCATGGTCACGTCTATGCGCGGCGTCCCACGGACCTTGTGCCGTCGGAGCTTCCGAAGGACTCCGTCACCAAACTCCAGAAAGATCTCGGAGCGCTTTAATAGCATTTCCCGCCATCCTCTGATATGGTACCGTTCTTTGTGCAGGGCTCACACGCCGGCTGATTTGTGGCGGTGTGCGGAGTCTTAGTGTGGTGGGCGAAATTCCACCGGAAAACAGGAAAGGGCACCGAGCCAGAAAATGCGAATCACCAAAATCGAAACTGCGGTTATTGAAGCCAATTATGACTGGACCATCGTGAAGGTCAGCACCGACGCTGGCATCACCGGGTGGGGCGAAGCCTTTTTCGCTCCCGGCCTGACGGGAGTGGTCCGCGAGTTCAATGAATTCCTGCCCGGCGAGGACCCGCGCGACGTGGACCGCCTGGCGCGGCTGATGCGCACAGCAATGGGCGCCACCGGGACCGCCGGCATGGGCTATCACGCCATCAGCGGCGTGGAGACGGCCTTGTGGGACATCGTGGGCAAGGCCTCCAACCTGCCGGTCTATCAGTTCCTGGGTGGCAAGTACCGGGACCGCGTTCGCATCTACGCCGACTGCCACGCCGGCAAAGGCCTCTCCAGCCTTTCACCGGTGCTGCTGCCGCGCACGCCAGGCTGGGCGCAGAAGGCTCGCGAAACCAAAGCTGCTGGAAAAGGAAAAAGGAGACTGCCCAAGCGGGCGGAACTGAGCCCCAAGTATCACGGCGGGCAGAAATCTGAGGCCCGCACGATCCGCGCGCAGGACTACGCCCGGCACGCCGTCGCCATGAAGCGGCGCGGCTTTACGGCACTGAAGTTCGATGTCGATGTCCCCAGTGAATACTCGCTGGACGATTACAACCGCACGCTCACTCGCAAGGAGATCGAACTCATGGCGGGGCTGGTGGGCACACTGCGCAAGGCGATCGGCCCGGAAGTGGACCTGGCCATCGACTGCCACTGGAACTACGGCGTGAATGACGCCATCAAGCTGGCCCGCGCCTGCGAAGCTTTCGACCTGCTGTGGCTTGAGGACCCCGTGCCGCCTGAGAACAATGACGCCATCCGGCGCGTGACGGAAGCGACGTCCACGCCCATCGCGACCGGTGAGAACCACTACCAGCGCCACCACTTCCGAGAGTTGCTGGAGCGCGGCGCGGTGGACATCCTCGCACCCGACTATCAGAAGGTGGGCGGGCTGCTGGAAGGCCGGCGCATTGCTGACATGGCCGAGGTGCATTACGTCGCCGTGGCGCCCCACAACATTTCGAGCCCCATCGGCACCATGGCTTCCGTGCACCTCTGTGCCGCCACGCCGAACTTCCTGGCGCTGGAGTGGCACGCCGAGTCCGTCCCGTTCTTCGACGACCTCATCAAGGGCCGCAAGAAGCCGCTGATTGAGAAAGGCTATGTCCGCGTGACCGACCGGCCGGGCCTCGGCATCGAACTCAATGAACAGGCGGCCTACAAATACCGCAAGCTTGGTGAGCCGTTCTTCGATCATCCAGCGTAGTACCCGGCAATGGATTTCAGGAGTTAGTTGGCGGCTGCATTCCCTGCAGTCTTTATTTATGATCGAGAAAAATATGAGAGCAGGGCTGAGAAGTCACATGAGGCAAGCAATTCTTTCCCTGGCCGTCTGCGCGCTGGCGCTGGGGTCATCCGTAGCGAAAGCTGCGAGCCAGCTGATCTATAACGAGCACGCCAATGCTCGTCAGGACATTGCCGCTGCGATTTCAGAGGCGTCAAAGACAGGCCAGAATATCGTACTGATCTTCGGTGCCAACTGGTGACCGGATTGCCATGCGCTGGATGCGCAGATGAAAAAGCCCGGGCTTGCCCCTCTGATCGCGCGTGACTTCGTGATTGTCAAGATCGACGTGGAACGCTTCGACAAGAACCTCGACATCGGCAAAGAATACGGCGTGCCTATCAACAAAGGCATTCCTGCCATGGCCGTGCTCGATCCGCACGGCAAATTGCTCTACGCGCAGAGCCAGGGCCAGTTTGCCAACGCCCGCGCAATGCCCTACCAGGATTTCAAAGCGTTCTTCGAGCGGTGGAAGCCAAAAAGATAAGGGCGGTCCGGGAATGTCAGCATCGCGGCGTAAAGAAAATGCCCGCTGCCCTGAGACTGCTCCAGGTCATCGTCTTTGCTGACTATGCCTGGGATTGTTCCGCGCTGCGCCGCTGGAAGATTTCAATGTAAACGTTGACCAGCGAAACCGCGGCGGGAGTGATGCCGGGGATGCGGAGGGCCTGGCCGAGAGTAAGCGGGCGGACGCGGGTAAATTTTTCCACCACTTCGCGCGAGAGGCCTGAGACTTTGCCGTAATCGAACCATTCAGGGATGCGGCGCTGCTCGGCGCGCTTCATGTGCTCGATGTGTTTTTCCTGCTGGGCCAGGTAGCCTTCATACTTGAGGTCGGTTTCGATGCGGCGCGCTTCTTCGCGAGCCATCAGCGATGCCAGACCGTCGCCGTTGTGCGTTGCGATGGGTTCGCTTCCAATTTCCCTCAGGCCTTTGTTGATCCATTCCATCAGATCTTCGATGCTGAGTTCCGGCCGCTTCAGGAGGGTAGCGCCGCTCAGGGGCGTGGGAGCGTTGAACTGGCTGCCGTCCATCAGTCCAAGGCGAGAGTAAATCGCCTGGCCGGCGCGCGACTGCGGATCGAGCCGGGTTTCCAGCAGGAAACGCGTGGCGGCTGAAATCCGCCGCTGCTTCTGCAGGAAGATGTCGTAATCCTTCTGCCGGAGGGTGCCTGCCTTGTAGCCAATGGGCATCAGGCGCTCGTCGGCGTTGTCGATGCGCAAATGCAGCCGGAACTCCGCACGCGACGTGAACATGCGGTAAGGCTCGTCCACGCCCTTGTTGACCAGATCGTCGATCAGAATTCCCGTGTATCCCTGCGTGCGCCCGATCACAAGCGGTTCGCGGCACTGGACTCGCAGCCCGGCATTGATGCCCGCCATGATGCCCTGGCAGGCGGCCTCTTCGTAGCCCGTGGTGCCGTTGATCTGCCCGGCCAGAAACAGGTTCCTGATCTTCTTGGTTTCGAGCCACGGCCGGAGTTCCGTCGGCTGGATCATGTCATACTCGATGGCGTAGCCGGGCCGGATCATCTCGGCATTCTCAAGGCCGGGAATCGATTTCACCATGGCCACCTGAACGTCAATCGGCATCGAGGTGGACATGCCGTTCACATAGATCTCGTTCGTATCCAGTCCTTCGGGCTCGAGGAAAAGCTGGTGGTGCGGCTTGTCCGGGAACTTGACGATCTTGTCTTCAATCGATGGGCAGTAGCGCGGGCCGATGCCCTTGATCTGGCCGGAATAAAGTGGCGAGCGGTGGAGGTTCTCGCGAATCGCGCGGTGTGTCTCGTCGTTGGTAAAGGCGATCCAGCAGACCGTCTGTTCCTGTGTGATGGCGCGCGTGCGGAAACTGAAAGGTGTTGGCACCGGATCACCCGGCTGCACCTTGAATTTGGAAAAGTCGATGGTGCGGCGATCGAGCCGGGGCGGCGTGCCGGTCTTCAGTCGGCCCACTTCAAAGCCCATCCCACGCAAAGCTTCGCCCAGCAACACGGCCGGGGGTTCGCCCGAGCGACCCGCCGGATACTTCTGCTCCCCGCAATGGATCAGCCCGTTCAGGAACGTTCCGGTGGTCACCACCACAGCACCGGCTTCGACGGTTCTGCCGTCGCGAAGCACCACACCGCGAACTCGCCTCTGGTGCGGCTGGCGATCAGTTGCCGTCGATGAATGCGCGCCCGAATCCTCCAGAATCAGGTTGATGACCTCCGCCTGCTTGATGCGCAGGTTCGGTTCCTGTTCGAGCACCTGCCGCATCTTCACGCGATAAAGCTTCTTATCGGCCTGCGCTCGCGGCGACCAGACGGCCGGCCCGCGGCTGGTGTTGAGCAGCCGGAACTGGATGCCGACCGAGTCAATCACCTCGCCCATCACGCCGCCCAGCGCGTCCACCTCGCGCACAAGGTGGCCCTTGGCAATGCCGCCCACCGCCGG
>JARRJI010000043.1:0-19681 GCA_037379595.1 Acidobacteriota bacterium | reverse complement strand
TTCAGGACGAATGCACCCGCATTGCCACGCGAATTTGGAGCAGCATCTCATGTCTTCTTGAAGGTTCTCAGCCTGGTGCCGAGGCTTCAAATCTCCTGCTGCCGCCGCAACCGGATAGACCTTGAATACGGGTAAAAACTGATCCGTAGGAGGAAACACACATGCCCAAACTGAATCGGCGAGAATGCATGCAAGGAGTTCTGGCGGCGGTTGCGGCGGCTGCGGCACCTTCTGCTTCGAGGGCGGCGCGTAGCGCAGAGGACAACGACGAAAAGTTCAAGATATGCCTCATATGGGGCGACCGCCATCCGGACCTGGTCAAACTGTCTGAGCAGATCGGCGTCACGCATGCAATCGCCGGTACGGCCGGCGCCCTCAGTCGTGTTCCCCGCAGCCAGTATCTGGATACGGTCGCTAAGATGAAGGCCGACTACGAGAAGGCAGGGTTGACCATTGCGGGCGTTGAGAGCCATCCGGTGCCGGCGGACAAAATCAAGCTGGGGCTACCCGGGCGCGACGAAGAGATCGAAAACTATATTGCCGCCCTGAAGGCGCTTGGCAAAGTCGGGATTCCCATGGTTTGTTACGACTTCATGGCAGGCATCGACTGGTACCGTACCAATATGCACTACCCGGGCCGGGGTGGCTGCAGTGCCCTGTCTTTTAACATGCGCGAAGTGCCCAAAGGACTCACACAGTGGGGCCGTATCAGCGAAGAAAAGATGTGGGATAACATCACATACTTTCTGAAAGCCGTAATGCCCGAGGCCGAGAAAGCCAACGTAAAGATGGCCCTGCACCCGGACGATCCCCCGGTACCAGTCCTGCGCGGCATCCATCGCATCATCATCAGTCCGGCAGCCTACCGCCGTGTGATGGGCATCGTGCCGAGCCCGGTGAATGGGGTGACGTTTGAGATCGCCGTCTACCATTTGATGGGCGCAAATCTTGAGGCTGTCGCGCGCGAGTTTGGCCGCCAAAAGAAAATCTTCTATATCCATTCACGCAATCTCACAGGGACGCGTGACAACTTCGTCGAGACTTTTCAGGATAATGGCGCAATCGATTTCGGAGCGGTATACCAGGCGCTCTATGACAGCGGAGTCCGCGTCCCGCTACGCCCGGACCACGATCCCATTCTTACCGGTGATGATTATTTCGGAAAAGACATTGTCCATCCCGGATACGGGATTCTCGGCAAGATCTTTGGCGTCGCTTACATCAAGGGAATCATGGCCAGCCGGCACATCCCCTATGTCTAATGGACGTTGCCCGGCTCGGGCGGCTTCGAACAGGAAGCGCGGGACTGCCGCCGGTCGCATTTGCCAATAGCAGGCTTCCTGCAATGCTTTCGCAATCCAACTGGAGGAGACGGAAGAATGAAAAGGAATTTCTCTTTGCTGGTCTTAATGATTGTGGTTCTGGGGTTCAGCAGCTACGGATGGGCCCAGTTAGGAATGTTCTCGAAGCAGCAGCTCATCGAGTTTACGCCGGATTGGCACGGCACGCGATTTGCGGACGGGCGCCCCGAAGTTCCCAGTTCAGTTTTGCAACGCCTCCAGGATGTGACGGCCGAAGAAGCCTGGGAAGTGCTGCAGGGGGCCGGCTATCACAACCAATTCGCGTCCGGGTGGACGGTGATCAATCCGCAAAAGAAAAGGCTGGTTGGACGAGTGGTGACAGCGGTGTTTATGCCTTACCGGCCGGATCTGGACTCCGTGATCAGGGCCAACGCGAAAAAGGAAGGCGACAAGACCAGGGGCGAAAATTCCTGGATCATCAACAGGCTCAAGCCCGGTGACGTGATGGTCGTGGACCTTTTCGGCAAAATCAAGGACGGCACCATCATCGGAGGCAATCTTGCCACCTCGGTGTTTACCAAGAGCCATAACGGAATCATCGTCAATGGCTCTATCCGCGACACTTCCGAGATCGAGGGGATGCAGGGGTTCGAGGTCTTTTGCCGGGGCACGGACCCCTCGGCGTTGAAAAATGTAACGCTGATGGGCATCAACGTCCCTATTCGGATCGGCCAGGCGACCGTGATGCCCGGTGATGTTGCCGTCAGCGATCCCGAGGGCATCACCTTTATTCCCCCGCAACTGGTCGAAAAAGTTGCCGATCATGCCGAGCTGGACCATTTGATCGATGAATGGGGGATGATGATGCTGCGCCAGCAGAAGTATACGCCGGGGCAGATTGACGGCCACTGGACTCCGGAAATGATTGAGCAGTTCAACAAATGGGTGGCGGAGACCAAGCATTCCAAGGTGAGGTTGAAGGTAAAACACTAGAAGGTTGGCTATGAAGAGCGATAAGTCCGACCACTTGATCAGCCGCTGGAACGCGCTCAAATCCTCGGCGGCTTTACTCGGCGGCGGGCTGGTCGCGAGCGATTATGCCGGAGCCAACATTAAGAACGTGAACACGAAACCAAGCCCTTCGAAGCTGAAGACCACGGCTCAACGGGTGTATCCCCTCACGCCCGTCGCCTTCCCTCCAGGAAACTTAAAAAGCTAGGGAACTCACTCTGGAAGTGGTATGAAAAACCCGCGCGCGGCTCAAGGCCGCTCGATTGATGTAAACTCTCTCCCTTCCACTGCTACCAAAACTCGGGCCCGTCAGTTGTCGGAGTGTGACTGACCAATCTGCACTTCACGGGTACTGTTTTTGATTGAACCCGTTGCGATCAGCTTCCCTTGAAGCTCTAGCAACCGTAAGGCCTACGCCTTTCCCGCAGGATAATTACTTAAATCACCGGAGTGGTATCCCTGACAAACTTCAGGCTCAATTTTTACACATTCGTCCTATTGCGCCAGGGAACCTAATTCATCAAACTAGCGAGTATCTGGAGGGCAGCAAAATGGGCGGGGCCGGATGTAGCCACGATCTGCCGAAGCAGTCGTCAACTCCTTTGAGGGTCTCAATTCCACTTAGAGCTACAAGTCGGACTGAAGAGGGCACGAAAGTGTTTGAGGGACGGCTGGAAGCAATTGGCGAAGGAAAAGCGCAGGTTTGCCTGGATCAGCCATTGGCAGTGGGGACACAACTCGAGGTTCTTGTGGAATTCAAAGACCGAAGGAACCGAGAAATTCGGTTTCGATATGAAGGCAGAGTGGCGTCGGCTGTTAGCCGCCAGTGGTATCAACTGGAATTGAGTTTTAATGAAGGCGTGGGTATATCGGGAAAGGATGCCCGAGAAATCCTTGCGGATCTTTTTCCCGAAGAAGGTTGAAGGCGGTCACAGAACAAGCTGGTAAGCGACAGAGAAAGCAGCCTCGAATCGCAGCCCCCAGGCGCAAGGGAACCTGTGGTTACAGGAGAGCGCCTCCTGTAGGTCACATTGGCGAAGCCTTGTTCAGACCGCACACATGATGGAAATGGAGACGAAATCCTGGAGATGGTTTGCACTTTATACGCGCCATCAGCACGAGAAATCGGTGGCTCAGGGTCTCTCCAAGATGGGGATGAGAGCGTTTTTGCCACTTTACACCGAAGTTCACCGATGGAGGGACCGGGTAAAGGAAATCTCTCTGCCGCTATTTCCCAATTACGTGTTCGTGCTTGGAGGACTGGAACGACGCAACGAAATCCTTTCGATGGCAGGAGTTTATGATTTTGTACGACTCGGCGTATCACCAGCCACGATACCGGACGAGGAAATCGAGGCTGTCAGGCAGGTAGTTGAGGGATGCCAACGTGTCGAGCCCCATCCCTTCCTGACAACCGGTGAGCGCGTGCGAGTGATATCGGGGCCTCTCAAAGGGACGGAAGGTATTCTAATCCGGAGAAAGAGCTTGTACCGCCTGGTCCTATCCGTCGAGTTGCTTGCGAGATCAATCGCCGCGGAAGTTAATGCCTACGACGTCGAGCGTGTAATAGTTTCGATTGTCAGGCGGGGTTTGCCGGCCATCGCACGAGGTCGCGCTGATAGCGTGCGCCAGGGAACTGCTCCGATCAAGATCGATGTTCTCTAAAAGTCGCATGATTGTTGGTCTATTTTGACTTCTTGAGCCTCGTTTTGCGGCGTTCCATTGGCGTGGATAGGCCGCACCTGAAATTTCTGCCACAAATCAGAATCATCTTCAGGACTGTCTCTTTTTCCAAAGTCAACGACTGAAAAGCCAAGAATCGTTGACGAATCGGTTTGATCATTCCTTTCAAAGCTTATCAAGACTTTCAGCCCACGAATGGCGGGTCCGAAGAGATCAGATTGCTCGCCGGGATTCCGGGTTATAGGACATGCAACCTAAGCAATGAGGGGGGTAATTATAAGAGGTGACGGTGGAGAGCAGCAGACCTTATTTTCCATTGGAGAAGAAGATTTCCGTTCTAGGCCTCGGTCACGTCGGTCTGCCGACAGCCATGGGGCTCGCAGAGCCCGGATGGGAGGTTGTCGGTGCCGACAGTGATCCCTCGAAAGTCGAGCAGATCCAGCACGGAGATAGTCCCTTCTACGAGCCTGGAATCCAGGAACACCTTCACAGGCATCTGGAACGAGGGACATTCTTGCCCACCGCCGCAGTTGATGATGCCATCCGTGCGGCGCAAGTGCTCTTTCTATGTGTGGGCACACCGCAGAGAGATAACGGCCAGGCTGACCTTAGCCAGGTTGAAGGATTAGCAAGGGACATTGCCCGCAATCTGAATGGATACAAACTTATCATTGAAAAGAGTACTGTTCCCGCGATTACAGCTCAGTGGGTTAAGAGAACGATCCTCCGGTATATGGGTTGTAATGGGGTGCACCCGGAAGACGGTGACAATGGAACATTCCAGCATTTGGCAAAATCGACGACTGCTCCGTCGGTGCCGATTTTCGACGTCGCCTCAAACCCGGAGTTCCTTCACGAAGGCAAAGCCATCCAGAACTTCTTCCACCCGGATCGCATTGTGTGCGGGGTCGAAACTGAAAGAGCACGACGCATCCTGGAAAGTATTTACAGACCATTGGGGTGCCCGATCGTGATGACGGATCTCACGACGGCAGAATTGATCAAGCACGCGGCAAACGCCCTCCTTTGTACAAAGATATCTTTTATCAATATGCTTGCCGATCTTTGCGAGGCGATGGGCGCCGATGTTTCAAGCCTCAGTGAAGGCATTGGATCCGACCATCGGATTGGGAGCGAGATCTTGCGCGCCGGGATCGGATTCGGTGGGTACTGTTTTCCGAAAGACTTAAAGGCGTCCATTTACCTGGCAGAAGAGCACGGCGTGGATTTCTCTCTTCTGAAGCAGGTCGAACGAGTCAATGAACAGCGGATTGAAGCCTTCCTCAAAAAGGTTCAGCAAGCACTCTGGGTAATCAAGGGAAAGAACATTGGGATCCTCGGCCTGGCTTTTAAAGCAGGAACCGACGACATTCGGGAAGCTCCCAGCCTCAAGGTCATCAGAAGCTTGCTTGAGGAAGGGGTGACTCTTCGTCTCTACGATCCGTCCGCCATGCCTAACGTGCGGAAGGTCCTCCCCGAGCAAAAGGGAAGCATATCCTACTGTGAATCAGCTTATGACGCCGCGCGAGGTGCGGATGCTTTGCTGGCACTAATAGAGTGGGATGAATTTCGTGAACTCGATCCGGTGTGTCTCCGAAACCGTATGGCGGTTCCAACCGTAGTGGACGGGCGGAATCTTTTTGACCCCCTGACTATGCAGCACTCGGAATTTGAATATCATAGTGTTGGAAGGAACGTCGTAGGTCTCCCATTCTCATTCGAAGAGTCCCCTGAGCTTATCCCGCAATCTTCCCTGAGGGTTGGTGCGGCCCAGTGAACATATCAGCATGAATCTCGAGGCCACCTCAGGCGGTGGGGGGTGCTCATTCCCGCTTTCTATTCCGATGGCTGCGGGCGGAGAAAATCGAATACGGAAATTCTGCTTCAGACGGAAGTTCGGCAGGACGAGAACAATCTGAGCTTATCTCGGGGGCGTTGTTGATGAAACACGTTCTAGTTGTTGGCGGAGCTGGATATATCGGGAGCCATACAGCAAAAGCGCTGGCTGCAAGTGGCTATGAACCGGTCGTGTTAGACGACCTGAGTTCTGGTCACCAATGGGCGGTTCGCTGGGGGCCATTGGTGCGAGGCAATATGACGGACCGCCGATTGGTCACCGATGTCATTCAACGCCATCGAATTGGCGCCGTCCTCCTTTTTGCGGCGAACGCGTATGTCGGCGAATCCATGCTGGATCCTCGCAAGTATTTCGAGAACAATGTCATCAATTCCTTGAGCTTTCTGCACGCGCTCATGGATTCCTGCGTGTCGGATGTCGTGTTCTCTTCCTCCTGCGCGACATATGGAATACCAGCAGACCTGCCGATTGTCGAAGAACATCTCCAGCGGCCGGTGAATCCCTACGGGGAATCAAAGCTATTTGTCGAACGGGTGCTGCATTGGTACGGCAGAGCGTATGGTCTGCGCTGGGTCAGCCTTCGCTATTTCAACGCGGCGGGAGCCGATCCGGAAGGCGAAATCGGCGAGGAACACGATCCGGAACCCCACCTGATTCCCCTTGTGATTCGAGCAGGCCTTGGCCGGCATCCGTACGTAGAGATTTGCGGGACCGACTATCCGACCCCGGACGGCACGGCGGTCCGTGACTACATTCACGTGACCGACTTGGCGGATGCTCATGTGCTGGCCCTGAAGTATCTGCTGGAAGGCGGCAAGAGCACGGCGATCAATCTGGGCACCGGCCGGGGCCATTCGGTCAAAGAAGTTATTTCTGCGGTCGAACGAGCAACCGGACGTCGAGTCCCGGTTCGAGATGCGCCACGGCGCCATGGTGATCCGCCGGCTTTGGTTTCAAACCCAGAAAAAGCCTTCGAGTTGATCAAGTGGCGGCCACGCTTCTCATCCATTGAAATGGTTGTGGAAACCACACTGCGGTGGTACCTGGCGCTGCCGCGCGCGCGAGAGGTGGTGCACACGGCGAGTACGGTTTAGAGACACTCCGGGGCCGGAACGTACCGCGTCACGGGTCTGACTAGAGAGGCAAGCCCATGGCGGCTTCCGAAACCCTGCCCAAGCATTGATCATGAACACCCCAGCCCCTTCACCGGTCACTCAGCCTTCGGGTCCACGACCCCGTGCGGCGGGCAAGTTTGTCTTCGTAGGGCGTGAGAAGCTCTACATCCGCGGTGTGACTTACGGGCCCTTCCGCCCCAACGAGCAGGGCAGCCAATTCCCGGCTCCGGAAATTGCCAGGCGGGATTTCGCACAGATGGCGGCGAACGGCATCAATGCCCTGCGCACTTACACCGTGCCACCGCTTTGGTTGCTGGACCTTGCCAGGCAGCATGGTCTGTGGGTTATGATCGGCCTGCCTTGGGAGCAGCACGTCACGTTTCTGGACGTCAAGGGTCTGGCCCACGATATCGAGCGTCGCGTCTGCGAAGGTGTGCGCTCCTGCGCCCGCCACCCGGCGGTGCTCTGTTACGTGATCGGCAACGAGATTCCCGCACCTATCGTGCGTTGGCACGGCCGGCGGCGGGTGGTGCGTTTCCTCGAGCACCTTTACTGGGCAGCCAAAGCAGAAGACCCCGAAGCGCTGTTCACCTATGTAAACTATCCTTCGACCGAGTACCTCCAGTTGCCCTTTGTTGAGCTGTATTGCTTCAACGTGTTCTTGGAGTCACAGGAAAGGTTGGCCGCCTATCTCGCCCGCCTCCAAAACCTTGCTGGCGACCGTCCGCTCATCCTGACGGAGATCGGCTTGGACAGCATTCGTAACGGAGAAGAAAAGCAAGCCAGCGTGCTCGAGTGGCAGGTGCGCACGACGTTCGCTGCAGGCTGCGCTGGAACTTTCATCTTCAATTGGACCGACGAGTGGCACCGCGGTGGCTTCGACATCGAGGACTGGAACTTTGGCCTCACCCGCCGCGACCGCCAGCCGAAGCCTGCGCTCGAATCCGTCCGAAAAGCCTACGTCGACACGCCGTTCCCCGCGGATCTGCCCCGGCCGCGCATTTCGGTCGTGGTCTGCACGTACAACGGGGAGAGTACGCTCCGCGAATGTATGGAGGGCCTGCGTCGGCTGGAGTATCCGAACTACGAGGTTATCGTCGTTAACGATGGCTCGACCGACGCCACCGACGAAATTGTTCGCGAATATGATTTCCGGGTGATCAGCACCCGGAACCAAGGTCTGAGCGCCGCGCGGAACATCGGCATGGAAGCCGCGACAGGTGAAATTGTGGCCTACACGGATGGCGACTGCTGCCCGGACCCGCATTGGCTCACTTATCTCGCTAGTACGTTCCTAGCTACGGATTATGCGGGCGTCGGCGGCCCGAACCTTGCGCCCCCCGGCGATGGGCCGGTCGCCGACTGCGTGGCCAACGCACCGGGAGGCCCGACCCATGTTTTGCTGTCCGACCAGCAAGCCGAGCACATTCCGGGCTGCAACATGGCCTTCTACAGATCCTGTCTCCAGGCTATTGGTGGGTTTGATCCCCAATTCCGGACGGCAGGCGATGACGTCGATGTTTGCTGGCGGCTGCAGGAGCGCGGCTGGAAGTTAGGTTTCAGCCCCGGAGCTGTGGTCTGGCATCACCGTCGCAACTCGGTGTGGGCATACTGGAAACAGCAAAAAGGTTACGGCAAAGCGGAAGCACAGCTGGAAAAGAAATGGCCGGAAAAGTACAACGCGGCCGGTCATGTGACTTGGGCGGGGCGGGTCTATGCCAACGGGCACCCGCGGGTTTTGGGTTGGGCCAGCCGGATTTTCCATGGGGTCTGGGGCACCGCGCCCTTTCAAATCCTGTACCAGCCTGCCCCCAGCACGATTCAGTCGCTGGCGCTGATGCCCGAGTGGTATCTCGTTATCCTGACACTGGCTGCGCTTTCCACAATCGGGACGGTCTGGCCCCCGCTTCTAATCGCCCTACCTCTATTCGCATGTGGGGTCGCGGCGCCGCTCGCTCAGGCTTTGCTGGCGGCAAGACGGGCGTCGTTCACGTGCACACCTGGCTCCTACTTTGCCAGGCTGAAGCTGCGCGGGCTGACGGCGCTTCTCCACCTGCTTCAGCCGCTGGCACGCCTGTATGGCCGCTTGCGCTGGGGACTCACTCCCTGGCGGCAACCGGGCCAACGGGGTTCCGTGCTCCCAAGGCCGCAACGCTTCGTCGTTTGGAGCGAGCAGTGGAAGCCTCCGGAAGAGAGGCTTAAGGCCACCGAAGCTGCTATTCATGAGCACGGCGTGGTCGCGTCCCGCGGAGGCAATTACGACCGGTGGGATCTGGAAGTGAGGGGTGGTGCCCTCGGTGCCGCCCGCCTGCTGATGGCGATCGAAGAGCACGGCGCCGGCAAGCAGCTCATCAGATTTCGCGTGTGGCCCCGGTTTTCGCTGTTCGTGCCCGTGGCAATTTTCTTTTTCGGCTCGCTCGCCGTCGATGCCGCCATGGAACACGCCACATTTGAGTTCGCAGTCATGTGCGGAATAACTGCCCTGCTCGGGCTGTTCTCCTTCAGAAACTGTAGCGCCGCGATGGCCGCGGTCCTGGACACGATTGGGGCGAGACAAACGCTGCGCGTTTCGCCGAGGCCTGTCCCCGCTCCCGTGATTCCCATGCCGCCCTCGCGACTCGAAATCGCTCGCACGACGCCCCGAACCGCTTTCCACGTTTCCACGGCGCAATCGGCCGCGGCCGGATCCCGCACCTGGCAAGAGAAAAGACAACTATGAGCAACGGAGGCGAGAACTCCAATACCGGTAGCCTCTCGGTCCCCTTTCACGTTCCTTCGATCGGTGAAGATGAGATCAACGAGGTTGTGGCAACGTTGCGCTCGGGCTGGCTGACGACCGGTCCGCGCACGGCACAGTTCGAGCGGGAATTTCGCGCCTACGTCGGCGCCTCGCACGCCTTAGCAGTCAACTCCTGCACGGCCGGGTTACACCTGGCTTTGGCGGCGCTGGAGATCGGTTCTGGTGATGAGGTCATCACCACTCCGCTCACCTTTTGCGCCACGGTCAATGCAATTCTGCACGTGGGCGCAACGCCGGTCCTGGCCGACGTCGGGGAGGACGGGAATCTTGATCCGGCATCAGTCCGCGAGAGGATCACCGAGCGTACCCGCGCCATCGTGCCGGTTCACCTCGCCGGCCTTCCCTGCGACATGGGGACGCTGTGGTCCCTGGCGCGGCGCTTTCGCCTGCGCGTGGTGGAAGACGCCGCGCATGCATCGGGCTCCCGCGAACGGGGCCGGCCGATCGGCGCGGGCGCCGCGAAAGGCGGCCGGCACAGCGATGCGGTGGCATTCAGCTTCTACGCCACCAAAACCATGACCACCGGCGAAGGCGGCATGGTGGTAACCGAAAACGCGTCTTTGGCCGAGCGCATGCGGGTCCTCTGCCTGCATGGCATCAGCAAGGATGCCTGGAACCGCTATTCGGAACGGGGAAATTGGTATTACGAAGTTCTCTGCCCGGGTTTCAAGTACAACCTCAGCGACATCCAGTCGGCCATAGGTCTGCACCAGTTGCGCAAGCTCGAACACTTCGTCCAGATCCGGACAGAAATCGCGAGCCGTTACAACAGCGCTCTTTCCGGCGTTACCGAAGTGGAACTTCCACCCGACCGCCCGAGCGCCAGGCACTCGTGGCATTTGTACATGCTGCGCCTGCATCTGGACCGGATCCAGATCGACCGTGAGGAATTCATACGTGCGCTTCGCTGGCGAGGTATTGGCACAAGCGTTCATTTCATTCCAATTCCCCTTCATCCCTTCTTCGCCGCGAGCGCGGGCCGCCCGGAGAACCACTGCCCGCGGGCGCTCGCGCTTTATCCGCGACTGGTCTCCTTGCCGCTCTACCCTGCGATGACCGATTGGCAAATAGAACACGTGATTGCCAGCGTGAAGCAGATCCTGCTGGCGACGAGGAGAGCGAAGAGCTTCGGTGTGTCCTCGGTCGCCTCGGGGAGCCGAGTCTCATGACGTTTCGTCTCTCAGGCCGACGCGTTTTCTTCACCGTCCTCGTCCATGCTGTGGTCGTCGCCGTATCGCTGACGTTCGCCTGGGCGCTCCGCTTTGATTTCGCCCTTCCCCGCGGCCAGTTTCCACTGCTGCTTTGGGGACTAGTGCTGGCGCTCCCGATCAAAAGCGCATGTTTCCTGCTGGGTGGTTTGCACCGGCCGCTCTGGCGCTTTACCGACGAGGAAGACCTCGCCCGGCTGGTCGTCGTCAATGCGCTGGCCTCGTGCGGACTGGCCGCGGTCCTGTTCATGACGGCGGGGACGGCCGTGCCCGTGGATGTGTACGTCGTTGATTTTTTGCTCTGTTTTCTTCTGACGGCAGCCTTGCGGCTAGTCCCGCGTTTCTATGTCGAGACCCGCGCGAAGAGGCGTTCCCATATTGCCGACAGGGGAATCCTCATTTACGGCGCGGGCGTGGCCGGAACCATGCTGGCGCGCGAGATCCGGAACAATCCCGGCCTGCGGCTGAACCTTGTGGGCTTCCTGGACGACGACCTTTCCAAGCGCGACGCAACGCTGATGGGCGTTCCGGTGCTGGGAACGGGCCGCGACATCCGGCGAATCGTCGAGCAGATTCGGGAAAAATCCTTGGAAGTCAGCGAGGTCGTCATTGCCATCCCTTCGGCCAACGCCCGTCAGTTGCAAACCGTTCTGGCGCACTGCAGCAACGCGGGAATTGCTTGCAAGACCGTTCCCAGCCACGGCGAACTCCTCAGTGGAAGGGTTCGCAACGGGTCGCGTCGCGACCTTTCCATCGACGATCTGCTGGGAAGGAACCCCGTTCAACTCCACGAGGAACCCATCCGGCGGCACGTCATGGGGAAATCGATTCTCGTCACCGGCGCGGCCGGTTCGATCGGGTCGGAATTGTGCCGCCAGATCGCGCTCTTCGGCCCCGAGAAGCTGATCGCCTTCGACCAGGCGGAAAGCGCCCTGTTCTGGCTGGAGCTGGAGCTGAGGAAGAATTTCCCGTCAATGCGCTTGCAGGTTGAAGTCGGGGACATTCGCGACGGCGAGCGCTTGAACCGGCTCATGCACCGCGAACGAGTAGCCTCCGTCTTTCACGCGGCCGCCTATAAGCATGTACCGATGATGGAAGCGCACGTACTCGAAGCTGTGAAGAACAACATTCTGGGTACGTGGAACCTGGTGCAGGTGGCCAGGGAAAACCGGGTTTCCGATTTTCTGATGATCTCCACCGACAAGGCGGTCCGTCCCAGCAGCGTCATGGGAGCGACCAAGCGGGTGGCCGAGATGATCGCCTCGGCTACTCCGCGCGGCGGCGCGCCCAAGGGCACCCGGTTCGTCTCAGTCCGCTTCGGCAACGTGCTCGGGAGCAATGGCAGCGTAGTCCCGATCTTTCAGGCACAGATCGCAGCCGGTGGCCCGGTGACGGTCACGCATCCCCGGGCGCGCCGCTACTTCATGACCGCCCGCGAGGCCGTCCAGCTCGTCCTGCAGGCCTCCACGATGGGCAAAGGCGGAGAGATTTTCGTTCTCGATATGGGTGAACCGGTGCGCATCGCCGACTTGGCCCGAAACATGATTCAGCTCTCGGGCTTCGTTCCGGGCAAGGACATCGAGATCCTCTACACCGGCCTTCGGCCGGGGGAAAAACTCCATGAAGAGATTGTCAGGGAGGAAGAGGACGTTCTTCCCACCCGGTACCACAAGGTCAAGGTCTTTCAAGGCGCGCCGCTGCCCCTGGAGTTCGTGGCGGCGTGGATCGAACGGCTGAAAGCCCTCGTGGCCCAAAGCGACGATGCCGCTGTGGTCGCGCACATTCAGGCCATCGTACCCGAATATCAGCCGGGCGAAAGATGGGAGGGAGCGGCAACAACCGACCGGACCGTGGCCGTGGGGAGGCCCGCATGAGCTCGCGCTCCATCTGCGCCCAAGGCGAAACGGGCATGGCCCGTACGAACCGTTCCCGGCTGGCGACCTACCGGCGCTTGCTGCGCCTCGCACGGCCCTATTGGCCGCACATTCTCGGCATCCTTACGGTCAGTCTGATCGCGACGCCTCTGGCACTGCTTACACCGCTGCCGCTGAAGCTTGTCGTGGATAACGTGATCGGCTCGCGGCCGCTGCCGGGTTTCCTGCAATGGATGGCCCCGTGGCTGGTTCACGCGTCGAGCACGGGTCTGCTGCTCTTCGCGGCTGGCCTTGTCGTTCCGATTGTCGTCCTCTCGCAACTCCAGTCACTTACCAGCACGATGCTGCAGACCTATACGGGCCAAAAGCTCACTCTCGATTTTCGCGCCCTGTTGTTTCGGCATGTGCAGCGGCTTTCCCTTTCCTACCATGACGCGCGGGGCACCACCGATTCCACATACCGAATTCAGTACGACGCAATGGCCATTCAGACCTTCACCATCAGCGGCGTGGTGCCTCTGTTCACCGCCATGGCCACGCTTGCCGGGATGATCTACGTCACCGTTCGGATAGATATGGACCTCGCCCTCGTTGCTCTCGGCGTGTCTCCAGTTCTCTTTGTGTTGACGCGGATATTCCGTCCCCGCTTGCGTAAGCGGTGGAAGGAAGTCAGAGAACTGGATAGTGCCGCGATGTCCGTACTCCAGGAAACTCTCAGCTCTCTCCGCCTGGTGAAAGCATTTGGCCGGGAGGAACACCAGCACGACCGCTTCATCAGCCACTCCACCAAGTGGATGTGGGTACAGATCAAGGTCGCCCTCTACCAGGGAGGGTTCGATCTGTTGGTCGGTGTGACGATTGCGTTGAGCACGGCCGTCGCGCTCTTTGTTGGCGTTGCGCATGTTCGCTCTGGGGTGCTCACCCTCGGGGGACTGCTCGTGGTGATGTCTTATCTGACCCAGCTCTATAGTCCGTTGAAGACGCTCAGCAAGAAGGTCACGAACCTGGAATCGGGTTTGGCCAGTGCTGAACGCGCTTTTTCCCTGCTCGACGAACTGCCGGAAGTCGCCGAGCGGCCCAATGCGCGCCCCCTGGCTCGCGCTGCCGGGAGCATCGCTTTTCGGGATGTTTCCTTCGAGTACGAGAAAGACCACCCCGTCCTTCACGGAATCTCCTTTGAAATCCCAGCTGGGGCGCGGCTAGGGATCTCCGGCGCCACGGGTGCGGGGAAAACCACTCTTGCCAACCTTCTGATGCGTTTCTATGACCCAACCTCCGGCCAGATCCTGCTCGACAGCGTGGATTCGCGCGATTACAAGCTGGCCGATCTGCGGAACCAGTTTGCCATCGTTCTCCAAGAACCAGTCCTTTTCTCCGCGAGCGTTGCTCAAAACATTGTGTATGCAAGGCCCGAGGCGACCAAACAGGAGATTGTCGCAGCGGCCACCGCAGCGAACGCGCACGACTTCATTGCCAGACTCCCGCCCTCAGTACACTTAAGAACTGCGACTTTCGGATGGAACTCGAGAAGGGACGATCGGTGTCGTCGATCGTATCGCGTGCGACAGCGGAAAGGACGGGTATTGTTGTCTGAGCGAGTGTATTCGGAAGAGAGCGTCTGGTCTGCCCGGTCTGCCTTTCAAACCTGGCGTCGGCTTGTGCCGGGTTCTCCAGGCTGACCGACTATACCTGCACTTTCGTTGGCGTGGAGATGAGCCAGAAGCAACACGGAGCTGGCCCTTCCGGGGAGTCTGGACGCAGCTCCATGCGCTCGCGGCAGAGTTGGATTGCGCAGGGGGACTGGAACTTTTGGAACAGGGAGTGCGATGAGCAAAAAGCTGCGCCTAATCGTTCTGGGAGCCATGGGCCGCATCCCGTTCGCGGGCATGGCCTGGGAAGCGCTGCACTACGTGGGGGGGTTCCGCAGGCTGGGCCACGACGTCTATTACATCGAGGATACCTGGGACTGGCCCTTCGATCCCGAAGCCAACCGCATCACGCGCGATTCTCGCTACGCGGTCAACTTCATCGCGCGAATGATGGATTGGTGCGGCATGAGCGACCGGTGGGCCTATCGCGCCGTGGAGCAGGAGGGCCGGATCTACGGCCTGTCCGAATCGCGGTTCCAGCAGGTCTTCAAGTCGGCCGACGCGCTCGTGAACGTAACCGCCTCCACGGAATTGCATGAGGAGCAACTGAGCGTGCCCGCGCGCATTTACCTGCAAACCGATCCTGGGCCCAGGGAAATCAAGATCGCCAATGGGGACCCGGCCGCCATCGCGCTTCTCCGCGCCCATACCCATTTTTTCAGCTTTGCCGAAAATCTGGGCGCGCCGGATTGCCGGCTTCCCACCGGGTCCTTCACTTATCACCTCACACGCCAGCCGATCGTTCTCGATTGGTTCACCGCTCCCGTTTCCCCGTCCGCGAACGGCAGCCGCGCCGGTGAAAGCGAGTTGCAATTCACAACGGTCGGCAACTGGAAGCAAAGCGGCTTCGACGTGAAATGGAATGGCGAGGTGTACACCTGGAGCAAGCATCAGGAGTTTTTGAAGTTCATCGGCCTGCCGGAGCGTATCGGACAGCCGGTGGAATTGGCGCTCTCCTGTCAAGACGAACAGGCAAAGCACCTGCTCGCATCACACGGCTGGCGCGTCATCGACGCGCTTCCGCTTACCAGGGACATCCTGCCCTACCGCGACTATGTGTTCGGCTCCGACGGCGAATTCACCGTCGCCAAGGACCTGAATATTCGCCTCCGGACGGGCTGGTTCAGCGAACGAAGCGCCTCGTACATGACCGCCGGGAAACCCGTGATCACGCAAGACACCGGCTTTGGGAGCGTCCTGCCCACGGGTGAGGGCTTGTTTGCTTTCCAGACCATGGACGACGTCGTCTCGGCATTCGAGGCGATCCGATCCGATTACCCGAGGCACAGCCGCGCCGCCCGCGCCATCGCGCAGGAGCATTTCCGCGCGGAGAAAGTCCTCGGAAAACTCATCGACGATGCGGGGCTTTGAGCAATGGACAGGAAAAGACGAGAGCGTTTCCTGATCGTGAATGCCGACGATTTCGGCCAGAGCCATGGCGTGAACAGCGGGATTGCGGAAGCACACGAGCATGGTATCGTCACGAGTGCGAGCATGATGGTTCGTTGGCCTGCCGCCTTGGAAGCAGCCACCTACGCTCAGGCGCACCCTGAACTCAGTGTGGGTCTTCATCTCGACCTGGGGGAATGGGCTTTCCGGGATGGCGAGTGGGTACAAATTTACAAAGTGATGGAAGACATTAATGCCGGAGCCGTGGCGGACGAAGTGGAGCATCAATTGGCCATTTTTCGGCGCTTGATGAGGCGAAACCCCACTCACATCGATTCCCACCAGCACTGCCACCGCCGGGAACCTGTGTCCTCCATCGTGTTGGCGCTCGGCCACAATATGGGTATTCCCGTCAGGGATTTCAGCGCCGACGTTTGCTATACCGGAAGATTTTACGGACAGACGGACCATGGCCTTCCTTATCCGGAAGGAATCAGCGTCAAAGGCCTGATTCAGGTTCTGGAAGATCTCCAGCCGGGCTGGACCGAATTGGGCTGCCATCCTGCTTACGGAAGAGATCTGGACTCGATGTACCAGGTCGAGCGCGAGCAGGAACTCAAAACACTGTGCGATCGGCGCGTGCGCGAAGCGATTGCAGGAATCAGCATCGAATTGAGTTCTTTTCACAGACTTGGAAGAGTTCCATCCAGGGCATGAGGAAGAAGAGTTGTTCTGCCAGACACGACTTATCCGACGGGCCCAATCGCATTTAGCGGTAGCGGTAGTATTCGTCTTCGCTACCATTGCGCTTGGCCAGGCACCACCGAAAACGGTGACGAGCACTAGCGTAGCTCAGGCGCAGAAGGATGCTTACCCTTTTGCCGCCAGCAATTGGCCGCCTTCGCTTCAGTCCAATCTTTCCGCGTCACCTTTGTCCGCTACCGAAGTTCTGTCCGGTGTCGTCCTCGACCCAAGTGGTGCTCTGATCGTTGGCGCACAAGTCACGCTGCAAACAAAAGACAGCGCAGAAAAGAGATCCACAACCACCGATCGGAAGGGTGAGTTCCATTTCGACGGTGTGATCCCAGGCGAATACGAGATCACAGTCCAGCGTGACGGCTTCCAGCTCTGGAGAAAAGGCCTCACGGTCCAAGCGCGTTCGCCAGCGCCTATACGAGTCGAAATGCAACTGGCCCGACTGAATCAGAAGCTTACCGTATCCAGCTCTAATGGCCAGCTAGGCACATCCGCTTCCGAAAATGCAGACGTCATCAAGCTGAACCAGCGGGTCCTAAGCTCCCTTCCGATTCAGGGTAATGACGTTGTGGGGGCAGTCACCAAAATGATGGGTCCCGGAGCTCAGGCCCCCGGGGGCGTACAAATCGTTGTCAACGGCATTCCCTTGTCCGATCCCAAAGTGCCCGCATCCGCAATTCAGGAAATAAAGATCAACAAGGACCCTTATTCAGCCCTGTACTCCTCACCGGGACAGAAACGGGTCGAGATCACAACGAAAACCGGTTCGCAGCATTATCACGGTTCCGCAGATGTGCTATATGACAGCTCCCGCCTGAATGCTCGCAACGCGTTTGCGACCGAACGACCGCCCGAGCAGCTCGTGTACTACGGCGGCTCCCTTTCGGGCCCGGTCGGCAAGAGCAAGAAGGCCACGTTCATGATCAATGGCGAGCGGGACAGTGACGACATGCAGGCGACCGTTTACGCACAGACGCCCTCCGGTACGGTCAGTCAAAATTATCCGACTCCCTTTACCAGCACATATTTTTCAAGCGTGGTTGACTGGCAACCCAAAGAGGCACATCAGCTTTCGTTTCGTTACAACTATTACGGCTCTTCGTATGACGGAAAGAACGTGGGGGGTCTGAGTTTGCCGGAATCCGCCGCGAATAATTCAGGTCAAAACCATTACATCTCCGTTGCCGACCGGTCAGTGCTTACCAAGAACCTCGTGAACGAGCTTTCACTTCGCCTGATTTCGTCGGATAACAGCACACAGAGCGCGCTCCCCGGACAGCCCAGCATCGTGGTACTCGGCGCTTTCACCGGTGGTGGCGCCCAGCAGAGCTCGTACGAGATGCTTCGTTACCTTCAACTCACCGATATACTTTCCTGGTCGCATGAACGTCACGTGGTGAAAGTGGGGCTCAATGTCCCGGCCCTCACACGCTGGAACATCAATGATCAATCAAATTTCGGTGGTACCTTCCAGTTTTCTTCCCTACAGGATTACGAGCAAGGCAAGCCGTTTTCTTTCGTGCAGAACCAGGGGGACGGTCGCTTGGTGTTCTGGCAAAAGGAGCTTGGCCTATTCGCCCAGGATGAAGTACGCCTCCGCCACAATCTCTCCGTTTCCATTGGTCTCCGGTACGACTGGCAGAATTACGTTTCGAATCTCCTCAACTTTGCCCCGCGTTTTTCCTTTGCTTACGCTCCGGGGAAGTCCACCAAGACCGTTCTGCGCGGCGGTGCAGGAGTCTTCTACCAGATGACCGGAGGCGAGGCTATCATGGACAGGCTTCGCTACGATGGCAACACCCTGCTTCAGTATGTGGTCTCAAATCCAGGCTACCCCAACCCGTTCGGCCTGGGCGGTGTCGCGCAGGCTTTGCCAAGCAGCATCGTTCAGTTTGCTCCACACCTTAGGCTACCTTATGTCATCCAGTATGGCTTCAGCCTTGAAAGGCAGCTCACGCGCTCCACAACTTTCACGGCCGCTTACATTGGGATGCAGGGCATTGATCAATTTCTTTCTCAAGACATCAACGCCCCTCTTCCTCCAAACTACGTTGAACGGCCGAACCCCGCCATCGCCACACTCCGCCAGATCGAATCTTCCGGCCGCATGAAAGGGAGCGCGTTAAAGCTTTCCCTCAACTCGAGCCTTGGGCACATCTTCAGCGGAGGGGCGCAATATGAGCTGGGACGTTCTATGGATAACACCGGCGGAATCGACTGGTTCCCGGCCAACCAGTACAACATGGCCGGCGAGTGGGGCCGGTCCAACTTCGACATCCGAAACAGCTTTTCGTTCTACGGTACTGTGAACATGCCAAAGCTCTTGCGCTTCGGAACCATTATGACAATTGAATCCGGCCGTCCGTATACAGAAACGACCGGCACCGATGTTTACGGCACCACGTTTTCCAATGCGCGCCCGCCGGGAGTCGCGCGAAACATGCTGAACGGGCCCGGTGGTATTTCACTCGATGTGCGTTTGGCGAGAGAATTTGCGCTACACGGTCACAAAAGCAATGGCGCTGGGGGGCCCAGCCTGGCGCTTGGGGTGGATGCGTTCAATGTGCTCAACCACACAAACCTGCGCGAGCCCGTGGGTGATCTGACCTCGCCCTTTTTTGGGCAGTCGATTGCAGCCGGTCCGCCCCGCCGACTGCAACTGTCTCTGCGTTTCCAGTTCTGATCGCACTCAGCAAGGCAAAGAAATGAGCTTGCGGACATGCGGGGATTCTCTCGCAGTTACCAGGGAGCGCTTTTGGCTGGCCAAGAGCGTGACGAGTTCCTCTTCCTGAATGGGCTCCCTAAACAACTGCGCGGAACTCGGTGTAGAGCGGAGAATCCTGTTGTACGGGGTCGGCATGGCGGCTGCGGGAAGGAAACACATCCTTGGTTTTTGCATGATGGATGCCGAGGAGACGGCCAGTCGGAAGGTGCTGCTTGTGGAGCTGAAGGCGCTAACCCCAACCGGCAAGCGTCTGCGATTGATCACCGTCGACGATCTCTGACGAGAGAACTGCGACATGAGTAAACGATCCTC
>JARRJI010000042.1:0-37645 GCA_037379595.1 Acidobacteriota bacterium | reverse complement strand
CTGGACAAAATCGGCGTACTCAGCTTCAAGACTTTTGTTGGCGTCCTGGTGCTGATCTACCTGGCATCCATCATAGGTCCGCCCCCGCCCCGCGTCGAGGCAGTGGCCTGGGCTGGAATTTTCAGCTGGTTCTTCGTGGCCTGGGCCTACTGGATTGACCAGCACCGCACCACAGAAAAGCCCTCATCCCTCGACATCGAGTGAAACTACTGCCGTCGCAGACGAAAGTCTCATCATTGAAGGACACGGATTCGTCCTTACCCCAAGGCCCCGCTCTTCCCAACAGTATCCAAGCCTCAAGGCGACACCTGCCGCGGGTGGCGCATCTGTAAACTCGTTTGCAATTTGTGCGGCCGCCACCGTCCACGGAATTAAGACCTCAAGTTATGCCTGAAAATTAAGAATCAGGAAGGATGAGTACATGCACTCAGAGTCATGAGTTCTGGGTTTAAAGTTATGAGCGGTCGGCGGCGGTCAGAGCAGGGCAACTCGAAAGAGCTAGGCAAAGACGAGACGCCCTTTGGGTTGGGGGATGGGACGGCCGAGTTCCTTGGCTGTTTCGATCCATTCCTGAATGACGACTTCGACGTTGGCAAGGGCCTGACGGTAGGTTTTTCCGTCCGCGGCGCACCCAGGCAGTTCGGGAACCTCGGCGATGAAAGCCTGATCCTCTTCGCTCCAGTAAATGATCACTTCATACCTGGGTTTTGGCATCCGGCTCGCCTCCCAAACGATATTTCAGTATAACATGGCGGACCTGCTTCACCTGGTAGGGCTTGGCTTTGGCGCCCTTGGGTTGCAGGTTCAGAATTTCCTCCACTCCCTCGTGGGAAAAGATGTGGTGACTCCGTCGAATCCGCTCGTTGAACCCAAGGCTTTGCAGCACGCGTCGCACATCGCCAAACGAAAGGTTGGCGTCAGAGGTTCCCCGCAGGATCTTCTCAAGTATCTTGGTTCTAGTTGTCAAACTATCCTTTCACGAGGGGAATACGCAAGCCGACATTCTGTAGCATGCGTGGGACGCTTGCAACCGCCGGATTAAGATAACCGTATATATTGCCACACGCTTCGAACGCAAGAAAACAAGCTAACGATTACAAACGGGCTCCTGCCTGAGGGTCAGACGTGGCGCCCTCCCGCTTTCCGCGCCAGATAGATCGTCCGGTAGCCCGGAGCGATTTTCCATTCGGCGCGCACGAAAGGCGCTTCATCCCAGGCCCGGATGGCGCCAAAACCTGCCCGGCGCAGGCTCTGGCGGATTTCAGCACTCGTCCACGCTACTTCCTCGATGCGCTCGGCGGTTCGCCGCCAGCATTTGCCTTTGCGGATGAACCATTCGGCGATTGTCCAGCCCTTCTCTTGGCGCCGGTCGTACCCGCCGTGCATCACCAGCACCACTCCGGGCCGCTCGTGCCACCACGTTCCCGGCCAGACTTTTTCAAACGCCAGCCGGTTGTTCGCGTCGAAAAAGAAATACCCGCCCGGCCGGAGCGCCCTGGCCACCGAATGCGCCACTCGGCCCAGATCGCCCTTGCGGGGCACGTGGTTGATCGCGTCAAATTCGCAGGTCACCAGATCCACGGTTTCCGGCAGCCGGAAGCTGCGCATATCGGCGTGCAGAACGCGAACGCCCGCCTCCCGGGCCTTGCGCCGTGCCAGTCGGCACATAGTGGGCGAGGCATCGACGGCATACATTCGGATGCCACGCCGCGCAAACTCCATCGCCGTGGTTCCCGTCCCACAGGCCAGATCGCAGGCCGCCTCCGTGCGCTTCAGAATATCCCCCAGGATTTGCCGCCGCGCGCGCGCCATCGGTTTCCGGAGAGTCTCAAACAACTGGTCGTAATGAATTGCCAGCAGTTTGTAAGGTGAATCAGCCATAGCCGGTGCCTTCATCCGCGTGGGCCTTTTGACGGGGCGGTACACGGCCAATCAAAAAGCGGGTTTCCCCCGGCGCCCCGATTAAGCCCTCATTTCACAGCCGTCAGTTTGAAGACGTAGGTTTCTGCCGGGGAACCCATCTCTGCCTGGGTGGGAGGCGGCACGTCAATACGCAACTTGCCGCCGGCTTCATGCCACTTGAGCTGCGTATTCGGTCCGAACAGCGTAACAGTCGTTTGCGCCGTGGGTTTTGGAGCCGCCAGCACCAGTTCGCTTCCCGGCCAGCTCTCCGCGATGGCGTAGACGTTGCCGTCCCTCGTGGTGTAACGAACGTCGCCTTCCCCGGCTCGGCGCCAGGGATGGCTTTTGTAAATGGCCCCGCCGTTCACCTGGAGCCAATGGCCCATCTGGAGCAGCCGCTCCTGCATGATGACGGGGATGCGCCCGTCAGCCGTAGGGCCGATATCCAGCAGCAGGTTGCCGCCCCGGCTCACCGTATCCACCAGCAGGTGGACAAGCTGGGCCGCCGACTTGTAATCCGAAGCGGTCTCCATGCGGTTATAGCCGAACGACTTTCCGATGCCCTGGTCTTCTTCCCACTTGTGCACGCTGGTGTATTCCACCTGCTTGCCGTGCCGCTTGCCATACTCGGACGTGTAAAACCCGCCGTCCTTGCCGCGAGTTTCGCTGCCCCAGCGATCGTTCACCACAATTTCATCCTTCACCGGCGAATCGTTGAAGAGCCAGGCGAGGAAATCAGCCGAGTGCCAGAAGGCGCTGGTATGTTCCCACTCGCCGTCGGTCCACAGAATCGAAGGATGATAGCGATTTACCAGGTCCTTCATCTGCGGAATCATGTGCTCGGTCACATAGCGGTGGGGATGGTGAAGGTAGAGCGGGTCATACCATTCGTAAAGCGAGTAATAAAATCCCATCTTGAGCCCATGGGCCAGGACGGCCTTGCTCAGCTCGCCCGCCAGGTCCTGGTGCGGACCCACGTCCACGGCGTTCCAGTTCCAGTTGGCCGGGCACGGCCACAGGCAGAAGCCGTCGTGGTGCTTCGAGGTCAGGACGACGTACTTCGCGCCCGAGCGAACAAACAGCTCCGCCCACTGGTTGGGGTCGAACAGTCTGGCCCTGAACTGGCTGACAAAATCCTGGTAATGGAAATTTGCGCCGTAAGTGCGCACGTGGAAAGCCCACGTCGGCCCCTTCTTGTTGTGCATGTGATTCCAGTACCACTCCGAGTAAGCCTCGCCGCCCTTGGCATGCGGGTCGGCGAAGGCCGGCACTGAATAGAGTCCCCAGTGGATGAAAATCCCAAACTTGGCCTGATCGTACCATTGCGGAATCGGGCGCTTGTTGAGCGACGCCCAGTCGGGTTGGTAATGGACATTCTGCGCCTGCGTACCAAGCGGCATGGCAAGCAAGAACGCGATAGCAAGAAATTTGATTTTCATGGCGGGGATTCTACACCATTCGCGAGCCCATTCGAACGGATTTCGAAGCCCGTTCGCCGCCCGCCGGCTGGCAGACGGCGGGCGTGGGCCGTCTGCGATCTCGCGCTTGTCCCTCGGCACGAATTTCGCCGCTCTGAAAACAGATCTAGCGGAAGGCTTCCTTGTTGACGACGCAGGGAACCTCGGCAAGGCTTCCGGGCGCTTCCAGCACATCGATCAGCGACTGGACGCAGCGGCCGGCCATGCCGCGATTGGGATCGGTGGAGAGCCGCGTGATGCGGCCCGCGCTGGCAAAGTGGTGAAACAGCCTGACGCGGTCTTCTAGCTCCGAATCGCGCAATGGAGAATTGGGCGGCAGCGGCTCCTGCTCGAAGACGTCGAGAGCCGCGCCCGCGATCACGCGGTCTCTGAGCGCCTTGGCCAGCGCCGCTTCGTCCACAACCGGACCACGCGACGTGTTCACCAGATAAGCTGTGGGCTTCATCATGCGCAAGGTCTTTTCGTTCATCAGGTGATACGTCGGGGTCTCTCCTTCGCGCACCAGCGGCACGTGAAGTGACACAAAGTCGGATCCGGACAGAACATCCTCCAGGCTCGTCATGCGGATGCTTCGCCGCTCGCTCGTGAAGCCGTTGCGATGGCGCAGGTCCATCTCTTCCTGAACGCCCTTCTGAAAGTCCGCTCGCGCCGGAGCCGAATCATAGCAAAGGAAATTCACATCAAACCCAAGCGCCTTTTTGATGAAGGCCTGCCCGATGCGTCCCAGGCCAATCACGCCAATCGTCTTGCCCGTAACCTCGTCGCCCAGAAACGGCAGGTAAGGATGCCAGGCGCCCCAGCGGTTTTCCCTCACCAGGCGCTCGCTGGGATAAAGCTTGCGCGCCATCGCGCCGAGAATGAAGAGCGCGAACTCCGCCGTCGCTTCGGTCAAAACCTCGGGCGTGTTGGTAAAAGGAACCTTGTATTCATTCGCATCCGCGCGGTTGATGTTGTCGAATCCCACCGCATCCTGCGCCACCACTTTCAGCGTTCCTTTGCCTGCCTCGAAAATCTCGCGGTCGATGGGATCGCGCAGCGTGGTGATCAGGCCGTCGATCCCCGAGCCCACTTTCTCGACGATCAAGATTTTCGGAGGCGGCTCAAGCTGGTCGTAGACTTCCACCTGATAACCGCGGTCGCGCAGGCGGTCCAGCGCCTCGCGGCCGATGTCGCAGGTGGCAAAAACGCGGATGTTGCTTTTGGCTTCGCTCATAGGGTTCTCACGAATTCTTTCTGGTCCAGGCCTCCATGCGTTCGAGCGCTTTCTGGATGTTCTCAACGGAATTGGCAAATGAAAAGCGCAGATATCCTTCGCCCCACGGGCCGAATGCGGTGCCGGAAAGGCACGCCACTCCGGCTTCATTCAGCAGAGCGTCTGCGAGGTCGCGCGCAGATCTCCCTGTTCCTTTGATGTTGGGAAAGGCGTAGAAAGCTCCCTGAGGTTTCCGGCATTCGAAGCCGTGAATGCGGTTCAATCCATCCACGATTACCTCGCGGCGGCGGCGGAATTCGGCCAGCATTTTGTCAACCGAACTCTGGTCTCCACGCAAGGCTTCCACTCCGGCCACTTGCGTAAAGCTGGCCGTGCAGGAATTCGAATTGGTCATCAGAAGCGCCACCTGCCGGGCCAGGTCGGGGCGCATCACGCCGTAACCCAGCCGCCAACCGGTCATGGCATAGGTCTTTGAAAATCCGTCCAGAATGATGACCTGATCGCGCAATTCCGAAAAGGTCGCGAGGCTCACGTGTTCGCCCTCATAGATCAGCCGGCTGTATATTTCGTCTGAAAGCACGGTCACGTCACGGGCCTTCAACGCTTCTGCCAGCGTCTCCATTTCCGAACGGCTGATCATGCCGCCGGTGGGATTGTTCGGCGAATTGAGAATCATCAGCCGGGTGCGGTCGTTGATCTTCCCCACGATCTCCTTGACGTCAATGTCAAAGCCGCGTTCTTCCGGCATTGCGTAGGGAACCGGCCTGGCCCCCACAAAATTGATCATCGAAGAGTAAATGGGAAATCCGGGGTCGGGGTAGAGCACCTCGTCGCCGGGTTCGACCAGCGCCAGGATGGCGTAAAACATGATGGGCTTCGCGCCGGGCGTGATGACCACCTGGGTGGGATCGACGTTAATTCCGCGCCGCCTGCCCACATCTTCCGCCACGGCCTGCCTCAATTCCGGCAGACCGGCGGGAGGACCGTAATGCGTCCATCCCTGATCGAGGGCGCGTTTGGCGGCGTCAACAATGTTCGGCGCCGTTGGGAAGTCGGGCTCGCCGATCTCCAGGTGAATAATGTCTTTGCCCTGCGCCTCGAGCTCCCGCGCACGGACCAGGACCTCAAAGGCGCTTTCGGTCCCCAGATGGGACATGCGCCCGGCAAGCTGCAGCTTTTGCGTTTTGATACCCATGGAACACCTCTAAGCCGCCAAGCGTAAACCATTTACGTCGCGAATGGAAGAGGCTATCGAGCTAGCCCGGTATGCGCAATTGTCCACTGCTACGCGCCTCCAGGAAAACCGCCAATCCACCGGCTTCATAACGCCGCAGCCCGCACCGTTTGTTGATTTTCGTCAAAGTTGCGAGACTGCACCGACAACCATTGCTTGCCGCAGGCCGCTCAGGAATGTAAACTCTAGTGATGGCGTGAGCACGGGCGTGCGCCGAGCAGCATCCTGAACGCCGGTAAAGGAAATATGCGCTGGTCATGGAAAATCGGGGAAGTATCAGGGATTGGCCTTTACATTCATGCCACTTTCTGGATTCTCATTCTCTTCATTCTTTACATTAACTGGTCACATGGGCAGAACCTGACAACCGCACTGTACGGCGCCGCCTTCGTGCTGGTGGTTTTTGGATTCATCACCCTGCACGAACTCGGACACGCCTTGACCGCCCATCGCTTTGGAGTCCGAACGCGCGACATTACGTTGCTTCCCATCGGAGGGTTGGCACGCCTTGAACGCATGCCGGACGATCCCATCCAGGAACTCTGGGTTGCGCTTGCGGGTCCGGCCGTCAATATCGCCATCGCCGGCCTCCTCTACTTCGTTCTTTTGTCGTCAGGCGGGCAAATGAGCTTTGAGCAACTCGAGTGGTTCGGCGGAAATTTCCTGGACAAGCTGATCATCGTCAACGTCTGGCTGGTCGCATTCAACATGATCCCTGCGTTCCCGATGGACGGGGGTCGGGTCCTGCGCTCGCTGCTGGCGACGCGGATCGAGTTCGGCCGGGCCACGCGCATTTCCGCGCGCATCGGCCAGGGAATCGCCGGCATTTTTGCCATTGCCGGCCTTTTCTCTGATCCCTTCCTGATCTTCATCGCGCTTTTTGTCTGGACGGGCGCACAGCAGGAAGCTTCGATGGCCAAGATGCACATTTCGGTGGGCGATATCCCGGTGCAGCACATTATGTTGCGCGATTTTCGCGTGCTTCGCCCCGACGACACCCTCGGTCAGGCCGTCGACCAAGTATTGGGAGGATGGCGGGAGGACTTCCCGATCGTCTTCGGCGATCACGTTCTGGGCATGCTCACGCGGGAGAACATGACACGAGGCCTGGCGCAGAACGGTCCCCAGACGCGCGTTCGCGATGCCATGCGGCGCGATATCCCGGCCGTCGACCCGCGCCAGAGGCTGGATCAGGCCCTTGCTTTGATGCGTGAATGCAATTGCCGCTCTCTCCCGGTCGAGCATGAGGGGAAGCTGGCAGGCTTGCTTACCCTGGACAACGTGGGCGAATTTCTTTCCATCCACTCGGCGTTGCGCAAGGCCAATCGCAAGGCGCGCTCAAATGGCGAAAACAGCCTTGCTGAACAACCTCGTTCTGGCTCGATAATTTAGAGTGCCCGTACAATATTTCCACTACAGAAATCTTGAAGAGCTTCGCAGCCACGCCGCGGAACTAGGCGTCGACCTGCCCCTGGTCGAAGATCGCGGCGAGATTCGCAGGATTCTCGCGAGGCCGGTCGAGATCAGAAGCCTCGGGGGCAAGACCTGGCGAATCGGAAACTCTTTCGCGATCCATCCCATGGAAGGTTGTGACGGTGACCCCGATGGCAATCCGGGCGAGCTGACCTTCCGCCGCTATCGCCGCTTCGGCGCGGGCGGAGCCAAGCTGATCTGGTTTGAAGCCTGCGCCGTGGTTGCAGAAGGCCGCGCCAATCCGCGCCAGCTCTGGATCCATCCGGGTTCCGCAAAGAGATTACAGCAACTGCTCCAGGCGTGCCACGAGGTGCACTGGAACGAGTTCGGCTCGAGCGATGATCTTGTCACGGTTTTGCAGCTCACTCACTCCGGCCGCTATTCCTTCGAGAAACAGAAGGTCGCTTCCCGGCATCCCGTTCTCGATCTCTACCCGTTCGTTAGCCGCGTCGATCTTCCACCACGCGAGACTCCGCCCGAGCTCGCCAGCGACGAATATCTTGCCGAACTCGAAGGCCGCTTTGTCCAGGCCGCCGCTCTTGCCCGCGAAATCGGCTTCGATGGCGTTGATCTCAAGATGACGCATGGGTATCTGTTGTCTGAATTGATCGGCGCCCGCACGCGCGAAGGCGTTTATGGCGGCTCGCTGGAGAACCGTGCGAGGTTTGCCCTGAATGTTGTGGAGAAGATCCGCCGGCAGGTTGGAGACAATTTTCTGATTGCTGCACGTCTGGGTGTTTACGACGGCATCCCCTACGCCGTGAGCGCGGATAATTTGGTGGGTGTGCCGCGCGATTATCCGCGGCCTTACAACTTCGGCTTCGGAACGGATCCCGACAATCCCACGCGCATGGACCTCACCGAGCCGCTCGAATTCATCGGCTGGCTGCAACAGGCCGGAGTCCGGCTTCTGAACGTTTCGCTGGGAATCCCTTACGCCAATCCGCACATCGGCCGCCCGTTCGATAAGCCCAATGAAGGCTACTACGAAACACCCGAGCACCCCTTGCTGGGCGTGGCGCGGCACTTTTCCGCGACGGCGGAAATCCAGAAAGCCTATCCCGATCTGGCCGTGGTGGGAACCGGCTACAGTTGGCTGCGCCACTTCCTGATTCATGCGGCGGCGGCCAACGTGCAGTTGCATCGAACCACCCTGGCCGGCCTTGGCCGCACGGCCCTCGCCTATCCCAATCTGCCGCGCGAAGCACTGGAAAAAGCGGAACTCAATCCTCTGCACACTTGCAAGACGCTTTCCTACTGCACTTACCTCATGCGATCGAAGAACAATGCACTGGGGCAATTCCCCACCGGCTGCCCGCCCTTTGACAAAGAAGGCTACGGCGAAGTGATGAAGCAGGCGCGCGCAGCCGCCCGTGCAGCCGCACAGAAAAAGCACTAACCCACGCCGTCGGGAATCCCGCCTGGGGGATGCATACATTGGGATGCGCCACCCTTCAACCTCTGCTTTTCCTTTTTTCCCTTCCGTGAATTCCCATCCGTGGCATTCCTCCACTCGCACCGAAACTTTGCAGACAGCGAGACAAATTTTTTGGAACACGAAGCCCGCACCTGCGTATTAGTTGTTGAGGCCTTCATCCTGGGTCGACACGCATGCGGGGCCAATCCAGGGAATCGTTTGAAGAAGGCCGGAAGAATAGAGAGAAGGGCTGGAATTCCACGGGCATGGAAACCGGCCGACGATCATAAAGCGAAAGCTTTGCGCGACATCCCTCAACCTGCGGGGCATTGATGTTCTCAATGAGTTCCGGGGGAACGAAAGGGGATTGCCCTATGTGGCGCGGCCGTAGCTTCGATCACCATACGGCGGACCACCGAGCGCCTGGCGGCGCGCGACGGGCGTAGACGCTGGTCCGCCATTCAACAACTCAACGACAGTTTCAGCTAGGAGGATCGAATGAAATTAAGACAGATTCTGACAGTTACATTCTGCACGGTGGCCCTGTTGAGCGCCGTCAACATGCAGGCCGCCCGGAGCAAGACGCAGCACCTTCTTCTTCTTTATCCAGGCACCGTGGCAGGCGCACACCTTGCGAGAGGCCAATATCGCGTGAAATGTGAAACCAGCGGCACCATCGCAAAACTTACGTTTGTGCTGCACCGAAAGGTCATTGCAACCGTCGAAGGGCAGGTTGTGAATCGCAACCAGCATTACATGAATAATGAGGTCATCTACAAAACGAAATCCAACGGCACGCGTGTCATCACAGAAATCCGGTTTGCAAGTCCGAACCAGGTCGTTGTCTTTAAGGATTGACCCCGCAGGGGGTGCATGCGCTTACATTGCAGCGGCGGGTTTACGCCTGACGACGTAAAACCGCCGCTGCAATCCGAAGTAAGGCAGCCCCGGCCGGTAGATTGCTGAACGGGGGCCTTTTCGTCACAGACCAGACCCACGGTCAAGCCCCCAAAAGGAGTGACCGTTGCTACCAACGAAAAGGCGTGGTCAACGGCGCACGGGCGCGGTCTATTTTTTCCACGGGGGCGTTTCGGGCAGGAGCTTCTGGAATTCGGCGATCACGGAAGCCTCATAATCGCCAGCGTAGGTGCGATTGAGGAAGCGGTCGATGGCTTCGTCGTGGAAGCGTTGCCACGATTCTTCTTCGTGGCCGGGGTTGATGGGATAGAAGAGCGCATTGTTGGCGCGGGCGGCGGCCAGATCGCCGGGAGCATCCCCCACCATCAGGGCACAATCCTTTTCGTACTTTCCATTCGCCGTCAGCTTCAAGTGTTCTTTCTTGCTGCCCATTTCCTGTCCGGCAATGACGGCTGCGAACCGGGCGATGTCATGTTCGCGCCATTCGCGCTCCAGAGCCTCGTTCGGCGTGGCAGAAACGCAGATGATGTCCGCCTTGCTCTGCAGCTTCTCCGCGCACTCGCGGAAATAGGGAAAGGGTGGAACGCCTTCGACGATGTCGGCGATGGTGCGGTTAACGGCTTTGCTCCAGTCGAGCGTCTGTTCCAGTACCGGGTCGTGCGTTCTGGCCACTTCGGCTTCCAGCGCGGGATTGCCAAGCGGCTGCCCGGAATCGATCCACGCCTGCAGCGTGGGCACTTCGGGAATCTTGACGCCCCGCCGCATCGGCTCCCGCCAGTCGCGGAGAAGCGCGAAAGTTTTCGTCAGCGCCGGAAAGCGATTGGTTCCTCTCCATTTCGAGTAGAGATTTACAAACTCCGCCGCGGCCCGCGCGTACTTCGAGATCGCCTGAAGTTTCCAGTACTTGATGATGTTGGGGATAAAGCACTCCTTGTGCTTGATCTCCATGGAATCGAAGACGCAGCCGTCGGAGTCGATGCCGACAAAGAATGAATGTTGAGGTTTGAAAGCAAGAAGTTTATCTTTTGCAGAAGCCATAGTCCTGAATATCCCAATCTGAGAGTGATTAAGCTGTGCATCATAGCGCAATCCCCAGGGGCGGGAAAGTGCTAATCACCAGCCAAACGGGAAAGTCTCAATTTCGATTAATGTTTGCGGAGATCTGCAAAGCAGGACGTTGGTCCCGTTACTAGGGTTGAGAGGGAATCAGGCTCATATCGGGCGTGCGGTCACTTAAGGATACCTTGGCCGCCGTGAGCGGCTGAACCCTGAGAGCATCCGTCAGATCGTAATCCTTGTAATGAATGGTCAAAAGCGAGTGTCCAAAAATCCGGACATGGGTAATCGTCTTATTCGATGCCGGAAACCAGAATTCGCCGACCTTCTTATACTGATAAACAAAATTGACTTTGGGCGTCCACCACGAAAGCGTCTCGGACGGCTGGCCTTCAATGCGCACGATGGAAAAGCTCTTGCCATCCACCCAGATACGTCCCTTGAAGAGATACTTGTTTTTGACCTTGGGGGTGACATTCAGAATGTAAAAACCGCCCTGGTCATTTTGCTCATAACCCGTCAACTCAAAGTTGTAGTTTTCGGGTGTGATCGCGATGTGGCGCTTTTCGCTTTGATGAGAATTGAGGTTTTCGGCTTTGAGGATGCGCTTGAAAACGTGATTGCGCACATAGGCGGAACCGCTCTGGGAGAGAATGGTGAAGTCTTTGACGCCGGGGTAGCGGTACGTCATTTTGACTTCCATGTTCGCATGCAGACTGATCAGCCCGTGCAGCTCCAGGTGGTACGTCCGCAGCGACGTGTAGCTGCGAAGGGCTTCCTTTCGATGATCGCGCATTTCCACCATGCGGCTGACAACCTGGGAAGCCGTCAGTGGAGAATCGAGCGTCATCCCACCCTTTTCTGACGCTCTCAACCCCGGTTGCGCCGTAAACAGGCAAATCACCAATCCAAGGCCAATCGCCAGAAGCCATTTCAGCATTTCGCCGGTTTGTATCTTCGCTTCAAACTCCGAACCCATCTTCACTTCCCCTCTCCGTCCTGGCCGCCCACCTATAGTTTAGACGCCCCGACGCCCGCAAGGTTCCACCAGATCCGAGCAAAATCTGCGCATGTTGCTGAAAGCACAGGCCGCCCGCGTGGCGCCTTGTTGCTGAATGTGGAAATCGCCGGCATCCGGTGGCGAGGCCTCTCCGGCGGAATGCGGCAGGATGACCCTTTTCAAAGCAGAAGCATGAATGTCGTGACCCGAAACTTCAGAATCAGTTAGAATTTAGAGTAAGTTATTTGGTGGCCGGGGTTCTTTGCTTTCCTGACGGCTTTCTTGTCCGGCATCGGGCAAGCAGCCCGTGCCTGCCGTAACGGTGCCGGAGCTTAGGGCGATGCCAGTGACTCACATGCAGGGACGGCAGGCCGATACTGCCCAGACATGGTACAAGGATGCCCTGATTTACCAGCTTCACGTCCGGGCTTTTCAAGACAGTAACGGCGACGGCATCGGTGATTTTCGCGGCCTCACGCAGAAACTCGATTACATTCAGGAGCTGGGCGCCACGGTAGTGTGGCTGCTTCCCTTCTATCCTTCGCCCCTGAAAGACGACGGGTACGACATTTCCGACTATCTCAGCGTCCATCCCACCTACGGAACGCTCGAAGATTTCAAGGTTTTCCTTGAGGAGGCGCACGGGCGAGGCTTAAGGGTCATCACCGAGCTGGTTCTGAACCACACCTCGGACCAGCATCCCTGGTTCCAACAGTCCCGTAGTTCGGCCGACAACCCCTACCGAAACTGGTATGTCTGGAGCGACGCGGATGATCGCTATCGCGGCGTAAGGGTCATCTTTGTTGACACGGAGATGTCGAACTGGGCCTGGGACCCGATTTCGAAGTCGTATTACTGGCACCGGTTCTTCAGCCACCAGCCCGACCTGAATTATGACAATCCCGAGGTTCGCGAAGAGATCTGGAACGTCATGAAGTTCTGGCTGGACATTGGAGTGGACGGCTTCCGGCTCGATGCGGTTCCTTACCTGGTGGAACGCGAAGGCACGAATTGCGAGAACCTTCCTGAAACCCACGAAGTGCTGAAGGAGTTGCGGAAGCGCCTCGACGAGAATTTCCCCAACAGGATGCTTCTGGCGGAGGCCAACCAGTGGCCCCAGGACCTCGGCCCTTACTTTGCCAACGGCGATGAGTTTCACATGGCCTTTCATTTTCCGCTGATGCCCAGGATGTTTATGGCGATCAAGCTGGAAGATCGCAAGCCGCTGATTGAAATCATCGACAGAACGCCGGCGATTCCCAACATTTGCCAATGGGGCATTTTCCTCCGCAACCATGATGAGTTGACGCTTGAGATGGTCACCGATGAAGAACGCGATTATATGTATGACGAATACGCCAGAGAGAAGATTGCCAAGCTGAATGTGGGAATCCGCCGGCGGCTGGCCCCTTTGCTCGAAAACGACCGGCGCCGGATCGAGTTGATGAATGGAATGCTCTTGTCCCTTCCCGGGACACCCATCATTTATTATGGCGACGAGATCGGCATGGGCGACAACATCTACCTCGGCGACCGCAACGGTGTGCGGACTCCCATGCAGTGGAACGGAGGATGGAACGGGGGATTCTCCACCGCGGACCCGGAGCGCCTTTATTCTCCGCTGATCTCGAACGCGGTTTACGGCTACCAGGGCATCAATGTGCTGTCCCAGCAACGTTCGGAGCATTCCCTTCTGTCGTGGATGCGCCGGATCGTGAAGCTGCGAAAATCGAGTCCGGTCTTTGGCCGGGGAACCATCGAGTTCCTGGATCCGGAAAATCACAGGGTGCTAGCCTACATCCGGCAATGGCAAAACAACAGGATTCTCGTGGTTAACAATCTGTCGAGTTCCGCGCAGGCGGCGGAGCTAAATCTCCCGCAACTGCGCGGATTTATACCCATTGAAATGTTTGGAGGCAATCCGTTTCCTCGTATTGGAGACCTGCCCTATCTCTTAACCTTGGGTCCGTATCAATTTTATTGGTTCCGGCTGCGCCGGTTCTGAGCCTTTAGCATTCGGGAGGGCCGCTGAAAAACATTTTTTGAACCCTGTCATTCCGAGCCCCGATGCGGTTCATCGGGACGAGGAATCTGCTTTTCAGCTCAGGGTAAACAATGACAGGAGCCGCCGGTTTTTCAGCAACCTGTTACAGCTCTTAACGCCGCTGGCAGGGGATTCGAAGGAGCAGCATTGGCTGAGGAAACTTTTCTCTCGGACGATTTTGTCCGCAAACTCACGGCGGTTGGCCAGGTCGATATTCTCGTCGGCGTGCCCACCTTCAACAATCACAACACGGTCGGGCAGGTAGTGAACGCCATTCAACTGGGACTCGTCAAATACTTCCCGCGCGAACGCGTTGTCCTGATCAACCCGGACGGCGGCTCCAGTGACGGCACTCCGGAGATTGTCAGGAACTCTTCGATCCAGGATTTCCGCACCCTGCTTTCGTCCACCCCTCTTCGCACCATCCATCGGATTACAACCTCTTACCGGGGAATCGACGGCAGGAGCAGCGCCTGGCGGATCATTCTGGCCGCAGCCGACCTCCTGAGGGCAAAGGCGTGCGCCGTTGTGTCGCCCGACCTGGAAAGCATCACACCCGAATGGGTCGAAGGGCTGGTTCGCCCGGTTTACAGGGAAAAGTTTGATCTGGTCACTCCGATCTACCATCGCCACAAGTACGATGGCCTGCTCGTCAAGAACATCATCGCCCCGGTCATTCGTGCTGTTTACGGGGTCAAGGTCAGAGAGCCGGTGGGCGGAGAGTTCGGCTTCTCAGGAGAATTGGCGTGCCACTGCCTGGAAAAGGAGGTCTGGCAGGAGGAGAGCGTCCGTTCCGCCACGGAAATCTGGATGACCACAAGTGCGATTGTGGACGGCTTCAAACTGTGCCAGTCCTTTCTTGGCCCCAAAATCCTTACTGGCTTTCTCGCGCCGAGTTGCCCAAGCCGGTACCCATCTTCGGTTTCGAATACAGTTCCGGACTCGAGCCGCGGCGCGTCAACCGGAAAAAGATGCTCACGATGTTCAAAAACGGCGTCGACCAATTGACTCCGATCCTGGAGTCCATCCTTTCGCCCGAAACCCTCAAGGAGATCCAGGCAGTTTCACGGCACGACGAAAAGCGTTTCCGTTTCCCAGACGAACTCTGGGTCAAGACAATCTATGAGTTTGCCGCCTCCTATCACCACTCGGTCATCAATCGCGCTCATCTCCTCCAGGCGCTGACGCCCATCTATCGCGGGCGGATCTGTTCGGTTGTTCTGGAGGATCAGCGCGCCGATGCCGAGCAGATCGAAAAGAAACTTGAGGCCTTGTGCCAGGAGTATGAAAAGTTGAGGCCTCGCCTGGTGGAGAGGTGGGCCCGGAAAGCGTGAGGTGAAATATGGGACAACTGATCGTAAACACCCTAAGCCAGACCCTGGGACATTTCTTTAACGCGCTCGCCCTTTTCCTGCCGCGACTCTTGTCCATGCTGCTCATCATTGCAGCCGGTTTTGTCGTCGCCTTCCTGCTCAGAATTATTGTGCGCAGGATTTTCGGCATCGAGAGCTTCCGGAAGTATTGCGACTCGGCAGGCCTGACTCAAATGATGCGAAGGGCCGCCCTGCCCCCACCCGTCGATTTCCTGAGCCAGTTGGTCTTCTGGGTGGTTTGGATTGTGTTCCTTGTCCTGGGAGTCGATGCGCTCGGCATCGTGGCCCTTCGGGATCAGATCTCCAGGTTCTTCCTGTTTCTGCCCCAGATCTTCGTGGCACTGGTGGTTCTGTTCATCGGGCTGCTGATCGCGAATTTCTTCTCCCGGGCCACGTTGCTTGCCGCGACCAATGCCAATTATCCTTCGGCCCGATTGCTCGCCAGCCTGGTGCGCCTGCTGATCGTCATCTTTGTTGTCACCATGGCTCTGGAACAGGTCGGCCTGGGCCGCCACGTCGTGCTGATCGCCTTTTCCATCGCCTTTGGCGCCGTCATGCTGGGCGCGGCCATCGCCTTTGGTCTGGGCGGGCGCGACGTCGCCCGGAAGGTCCTCGAAAGACAGTTCCTGGAAAAGGGGTCCAAAGAAAAGGAAGAGGAAATTTCGCCTCTGTAGTGTCGGTCTCCTCACAAGCCTGGGTGGCGCACACATCGCATTCCTTGCGATGTGTGCGGATCCGTAGCGCCGGCGGCACCGCCATTGGAGCCCGAAGACCGAATCAAATCCCCCCAAAAGGCCCCAGGGAAATCACAGCCAACAACCCGCTTTACCGGCCTGATATAATGGTTCGTCGGAGGCAGTCAGGCAAGCCATGAGATTAGGAATTGACTTTGGCACAACCCGGATTGTGACCGCATTCGTCGATCGGGGAAATTATCCTGTCGTTGTCTTTGAAGCTCCGGACGGAAACTCCTGCGAATGGTTTCCGCCTCTGGTAGCCGTAAAAGGCGAGGAGCGGCGGTATGGCTGGGAGGCGTGGGCTGCCCAGGAAGAGTCCGGCTGGACCGTCGTCCGTTCCCTCAAGCGAGGTCTCGATTATGCCGGCCCCCGCACCCTGGTACAAATCGGCCAGCAAAGGGTCCCGATGCAGGATCTTCTTCGCGAGCTGGCCATGTCGCTTCGAAAAGCCCTGCTCGAAAACTCCACCCTGCCCGTCAGCCGCGACGAGTCGCTCGACGTGATGCTGGGTGTGCCGGCCAACGCCAACAGCAACCAGCGTTTTCTCACCGCGGAAGCTATCCGCCAGGCGGGCTTCAACGTGCTCGGCCTTCTGAACGAGCCTTCCGCCGCCAGCATTGAATTCGGCCATCACAAGCGCACTTCCCAGCAATTCAGCGAAAAGATGCGCATCCTCGTTTACGACTTTGGCGGAGGAACGTTTGACGCCTCGCTGGTCGAGCTCGATGAGCGCGAACACGTCGTCATCTCGTCGGAAGGAATCCCCACGCTGGGCGGTGACGATTTTGATGAAGTCCTCGCCGGCCTCGCGCTCGAAGCGGCCGAGATCAGCGTGGTGGAACAGGACAGCCTTTCGCAGGCCGAAATGTTCCGCCTTCATGAGGAATGCCGCCTGAAGAAAGAAAGCCTGCACCCCAACACCCGCCGGATCGTCATCGACCTCAGCAACGTGCGCTCCGACTGGCCACAGGTGACGGTGCCGATCAACGATTTCTACGACCGCTGCCGGCCGCTCGTCGAAGAAACCTTGCACGCCACCGAGGACCTGCTCGACACGGCCGGCTACGGTTTTGCCGGCTCCAGAACCGCGCAGACGCCGGACGAGGAGCAGCGCCTGGAAGCGCTCTACATGACCGGCGGAGGCAGCGAGCTGCCGCTGATCGGCCGCATGCTTCGCGAGATCTTCGGGCGCCGCGTCCGGCGCTCCGCTTATACGCGCGCGGCCACAGCCATCGGGCTGGCCATCCAGGCCGACGCCACGGCCGGCTATGTCCTGCGCGACAAGTTTACACGCCATTTTGGCGTTTGGCGCGAGGCGGAGGGCGGCAGGAGCATCGTCTTCGATCCGCTCTTTAAAAAGGGTACGCCCCTGCCCGGCCCTTCGGATCCGCCGCTGCTCAACTCGCGGCGCTACTTCCCGGTGCACAACATCGGTCACTTTCGTTACCTCGAGTGCACGCACCTGACGGGAGAAGGCCGCCCGGCCGGCGACATCACCATCTGGGACGACATTCGCTTTCCCTTTGATCCCTCGCTGCAGAACGATTCCAGGCTTGACCAGATACCCGTGGGCTATCTGAATAATGGCCACCGCTGCGAGGCGGAAGAGAGCTACGCCTGCGACCGCAGCGGCGCCGTGACCGTCACCATCGCAAACCTGCCGGCGGGTTACAATCGCAGCTACCGTCTGGGCCGCTGGGCCACTTCGGAGCCCCTGGTGGTCCCCGGGCGCAAGAAGGGCCGAAGCCGCAGAGGGAAAAAACCAGAGTAGCGGGTTGTCACTGTAGCGGTGGCGTCTCCGGTTTCTGGAGTCCGATGTTTTGAGTCGTCCCCCTCCGCCGGTACTGACGTTGCAGCGCCGGGCTTCAGCCCGGCATGCTAAGTTGCGGGTGGTGCGGACCTCGATTTATCGGGACCGCAACGCGTCTACACCTGATAATTCCTCAATTCTCGCCCTCCGGGAGAGGGTGGGCGCGCTAGCGGCCGGGTGAGGGCTGGCGGAATCTCGATCCAAACACTGAGGTAGAAAGAATGCGAATTGCTATTGGCGCCGACCATGCCGGTTTCACTTTGAAAGAGGAACTTGTCGTGCAACTCCGCAAGCTCGGCTACGACGTTGTCGACGCGGGAGCTCATAAGGTTGAGCCGTCCGATGATTATCCGGATTTTGCCGAAGCGGTCGGCAAGGCTGTCATCGAGGGCAAGGCCGAGCGCGGCGTGCTGATCTGCGGCAGCGGCGTGGGAGCCTCGGTTGCCGTCAACAAGATCCCCGGAATCCGCGCAGCCGTTTGCCACGACACTTACTCCGCCCACCAGGGCGTCGAGCACGACAACATGAACGTGCTGGTGCTGGGCAGCCGCGTCATCGGAATCGAACTGGCCCACGAACTGGTTCGAGCTTTCCTCCCCGCTCAGTTTTCCGGCGAAGAACGCCACAAGCGCCGCCTCGCCAAAGTAGCCGCGATCGAAAGCCGCTACCTCACCGCCAAATCCGCCCGTTCACCGCAGTAAGCACCTTCAAGGGCTCAAACCATCTTTGCCATTGATTTGCTTGCGGTGCATCCAGCCGTCATCTTTGTCGCGGGCCTGCCGGGCAACGGCAACTCACCGGAAGAAGGGTTCTTAGAATACCCGTCCCAAAGCCACCCGCGCGCATGGTCACATAGCGATGTGACCATTGTCACGGAAGTTCCACCGGATTCTACGCATAAAATATTTGTAAGCTTCCAAGACCCAGGTGTTGGAAAAGAGGCCATGCGAGGTGCTCACCAATGCGCGCTCTTTCTCACCCCCCTCACCCAGCATTCCGATCTACGCGCCAGGCACCCGGCGAGAAATGATGTCAGTAGAGATGCAATGCTCCGCGTTGACATTGCCGGGCATGGACGACAGCACTGAGCGCCGGCCGCTGCGTTTCTTCACCTGTGGTCAGAGCCATTTTGTCCTTTGCGTAATACGGGTGGTGGCACATGAAGATCATTCCGGCGGCTTTTGTGGTTTTGCTCCTCGCCGGCACTCCCGGCTGGGCGGTGCTTGGCGAGTATGAAAACTCGGTGGCGTCCGACCAGCAGCACATGCACGCGCAGCTTCGCGAAACGGCGCGCCAGGGCTATTCCGTCAAGGAACTCACTACAACTGACGGCAGGACAGTCAGGGAATACGTTTCGTCCGCGGGCCTGGTGTTTGGGATTGCGTGGCAAGGGCCGACCATGCCCGATCTCCGGCAGTTGCTGGGCTCCTATTTCGGGCAATTGCAGCAGGCCGCGCAATCGCGGCGGCAGCGGCGCGGACCGCTGGTGGTGCGGACAAAGGACTTTGTGTTGGAGAGCGGCGGGCACATGCGATCGTTCCACGGACGTGCGTACTTGCCCGGCATGGTGCCCTCCGGCGTGCCGGCGGAGGTGGTGCAATGAGGCCGCGCGCTGGATGGATCCGACTCGCGCTCTACTCTCTGCTCCCGGCAGGATTGCTGGGGCTGGCCGGATGCAGCGCCAGCCTGACGACCGTCGGCTTCCTGTCCCCGCCGGTGAATAACGTGCAGCCTGTGTCGGTCAACCTGGGCCCGGCCGGCAACACCGTGAACGGGATTTTCACAGACGTGACCCTCTGCGCACGGTTGATGGCAACGCATTGCAGGAATGCGTAAGCTTCGCAGACGGCTCTTTCCTCTGGGGAGCGGTGGTGAGCGCGGACGTCGAACTGGCTGGCGAAAAGGCGGTCGAAGTCCCCATACAGCTTATCGACAGTTCGAGTCCCACCAGGTTTTCCGTCCCCAGCGAGTGCACCAGCGGCGGCGGTTCCAACCTGAACACCGTGGCCGATCTGGGTGCCAACGGCCGTCTCGGAATCGGCGTCTTCCAACAGGATTGTGGTGACGCCTGCACGGTCTCGGCCGGCCCGAACCTGTACTATCTCTGCTCCAGGTCGGTTTGCCAGGGCACCACCGTTCCGCTGACGTCTCAGCTTCAGAACCCTGTGTGGATGTTCCGGCAGGACAACAACGGGGTACTGATCTCGCTGCCTTCCATTCCTGCCGACGGAGCCCCGGCCGCCTCGGGCTCGCTGATCTTTGGCATTGGCACCCAGTCCAACAACCGCCTGGGCAATGCGCAGGTCTATACCACCGATCTCAATGGGAATTTCACCACCAACTATAACGGCGTTGCCTACGATCAGAGCTACATTGACAGCGGCTCGAATGCCTTCTACTTCCTGAACTCCGCCAGGGTCGGCATACCCGGATGCAGAGAAAATCCGGGCTGGTACTGTCCGAGCCTGCCCGCTGTCACGTTTCCGCCTACTTTTACCGTGACCAACACCGGAGAGAATGGAACATCGGCCGAGGTCACCTTCAGCATCAGTAACGCCGATGTGCTGTTCAGCGCAGGGCCGAACGCGGCTTTCAACAACGTCGGCCGCCCCAGCGGAACCGGCGTCTCGCCGTCGGAGTACTTCGATTTCGGCGTGCCGTTTTTCTACGGCCGGGACGTTTTTGTCGGGATCGAAAATATGCCGGGCCCGAACGGCGTTGTCGGCCCCTACTGGGCATACTAGCCCGCCAGGCTCCGGATTCCACTTGCCGTTCGAAGGATCGCCGGGCATGGTTTCATGCCGGATAATGCACGGCGTCCTGGATATTCTTTGCGGGTCATGAAATCCTGCAAAAATAGCTCGACGATCCCCATCGACCGCCAGCGCAGCGAAAGGGACAAATTGTGGCTGTCTCGGTTTTTCGACCGCGCCTTGCGGACTGTGGAGGAATACAAAGGAAAGGTGGGATCGATCCATCCGGACCAGGCGAGAGAAAACAACCTCGGACCTCAACCCCGGGGGACCGCACTACCAGCTCAATTCACGCCGCGTGGACGGAAGCAGAGGAGGCCCGCCCGTGGAAGCTGCTGATGAGCACCTTTGACATCTCTTCTCGCTGAATTTGATTGGTGCCCTCGTAGATCTGGGTGATTTTGGCGTCGCGCATGTATTTCTCAATCGGATAATCGTGCATGTAGCCGTAGCCGCCGAAGACCTGCACCGCGTCGGTGGTCACCTGCATGGCCACATCGGAAGCAAAGCACTTGGACATGGCGGAGTAAAGCGTGGGCCTTTCCTTGGGCTTCTTGTCAATGTGGCGCGCCGTCGCGTAAACGAGAGCGCGGGCAGCCTCCACTTTCATCGCCATGTCGGCCAGCAGAAAGCGCAAGCCCTGGAAGGAGCTGACGGGCGCGTCAAACTGGCGCCGCGTGCAGGCATACTCGACGGCCAGATCCAGCGCCCCCTGGGCGATTCCCAGCGCCTGCGCGCCCACGCCCGGCCGCGACGCATCAAAAGTCTTCATGGCGGTGATAAAGCCTGTACCCTCGCGTCCCAGGCAATTCTCCACCGGTACCCGGCAATCCTCAAAGATCAGCTCGCGCGTGGCGGAGGCGCGGATGCCGAGCTTATCTTCCTTCTTGCCGAAGGTGAATCCCGGAGTACCTTTTTCCACCACGATGCACGACGCGCCCCGCGGCCCTTTGGCGGGATTGGTGAGCGCGATGACGCTGTAAAGCTCGGCCTCACCCCCATTGGTGATCCACTGCTTGGTGCCATTCAAGACGTAATGGTCGCCATCACGGATGGCGGTGGTGCGGACCGCCCCCGCGTCCGAGCCCGCCTGCGGCTCGGTCAGAGCGAAAGCCGCAAGTTTCTTTCCAGCCGCAATATCCGGCAGCCATCGCTGCTTCTGTTCGGCGCTGCCGGACAGGATGATGGGGATGGTGCCCAGCGCCGAGCCGGCAAAGCTGAGGGCAATGCCGCCGCAAGCCTTCGAGAGCTCCTCCGTCACGATCACCATGTTCATGATGGGCGTGCCCTCGGTCATTCCGCCGAATTCGTCGTCAATGAAAACCCGGAACAGATCGCTCCTGGCAAGCAGCTCTACGATGGGCCACGGGAACTTGCCTTCCCGGTCATATTCCGCCGCCACCGGGCGGATCTCCTTCTGCGCAATCTCACGGGACAGGTCGCGAATGGCAGCCTGATATTCGGTGAAGCCGTAGTCCATCATGAGTACACTCCGTCAAGAATTTCTGATTTGTGATTTTTAGCGGTTTATTGGAAAAGCTGAATTGTCATGCTGAGCGAAGCGAAGCATCTCTATATTTCACCGAAAATAAATGCCGGGATCGTTCGCTGCGCTCACGATGACATCGTTTCGAAGCGTTTCTCAACGAACTACCAAAATCCAAACGCTATACCGCTTCCGCCGTCACGCGGTCGGCTGGGGCGTCGCTCCAAAGCGACGCGCGGAGGAGCCGAACCTCTCCATTTTTGAAGACAAACCGGCAGTAATCGTCCAGATCTCCCGCCCGGAAGGAGCTGACGTCGATCTGTCCGTTGAGCGAACCGGGCACCGCCACCTGGCGCAGGGTCTCAACCAGTGGCACCACACTCGAGTTCACCTCGCGAAGTTCGAGGCCCAGCACTTCGCCAATGGGGTGGATTTCATATTCCCCTTGCGGGCAGAGGCCTGCCGGACGTTCTATGGCCGAGCGAATTTCATCGGCCGCGCCGGGCTTCGCTGTCAAACTCACTGAGCCGTTCAGGCACTGATACGGTTCAAACACCACGGGCGTGGCCTGGCCCTCATATATAACGCTCTTGGCATCTTCATAGCTGGGGTGCGCCCACGAAATGGTCAACTCGCCTCCACGCCAGACCCGCAGCCGGAGATACTGTCCGGTTTGCTCGTCCAGGTAATACAGCGCGCCCCCGGGAAAGGCTCGACGCTCCACGTCAGACACCTGGGTCAGGAATTCCAGCAACTCCCCAGCGATCTCGCGCGGAGGGGAAATGGCGTCGGGCTGGACATGCCGCACCACCAGCGAGGGCGGGTCGGGCGAGAAGTCCAGCCATGTGGCGTCCACTTGCTCAAGGCGGCGTTGTGTTTCCCGGCTAAGCTCCCCAAGGTGAATTCTTCCTGTGCAGCCCAAATGGGTTCGCATAGTGCCTCCTTACACACTCCCTCTTCGCGGCGGGCCTTGGCCCGGCACGCTGGCTGGTTGACGCATGCCAGCCCTTCGCTTGACGAAGGACAGGGTCTGAAGGGCAGCGCCAGATTACACCCAGTCCCCGTTAAACTAGACCGATCTGGGGTGAAGCTCTGTAACGCCCGTCACACGAACATGTAACATAGATCACAAAAGCGCCCGTGGCTCACTCGGGCGGGCCGTCAATGCACCATCGGAATGATCCATGGATTTCGGAAAACGCCGCTACTGGGAAGCATGGGGACCTAAAAGAGGAGACGGCACAAGCAGGTAGCGCACTGTTGTGCGCGGAGGGCGTTATTCTGCGGCATTCTATTTGAAATCCCGGCATTTATCAGCATCACATTCCGCAGAGCGAGTATCGCGGCCCATCGCGCCCCAGATCGAGAGCAAAGCTGCAGTTCGCTGGGACGGCGGTCTGCCCTGCGGGGTCCGAACCGGTCTCCCATCCGGGGTTGGTCCGTGGGGTCCCATACATCGCAAGAGCGGCGATGCGTGGGATCCCACGACGGATTATATTGAGACGCGGCCTATTGCACGGCCGGCATCTGAAAGTTCGAAGGCAGAAGCTCCCGAAGAGCCCCTTGTTTTGTGGTCAGGGCGTTGCTCAGCTGATTCCAATCGGGGACAGCCATAGCGAAGTCCGCATTTGCCGCCACCGAACCCGCCGCGTTCTGGGTTGCCGTGACTTTCCCCGTGGCGGGATCCACCGTGGAAACCGTGACGTGGAAGTCTTTGGCGGCGCCTGTGTTGGAAACACCAACCTGGCCCAGGGTGGCGTCACTCCACAACAGCAGTTGTTCGCCCGGCCCCATACTCAAGCCCTTGAGCTCCACCAGTTGCACTTTCGAGGTGGTCTTGACGTCCGGTGCGGGGCCGGTCTGGATCTGGTGCTGTTGAGCCAGCAACGCGTTAAAGGTTTTGCCCGTTTCGTTCGTGCTGACCTGGATCGAGTAATTGTTCGCGTCCAGCAGTACGACGTCACGCGTCGAGGGAGTGCAGGAGACGTTTTGCAGTGTAAGGGATCGCGCGCCTGGAACGATGCGTGCCGAGTCCTCACCCTGCGGAAGCAGGCCGTTGAATGCATCCGGCGGGGCGGTGGGATCGGGCGGAGCGATGCTGCCGTAAGTGTAAGTCCCCTTTCCGGTGCCCTGAATCGTCCGCTGGAGCGCCAGTTGCCGGGGCACCATCACCAGCTCGTGCATGGGCTGGAGTGACGGGATGGCGCCCGGGACCTCGGCCACGATGGAGTTGCCGCGCGTGCCGGTTGTCTGGCCAGCCTGGTTGCTGATGGCCAGAGTCGCGGGACTCAGAATGACATCCACGACGTATTCCAGCGCGGCGCCGGCTCCATAGACCCAGGGCAGATCAACCGAGTTAAAGAGCGCCTGGTCCATCGTCAACACGCCAAGCGTCCAGCCGTTATCGCTTGAAACGGAGGAGTCCGCACTGTAGCTGAAAGCCAGCGTGTTTCCGCGCTGCTGGAAAGTCAGACAGCAGGTGTTCTTTTTGGGGTCGTTGCAGTCATAAAGATAGAGTTTGACGCCGTCATAACCACTCGTCCATCCTGCGGGCCGGGTCAACTTGTAGGGGACCAGACAGTGGCTGGCGTTGAGGTTATTGAACCACTCTTTCGACACGGGCAGGCCAGCCGGGATGAAGAAGATAACGGGCATATTTCCCCGGGTCGGGCCCTGCGTGAAGGTCTGTTCAATCTGCTCCAGGGTCGATTCCGCCTGCGGCAACCCGTTCAGGCATTGGCTCAGAAAAGTGCTCAGAAGCTGCCCGCTCAAGAGCCGGCCCATATCGACGGTGAATTCGCGAGTCAGGGCAGGCGTTGGCGCCGCGGCTTCGTCCACGGTACGCGTCTCGCCGTTCAGAAAACGCTTCATGGCCGAAAGCGAGAATCCCGTGCAGAGCCCGGTGACGGCTGAGCCAAGGAAGTACTCATACGCGGCGAAGTAGAGTCCTGTCAGGACCGGGGTGGTAAGGAAGCTGGCGTCGACCTCCAGGCTGCCGAAATCTTCCTGAAACGTGCCCAAATCGGGTGTGCCCGGGTGGAAATTAACAAAGGCAAAGCCGTTGGGATCCGGCAGGAAGCCGTTCGCCAGGAAGGAGAGCCGCGTGATCTGGAGCAGGTTGCTCTCCAGGCCATCGGGGTTGACCACGTTGACGGATGCTGTTCCTTGACCCTCTGCGGTCGCAGTCGTAGAGGGAGGAACAACAAAGTCCAGGCTGGTGCCGTTGGCGTCAATTGTTTGCGGCACAATCACCTGCTCGGTTTGCCCCGAGGGGGTGAAGTGGACGCTGGCGTTGGGAAGAAACGCCGCCCCGTTCAGGGTAATCTTGTCCCCCGGTGTGTAGCCTCCTGCCGCCGAACTGTTCCGGATGAGAGGCTGCACGCTGAAGTTCATGGCGTTGCTCTCTTTTCCATCGCTGGCGCGTCGTATGGCAATCGTGGCCGTGCCACCGCGCAGAGTGGTGGGCAAGCTGAAATGCAGTTGGCCGCTGGCCGGGGAGGTGGCGGGTACGTTATGTCCGTTCACCAGCACCGTGTCACCGGCATCTATATTCAGCCCAACGGCGGTCACGGCTGTGCCCGGAGGTCCCTGGTGCGGGTTGATGGTTTGCAGCCACGGCAGCGTGAGTTCTTCCTGCCATTCAGCTTCCGTGATGATGGCGGGTGTAATCACGCCGTCGGAACCTTTGGGGCCGGCAGCGCCGGGATTCCCTCTTCTTCCGGGCGAACCGTTGGCGCCATCCGAGGCTTTGCTGCAGGCGCCGCCTGGAGACGGGTCACCGGCATCGCCGCCGGCGCCGCCCGCCCCGCCGCTTCCGGGCGAACCGGGGTCGCCACCCGGACCGCCGGTATCGGCAATATGCCACGACTCATTCAGCAGGGCCTGCCAGTTGGTTTGGGTAGTGGCAATGAGGAAGGACCCGCCATCACCGCCCTGCCCGCCGTTGCCGCCGTTGCCGCCATTGCCACCGTGGCCGCCATTGCCGCCCTTGCCGGGCGTCCTGTGGCAATACCCGACACCGAAAAGTGCGACGTCACTTCCGTTAATGCCCTTGGCGCCGTCGCCGCCTTTTCCTCCGTTCTGCCCCGGATTCCCCGGCCCGCCTTTCAACCCTTGAATGTTGATGGCCGGCATGCCGGTAATGTTCAGCGCATAGATGCTGACACTCGGCGCCGCAGGAGGCCTGATGGTTTGAGGACGCCCCGCCTGGCCGGAGGCGCCGTTGCCGCCGCTTGGCCCATTGTCCGAGCCGTGGGGATGGTTGCTCCGGTTGTAACTGTTGCCGTTGCGTGCGGTGGTTTGCGGCAGATGCGTGGGATGCCAGACCGTCCTGTCGTCGTAACTGATCTGCGCACCTGCCCCGCAGGTCAGCGTTTCGACGATAATCGTCAACTTCTTCACGGAAGGCTCGATGATCAGATGGGTGTGGGTCAGATCGAGCTTTGAGGCGATGATCACCGCCTCGTCAACCAGCCATGAAACCGGCGAGAAACCGGGGGCGCTTCCACTCAGAGGATGAAACGGCTGGGCCGTGCCTGCTCTTCCAGTGGCAGGGTGGATGCCGTGAAGAAAAAGGGGCAGGAACCATCGCCTGCTGATCTCCTTCAAATGTCCCGGCACCACCCGGAGTGAGGATTGATTCACTTTGATGGCGGGCGCCTTTGTGACGTCCTTGATTCCCAATCTCTGCATGAGACTCTTGGCGTTATTGAGGTCTGAAGCCACCCGTTGGCTGAAGCCTACCAGGACGCGGTTATTCAGCAGCTTCTCTTTTTCCAGCACACCCCGGCTGTACATGGGAATGATCTTGCTGGACTCAAGCTGGGGCAAATGCCCATCAAAAATATTGAGGACACTCGAGTGAAAGTGCTGGAGTTTTGGGCTGAGCTTAAACGATTCTTCGATTCGTGGCATGATGATAATCCTCCGTCTCAAAAGATACGCTCGGTCCGCAGGAAGAACCTCCCCGGCATGGGGAGGCCGAGTGGCCGGCTTCCACGACATCGCAGCGTTTTGTTAAGAACCCGATTGGCCCCGTTATTTTGTCGATATTGTATACATGCTAACCCACGCATGCAAGAGGTATTTCGGCGGGCGGCAAACCGACACTCTGTAATTCGGCGGGGTGAAGACCCGGAACGGCTCGATCGTCCGCGAGTGGCGAAGATGCGCGCCTTGTAGCGTCTGCGATCTCGCGAAGCGAGAGGCTCTGTCAGACGAATCTGCCCCGGCAAAAAGCCCTCCAGAAAATCGCAGAGTCAAAGAGGCCTCTCAGCCAGGCCCGAATGATATTGGCGCCACAATGGGTGACCCTGGTCACAGATTGGGTAGCCTTAGAGCGTAAAAATAAGATCATGCTCTTCGGGTCGGTGGCGGCGACTCTGAACTAATTCGATTGCAGCCGCGTGAGGAGGAGGTGTGCCATGAAGAAGCTTGTCACTCTCGGAATGGCCACGGTCGGAGGTTTGATTGTCTTCCGGTTTCTGCCGCGAAGGTTGCGCGGTCGCCTGACTTCCGTCGTAAGACGTCGAATGAGTGGGCATATGGAAAAAATGATGGCGGGCCTTCCCGAAGGCTCTCCGCCCAAATTAGTTTTGTCCGTTTTGCCAAAGCTGCAGGCGCAAAACGAACAGATCATCGCCATGCTGCGGGAGCAGAACGAACTTCTCAAGGAGCAGCAACGTACTTCTGCCGCCAGGACCGCAGCCTGAGGAACGGGAGTCTCGGAGCGCGCCCTGCGGGCAACCAAGCAGCCCGGACCTCCGCTCGCGAGGTCCGCGGCTCTTCGGGCGGTTGCGTTCGCGATGCCGTATTCCGGCGCCGCATCCTGGCCAACCTGCTCAATACCAAAAGAAAAGCCGCAAAGCAAGCGGACTGCGCTACCTTGCTATGCAACCGCTGTCCGCAGCTAGCCTGTTACTTTTGCCAGTAGACGGAGGAGAACCAGCCCGATAAATTTGTGGTCGAAGGGCTATCCTTCACTGAAAGAATGCGAGGTTCTGCAAGTCGCCCGCAGCAACGTTACCACCTTTCACGATCACTGCTCACGCTAAACGCATTTTGAATGGTGTTAAGGGAAGCCTGAAATCGAGGAAGACTTAGGATCCCAAAAGGAGGAATAGCTATGCCAGTAAGAAACCGAGAGGAACTCTTCGTGATGCTGCTGAGCCATTTACGACAGGGCACGGAGCGCACGACATCGATCCTTGAAGAGCTGGGCGACGCCGCTCAGAATCCTGAAGTCAAAGAGGCTCTGCACGCGCGAGCATTCGTGAACAACAAGATCCTTGCCACCATCGATGAAGCGTTCAAACAAATCGGTAAGAAGCCCGTGACTCTCCCTGGACGTCTTCACGACGTGTTTGTTGAGGACTTTCGCAGGGAACTCGGGGAGATCGAATCTCCCGAGGGGAAGCGCCTCTATGTCCTGGCCAGAGCCCACCAGTTGATCAACCTCCGCACTGGAGAATACATGGTTCTGATCGCAGCGGCCGACGCCTCCGGTTATCATGGAGTTGGCGTACTGCTGGAGAGCTGCCTGGCAGACACCCTCTCCTTCGTCGAACGGAATCGCCGCTTCCTCCGAAACATCATGGAGGAAAAGATCGAAGCCAGGAGGGCAGCCTAGTTACTGTGCTCCCTGTGTGGTACCGGCCCGAAGGGCGCAAAGAGCCACCAGGAAGAAAGTCCGCAAAGCCTCGTCCAGACGGGGCTTTGCGGGCGACTCAAGAGTGCCGCGGCAACCGCCGGCGAACGAAAATCCCACATGTGGCGAAAACAGGACGCCATAGTGTGGAGCAATGAAAACCCGCCAACGGATGAGTCCGCAGCAGGGGCTGCCACAGGCATTGATTTTCGATTTCTGCGATCAGCGAAGCTGAGTGGCGCTGGAATGGCGCGGCGCCGCAGCCGCCGCTTGGTGACGCGACAGCAGGAATCCGCACACAGGGCAAGACACACCAGGTATCCGTAACTCGCCTTTCACGCTCCGAGACGGCCGCCCGTTGCATTCCGAGTGGTCAGGTGGTAGCCTGCCTGCGGGGCTAAACCTGAAAGTAGAAATTCCGAATACTTCCTGACCGCAGGAGGTCAAGATGCTGTTCGCCATAGCGTGGACAAATCGAGCCGGCGCACCGCCGAGAAGCTCCTCGAAGCTGCTTGACAACGGTGGTGAGCCGTCTTATATTTAACCTATCGGTTATTTAACCAAGGGGTTTATAGATAAATGTACGATCAACTTAGCTCGACCTTCGCCGCACTCGCCGACCCCACGCGCCGCGCCATCCTGGCCCGGCTGACACTGGGCGAGACCTCGGTGACCGAACTCGCCAGGCCCTTCGAGATGTCCATGCCCGCGGTCTCGAAGCACCTCAAGGTGCTGGAGCGCGCCGGCCTGATCGCTCGCGGCCGCGCACGACCGCATGGATCAACCAACCCCAACGAAAAGGTAGACAAGGAGGAGAAGATGACCGATCGCGAACAGTACGAACCGGGTCCTGCCAACGGGGCGCAGATACGGAAGGACGACGGCGAGAGGTGGACGCTCATTCTCACGAGAGAACTGCACCACTCGCCCGAAAAAGTCTGGCAGGCGCTGACCGACCCGGCGCATCTGCGCGAGTGGGCGCCCTTTGATGTCGATGGGAGCCTGGGCACGGTCGGAACGGTGAACCTGACCTGGGTGGGATCGCCGCAGGCCATCGAAACAAGAGTGACGCGAGCCGACGCTCCCAGAGTGCTTGAGTACGGTGATACCCGGTGGGAACTCGAAGCCAGTGGTGGCGGCACGCGTCTGACACTGTGGCACAGCATCGATCGACGCTTCATCTCCATGGGTGCTGCCGGGTGGCACATTAGTCTCGATGTTCTGGATCGCCTTCTCAGCGGAACTCCCATCGGCCGCATTGCCGGCGGTGATGCAATGAAGTTCGGCGGCTGGCAGCGGCTGAACGCCGGTCCGCGGTTCTTCCTTTGCGGGTCGCTTCTTTGAGATTAAAAGCTACCTTGCTCTTGAACTCGGCCGCCTCCTCCCTTGTGCTGACGCAGTGAGAAGGATAGCTTTTGGAGCAACCTTGCTGCTGTGCGGCGCCGTGTCGGCGTCAGGTGCGCGGGGCCCCTTAGGCCCGAGGATGGCTTTCTTTCTCCGACCGCATACACGAACGCGTTCTTCGGCTTCTCGCTGCCTCTGCCCCAGTACCCCGGCCTCAGGCTCCTTGGAAGCTCAGGCCCCCCGCGCAACCCCTCAAGACACGCTCTGTTTGGTGCATATAGTGAGGGCAGAGGGTCCCCGGTGCTCGTTGTGCTCGCTGACGAGGTCGGCAAATCGGGGACACTGGAACCGAGGACGGCGGTGCGAGCTCTGGGGGCGCACAGGGTCGAGAGGGTCCAGATTGCCGGGAGAGAGTTTTGGAGGGGCACGTGGCGATCTGGCGGAATTCACCGGGTTGTGTACACAACATCGGAGGGCGGCTACGTCCTATATTTCTCGTGCTTCTCTTATGACAAGGACGTGCTTGGCAAGTTCGAGAGGAGCATCCAGGCGCTGACTTTCTTTGACCCGAAATCCGCGAAGGACCGCGCCGGACCTGATGGCCGGCCTTACGGAGGGCCACCCCCAACCCAGTAGTGGGTAGTTGGTAGCCAAAGTCAGTGATTTCCTGACTATGGGTTCTTCAAAGGCAAAGGCCTACTGTTGGGAACCCACCAAACGTGGCTGGCAACTCTCGCTTCGCGAAATCGCAGACACTCCAAGGCCAGTGTCTGCGCCGCCCGCAGCGGTCTGTACTACCGGCTTTATTGGGGAGTATCAATCAATGAACAGAATGAATCCTAAGGTCGACGCATTTCTAAGCAAAGCGAAAAAGTGGCAGAAAGAATTTGTGGAATTGAGAACGATCGTTCTTGACTGCGGGCTGAGGGAAGAATTGAAATGGCGTCACCCCTGTTACACGTTTCAGAAGAAAAACATCGTTGTCATACATGGATTTAAAGAATACTGCGCGCTTCTGTTTTTCAAAGGAGCCCTGTTAAAGGATCCCAGGCGAATTCTGATCCAGCAGACCCCGAATGTGCAGTCGCCGCGCCAGATTCGCTTCACCAATGTTCGAGAAATCGTTCGGATGGAACCCATCCTGAAGGCCTATATTTTTGAAGCCGTTGAAGTGGAAAAAGCCGGATTGAAACTGAAACTTAAAAAGACTTCAGACTTCAAAATTCCTGAAGAATTCCAAAATAAGTTAAATAAAATCCCCGCCTTGAAATCCGCTTTTGATCGATTGACGCCGGGACGGCAAAGAGCATACCTCTTTTATTTTTCTCAAGCCAAACAATCCAAAACCCGGGAATCAAGGGTTGAAAAATACACGCAGCAGATTCTCAATGGAAAGGGATTGAATGATTAGTGCATTCGCCGGCCGGCGCAGGTCTTGATTCGGCTTGGCGACATTGCGCAAACGAAGTTCGAGGGGTCTGTGCAATCCAGACTAAAGGAACTGCCGAACTAAGCCTCGGAAATTGAAGGGACGCAAAAATGGGGACCGCTCAATTAAACGCCGATCAGTACCGACTGTTAGTTGCTTTTCGCTATTTGAATGCAGGCGAGGAAATCTTCAGGGGCTTGCGCTCGCAGCAAGGAGTCAATGACCTCTACTTCGTTGTCACGTTGAGAAGCTTCATAGAGTATTCGCGGCGTGGCATATGGTTCCTAGTTTGGGCCAGCGAAGAGGCGCTACAAGAGGCTGGGCGCGCCACTTTCGATAAAGCTGCCAGTCCAAGCCTACGGGTCATGGACGAGATGATTAACGAAGCACTTGGTCAGGGTAGGGTCTCGCACCTCATGGACAACCTGCCGGGCATCAATGAGCCATTCATCAACTGCTTGCACGCTCTCACTCACGGTAATCCGATCTCGGTTCGGATGCACCCGTTTGGAATAGCCAAAATCTTCAACACCGAAAAACTCCTGGCAAGAGCCGAACTCGACTTGAACATCTTTAGGATTGTTCTGTACAGGAGAACGCTCGGCGAGGACATAACTGCGATCTGGAAAACACTTGAGCCAATACAGAATCGTCCGGGCGACGTACGATCGAACGTTCTGGTTGCTGCTGACTTGCTCAAAAAATCTGGGAAGCTGTCCGCTTCGCTTGGCTACCAGCTACCGCAAGGGAAGGCCTGAAAGGGCCAAAAGCGTGGGTAGAACTTGCCAGCGCCAGTGCTAGGATCAATACGACGAGGTTTTGACCCATAGTGAGTCGGTAGCACGGACCACCGGACCTGTGGTCCGCGGCTTTTGCGTCGAACGGAGGACGGACCGCAGACCGCATCAACGGCGGTTTGCGCTACAGTCTTCAAGAATGGGGGCGGACCACTTATGAAAACAACAAAGAAAGAAACAACTCCCAGGAAACAAAAGTCCCGCCCGCGCGCGAAGAAAGCGGACGCGGAAAGCGCCGTGCTCGCGAAGATCGCCACGATGCCGGGACCGGATCGAGCTTTAGCCGAGCGGCTCCATGCCATCATCATAGCCAGCGCGCCGGCTCTCGCGCCGAGGCTCTGGTACGGGATGCCCGCCTATGCCAGGGACGGCAAGATCGTCTGCTTTTTCCAAAGCGCGCAGAGATTCAAGACGAGGTACGCGACGTTCGGCTTTATGCACGAGGCGAAGCTCGACGATGGCGCCATGTGGCCCACCGCCTTCGCGCTGAAGGAGTTGAGTTCCGCCGAAGAGGCAAGGATCGCCGCGCTCATCAGGAAAGCGGTGAGCTGAGGACTGAGCGGGTGGCGCAGCGTCGTGCGCAATCGCCGCGTGACTCTGCGGCTTGTTTCTTTAAAATTAAAAGCCGCAATGTTCAAGAACGACTCTGCGGCTACCTGCTAAACAAAGGTAGGACAAACGGTCAATCGCATCCCTCGAACAGACTCTTACAGCTCAAAGGCACTCACGGCATCCGCTCTTGTGGGATAAATATCGAAAATACGGTGCATGCGCATGAGGTCAAAAGACGTCCAAACCTGTTTCGACACGCAGCAGAGCTTCACGTCGCCGCCCTTGGCGCTCACCTGGCGCAGGCAGGAAAGGATCGCGCCCAATCCCGAACTATCCACAAAGCGCAGCCGGCTCAAGTCCAACACAAGCTTGGTATGGGTCTCGACAACAGGTGTGATGTCACGCTTGAAATCCGGAGCGTTGGCAGCATCAAGTTCATCCACTAACACTTCGGCAACGCCGACTTCACCGATTTTGTTGACAGCTAATTCCATCCGTTTGTGTTTCCTTTCGCGCTAAAGGCTTTGGGGCCCTGCCGAGCATCACGCAATCCATCCCGCGCTCGACGCGATAGTATCTCACGACATTGGCATTTTGGGAACCGATAAAAGGACCGAATCCGGACTCCTGCATGGCATTCTGCCAACCTGCTGAAAACCGAAGGAAAAGCCGCGATTTGCGCCCGTCCAGCGCATTCCTCTGCGGTTCTTTTCTTTAAGACCAAAAGCCGGTGGCCACGGACAACGCCTTCTTTTCCGTCGGCCTTTTGAAACACGAAAAAACCACGGTCAAAGAATTTCACTGGCCGTGGTTACCCGCTTTTATCTCCGCTGAAACACCCCCAAAATCGTGCGATGCGCCGGCAGCGAGTGTGGGATAATGGGTTCCGCTACCTGACGTCATGGCCGGGGTCCAAAACTGGAGGTCATTATGAGCCGGAGAGTGCGCTCTGTCTTAATCATCATTGCGGCGCTATTCGTTGTGCTGCTCGTCCTGCCGTTTTTCATCCCGGTCAATCAATTCCGGCCGATCATTGAAAACGAAGCCTCAAGCGCGCTCGGCCGCAGAGTCACGTTCGGCAATCTCAGCCTGTCGATTTTTACCGGCTCGATGTCCGCCCAAAATCTCTCCATTGCCGACGACCCAAAGTTCAGCCGCTCGCCTTTTCTGACCGCGAAATCCGTCAAGGTCGGCGTCGAGCTCATGCCGCTCATCTTCTCCCGCAAGCTCAATGTTACGGGCATTACAATTGACAGCCCGCAAGTCACGCTGATTCGCAACAGCGCCGGCCGGTGGAATTACTCGTCTCTCGGCGGCCCGGCGACGGAGCTCGGGCGCCAGGCGCCTGGGGCCGCCGGGCCATCGGGCCCGCCCCCCGAGGTCTCGATCAGGAAGCTTGGGCTCAGGAACGGCACCATCATCATCGGCTCAACCGGTTCCCCGAAGCGCAGCACGTACGATCACGTCAACGTGACCGCTTCCGACGTTTCCATGCAATCCAGGTTTCCCGTGGTGGTCTCTGCCGGCCTTCCCGGCGGCGGCAATTTCAAGTTTGATGGCAAGGTGGGGCCGCTCGACCGCGCGGATGCCTCGCTCACTCCCTTCGACGCCAGGCTCGATGTGAGCTCTCTTGACCTTGCTTCGACCGGTTTCCTCGATCCTTCTGCCGGGCTCGGCGGCGTGGTCGATCTGAACGCGACGATGAGCTCGCAAAACGGCGAGGCCAACACCGACGGAACGGCGAAGCTTTCCAAGGCGCTGCTGGTTGCCGGCGGCTCGCCCTCGACCGAGCCTGTCACGGTAGACTTCCACACCCGCTACGATCTGCGCAAGGAAACGGGTGTCCTGAATCCGTCGACGCTGAAGATCGGCAATGCCGCGGCGCATCTCAGCGGCACTTACCAGACCGCAGGCGATGCCACCGTCGTCAACATCAAGCTCGATGGCCAGAACATGCCGGCCCGCGACCTCCAGTCCTTCCTTCCCGCTCTTGGCGTCAACATGCCCAAAGGCGCCACGCTCCAGTCCGGCACGCTGAACGCAAACCTCAATCTGACCGGCCCGACCAACAAGCTTGTCACCACCGGCAACGTGGGCCTTATGTCGGCGAAGCTCGCCGGCTTCGATCTCGGGTCGCGAATGTCGGCCATTTCCGCGCTTGCCGGCATCAAGACGGGCAAGGACCTGCTGATTGAAAAGCTCACCACCAACGTGCAAATAGCCCCTCGCGGCCTCAAGGCGGAAAACTTCCTCCTGGTCATTCCGTCGCTCGGCAGGCTGGTGGGCGCCGGTACTATCGATTCCAGAAACAACCTGGATTTCAAGATGGCGGCCACGGTGACGAATGCCGCGGCCACCGCCGGCAGCCCTGTCGCAAACGCCATCGGATTGCTGGGCAAGCTCACCGGAGGCGGGTGCAAAGGCCAGGTGACCGTTCCTTTCCTCGTCCACGGCACCACGGCCGATCCGAAGTTCGTTCCCGATGTCGGAGGGCTGGCCGCAGCCATGCTCAAGTCTCAGTCGGGCTGTACCGGGAGCACCACTTCCGGGGCGAAAAAGACACAAACCCCTGCCAACCCTCTGCAGAGCATCCAGGACCTCTTCGGCAAGAAGAAAAAGAATCCGTGAGGCGCCCCCGTGCGCGACTTTGAATTCACAGCCCTCTGCCGCCGAAAGAGGGCGTTCGGCAACGCCGGGGCGCAAGTCTGAAACCACAGCCGTGGGTAGCGCATACATCGCGGTGTTTGCGATGTGTGCGAAGAATCAGGAATCACCGAACGGCGGAACCCAGTCAAAAAACCTTTGGTGAGCCCGGCGCAGAGACGTCCGGTTCATAGCCCAAAAATCCGCACACATGGCTCAATGCGCCATGGATGCGCCACCCGGCGTACAGCTCGCTATTTCGAGGGCGGCTGGTTCCAGATCAGCTCGATCGTAACCCCGCCGTGCGGGTCGGTGTCGAGATACGCAAAGCGACCCTTACTGCCGTGGGTGTCCCATGCGCCGCTCATGGACACGTTCACGCCCTTGGCCTTGAAGTGCGCGATGGCTGCGTCCATATCCTTCACGCTAATTCCCAGGTGATGGAGCCCTTCGCCGTGCTCTTTCTGATAATCGATGTAATCGTTCGGACCCACCGTGGACTGGATCCATTCGAATGGAAGATCTCCTGAACGGTTCCAGCCGAGGTCCATCTCAAATTTCCCCGGCTTGCCGCGGTACATCCGGTCCAGGCTGACGTTGTGCACGATCTGAAGCTTACCGAAACCGATCTGCTGCCAATAAGCGCTGACCTTGCGCACGTCAGGAACGACGAAACCAAAATGATTGATTTTGTTGAAAGGGTATTCATTGGCGCGGGCAGTTTCTCCGCCGAGCGGCCAGTCGGGGTTGTAAGTCAACTCTATGGTGATGCCTCCGCCCTCGGGCGCCGTATCCAGGTAGGCGAATCTTCCTTCGCCCTTCTGCCCTTTCCAGGTTCCGGACTGCACCACGTCCACGCCTCGACTCTTGAAATACTGAATCTGCTGGTCCATGACGGCCGGGCTTGGCATCTGGTAAGCGAGGTGGTGCACTCCATCACCGTGCTTCGCAAGAAACTCGTTATAAACGCTATGGCCTTCGACCGGCTGGATCCATTCGATCTGGACACCCCCGATGTCCCCAAAGGCCATTTTCATTTTCAGCGGCGTCTTCTTGCCGCGATACGTAACATCCGGAAAATCCATGACGCCGGCACGGCGAATGTTCCTGAGGCCCAGCATTTGCCAGTAGTCCACCACCGAATCCAGATTCTTCACCACCCAGCCGACCTGCACAACGTGGGTGTAAAGAGATCGGTCCATGGTTGGCCCGGCCGTCTGGCCCGAGGTTGGTGATCCCAACATGACGAAACCCGTCACGACGCAAAAGACCGCGACAATAAGACATCTGACGACGCTCTTGCAAGACATCCTGACCCTCCTTCGTAGAGAACTGCTCTACAACTGCTCATTTTCTCCCCGGTGCATATCCAATCCATCCGATTCCTGGCAGTTAAGCTGGCGGCGCAGAGTTTTGTCCGGAGCGTATGACTCTGCGGTTCGTTCTTTAAGATCAAAAGCCGGTAGCGCGGTCCTCCGACTCTGAGGTCCGCGGTTCTTTCCACGGATCAACGCAAAAGCCGCAGACCGCAATCACGGCGGTCTGCGCTACTTGCTGACAGTGGCTACCCGCTGCGAGCATTTCGTTATATCACGTCTTTCTGAGGAAGCAGCAACAGAAATGGATATTACCAGACTCATCCACGGCAAGGAAACAGCAAGAAGCTTATTGCCCGGATTTTCAGGCAACGCGCTGCAAAGGCTGGAGGCTGTCCTGAGTAAAGAAAGCGGGCAGCGGTTCTTTATTTGAAGCCGCCCGCCAGCCTTTGCCAGTTTCGTAACCCCTTAATGCTATTCACAATTCCTTTTTCAGTAATGATTCCCAACCCTAAAAGCCGCAAAGTTATAGAACAAGTCTGCGCTACCTTGCTGAAAAGCCGCGGAGCGGCGAAAGAATCTAGCCCATGGCGCAAGCCGTGGGATTCGGTAGGATTTGGAATTCCCAAAAGCCCCGGAGGGGCGAAAGGCACGACGCGGAAACCCGCGGGTGGCGCACAAGTGCTGCCTTCTGGCATGTATGCGGTCACGGAATTCGGCGGGTGGCGCAGACGCTTGCCTTGCAGTGTCTGCGATCTCGCGAAGCGAGAAAGCTCTGATGGTCTCGGGTGGCACAGCAAAGTGAGTAGCGCGGTCCTCCGCCGTCGAGGTCCACGGTTTTTCGGGCGGCCGGCGCAGATATCGCGGTGTTTGCCATGTGTGCGGTTATCCGAACCGGTAGCGCAGAGTCTCGCGCGGAGCCCATGACTCTGCGGTTCTTCATTTCAAGCCGCCCGCCAGCCTTTGCCAGTTTCGTAACCCCTTATCGCTATTCACAATTCCCTTTTCAGCAATGATTCCCAAC
>JARRJI010000041.1:0-14725 GCA_037379595.1 Acidobacteriota bacterium | reverse complement strand
AGAGCACAACCTCTACACGCTGGTCTTCTGGAGCGAAAACCTCAGCGAGCGGGTGATTGACTGGGAACTGATCTCGAGCGCCGATTACAAGCGGCTGCTCGATCTGCACCGGCGCGTTCGCGACAACGACAAGCCGCCATTCCTCGTTTCAACCAACGGCAGCCAGATTACCATCGAGGACCGCAGGGATCTGCTGGAGCACGTTATGTCGCTCGGCAAGAAAGCCTTCACCGTCCAGCGGTTCAAGGGGCTGGGCGAGATGAATCCCGATCAGCTTTGGGAAACCACCATGGACGCCGAGCAGCGCACCATGCTGCAGGTCAAGCAGCCGCTTGTAATCGGCGCTCGAGATCAGTTCCCAGTCAATCACCCGCTCGCTGAGGTTTTCGCTCCAGAAGACCAGCGTGTAGAGGTTGTGCTCTTCGTCGAGCTTGATTTCGGTCTTGAATCCTTCCGCGCGAAGCTCTTTCTCCACTTGCTTCAGCCTGTCCCGGCCCTCCAGTTCCGCCTTCTTTGCGAGCTCTGTTCTCAGCAGGGCGTCCACGGGCCGCGGGTCCGCCATGCGCTTTTCGAGTTTGTCGAACAGCTCGAGGTACTCGCCCAGGGCCATCAGGAAATTGGTCAGCTCGCCGCCCTGCATCTTGATCTTGCCCTTCCCCTCGCCGGCCTCGACCGCATGGTCTTCCGTGGCGCGCCGCAGGACCTCGCGCCGGAACTCCTTTTCGTTGTGAATGTACTTGATGCTCTTCCCCTTCTTGATCAGGTAGAGCGGCGGCTGCGCGATGTAGACATGGCCGCGCTCCACCAGTTCCGGCATCTGGCGGTAAAAGAAGGTCAGCAGAAGCGTTCGGATATGCGATCCGTCAATATCGGCATCGGTCATGATAATGACTTTCGAATAGCGCAACTTGCTGACATCAAAATCTTCCTTGCCGATTCCGGTGCCCAGCGCGGTGATCAGAGCACGGATCTCCTCGTGGCCCAGCATCTTGTCAAAGCGCGCCTTTTCGACGTTCAGGATTTTGCCTCGCAGCGGCAGGATGGCCTGGTAACGGCGGTCGCGGCCCATCTTGGCGGAGCCGCCGGCCGAATCGCCCTCAACCACAAACAACTCGCAGCGCTCGGGATCTTTTTCCTGGCAGTCGGCCAGCTTACCGGGCAGGCCGCCGGAATCCAGCGCTCCTTTGCGGCGCGTCAGTTCGCGGGCTTTGCGCGCAGCCTCTCGCGCGCGGGAAGCCTCAATCGCTTTGCTGCAGATTTTCCGGCCGATCGTGGGATTCTTCTCAAAAGTCTCCATGAGTTTCTCGTACACGAAGCTTCCCACGGAGCTCTGGATATCGCTGTTCAGCTTGCCCTTGGTTTGCCCTTCGAACTGCGGCTGCGGCAACTGGACGCTGATGACGGCCACCAATCCCTCGCGCACGTCTTCACCCGAGAGGTTATCCTTCACGTCCTTGAACAGGTTCTGGTTCTGCCCGAACTGGTTGATGGCGCGAGTCAGGCCGGAACGGAAGCCCGAAAGGTGCGTGCCGCCGTCCACGGTGTTGATGTTGTTCGCAAAAGTGAAGACGTTTTCCGCGTAGCCGTCGTTGTATTGGATCGCAAACTCCACGTGCATGTCATCCTTGTCGGCCTCGGCATAAATAGCCACCGGGTGCAGCACATTCTTGCTCCTGTTCAGATGCTTGACGAATTCCGCGATTCCGCCGTTATAGCGGAATTCAGCCTCCGTATTGTTCCTCTCGTCTTTCAACCGGATGGTGAGGCCTTTGTTCAGGAAGGAGAGTTCGCGCAGGCGCTGCGCCAGAGTGTCGTAATTGAACTCGATCGACGCAAAAATCCTGGCGTCCGGCAAAAATGTAACTTTGGTTCCTGTGCGGGTCGTTTTCCCCGCCTGTTTCAGTTTGCTCGCCGGCTTGCCGAAGGCGTACGACTGCTCCCAGGTGTAGCCATCCCGCCAGATTTCCAGTTCCAGCCACTCCGCCAGCGCATTCACCACGGAGACCCCGACGCCGTGCAATCCGCCCGAGACGCGGTAGCTCTTGGTGTCGAACTTTCCACCGGCGTGCAGCACGGTCATCACAACCTCGGCTGCCGAGCGGCCCTCTTCCTTGTGCATGTCAACGGGGATGCCGCGCCCGTTGTCCACCACCGTTACGGAATTGTCGCTGTGCACGGTCACGTCAATCTTGTCGCACTCTCCCGCCAGTGCTTCATCCACCGCGTTATCGACAACTTCCCAGACCAGGTGATGCAAGCCGGTCGGACCGGTTGAGCCGATGTACATCGCCGGCCGCTTCCGCACTGCATCAAGGTCGCGAAGGACTTTAATACTGGCTGCGTCGTACGTGTGATTCTCTTCCTCGAGAACCTGTTTAGAATTACTCACTCGCTATTCCTCCATGCGGCGGGGATTAATTGTCCTGACATCACAGGACCGGCAGGGAATAAACTTTCCCACCGCACCAACACACTGTTTTTGACGGGGGTTTTTGATTCCTCGCCCCTTGCCTGCGCTGTTCCAAAGCCGGTATACCCATCGCTTCTCAATTGAAGGCTGGAAGCAGAACGGGTCGTCAGCAGGAACAACTGATTGGTTAACATCAGACTCGCATCGGCATTACGACATACCGGTAACGAAACGCTTTCTCTTCACTCGAGCGCAATTGCCCCGCGCTTTGCTCGTCTTTCAATTCCAGCCGGATTTTACCCTCCTCATCAACAACATTCAGGAAATCCAGCAGGTACTCATAGTTGAACCCGATCTGCAGCGGCTCGCCGCTGAACTCGACCTCCAGCGTGTCATGAGCTTCTCCGAACTCTCCGCTGGAGGAGAAGATTTCCATCTGCCCTTCAGCCAGTTTCACCCGAATCGCCCTCGATCGCTGGTCAGCCAGCAGGGCCACGCGACGGATGGCCGCGGTCATCAGATCTTTATCGATTTCAATAATGCGATTGTTTTCCCGCGGCAGCACAGCCTCGTAATTCGGGAATTGTCCCGTCAGCATCCGCGAGATCAAAACCCGATGGCCCATGGAGAAGTAGAGGTGGCTGTCATCTTTGGCCAGGGCGATTTTCGAATCCGCTTCAGCTTCCGCCAGCAACCGCTGCAGCTCTGCCATCGCCTTCTTTGGAATCAGAATCCTTAACTCGTTTTTCAGTTCGGGCACTTCCAGTTCGCTCTCGATCAAGGCCAGCCGATGGCCGTCCGTCGCCACCATGGCGGCACTATCCGGCTTCAGGATCAGTAGTGCGCCGTTCAGCGTATAGCGCGATTCCTCGCTGGCAATCGAAAAAATGGTTCGGCGGATCATCGTAGAAAACACACGCGCCGGCAAAGAGACCAGAGGGTCCGGAACAGTGGGCAGCGTGGGATAATTATCCTTCGCCATTCCCACCAGCTTGAAGGACGACCGCTCGCACGTCACCTGCACCCAGTGGTTTTCCAGCAACTTCAGCCTGATTTCCTTTTCGGGCAGGGATCTTACAATCTCAAACAGCCGCTTGGCCGGAATGGTCCCGGACCCTTCCTTTTTGATCTTGGCCGGACATCCACAAGTGATGCCAAGTTCCAGGTCCGTAGCACTGATCCGAAGGGAAGAATCACCTGCTTCCAGAAGAAGGTTTGAGAGAATTGGAATGGTGGTCTTCCTTTCGACAACACCCTGCGTAAGGTTTAATTCTTTAAGTAGAAGGCTCTTCTCTACTGTAAGTTCCATTATTTAATTTCCTTCTATATAGAGTCTTAGTAGTAGGGGCTGTGAACTTGTGGAAAATGCGCGATCCCCTCTACTGATGCCTTATCGTGCTGCCGAACGTTGTGGATACCTTTCATCTTTCTGTGAATGCCTGTGCATCCTTTGGCCGGGTTTTGAAATTCACAACCGTTTCTTGCCCGGCGCTGTTCAAAAAACCCATAAGCCTAGCTCAATGTGTCGCTAAGCCTGTTGAGAAGTCTGTTCAAATCTCTGTCCGACTTTCTCAAGCGCTCAATTTTCTGGATCGAATGGAGCACTGTCGTGTGGTGCTTGCCTCCAAACTCCCTGCCGATCTGTGGCAGCGAAGCCGGCGTCAATTCTTTCGAAAGGTACATGGCCACCTGCCGCGGGAAAGCGACCGCGTGGCTGTTGTCCTTCGCTTTCAATTGCGTCAGCGACAACCCAAATTCCTGGCAGACCAACCGCTGGATGTTTTCAATCGATACGCGCCGCTGCTCAAGGTCCAGGATGTTCTTCAAAACCTGCTGGGCCATGGGCAGCGAGATCTCGGCGCCCGTCAGCGACGAATAGGCGATCAGCCTGGTCAAAGCGCCTTCCAGGTCCCGGACACTGGTCTTGATTCGCGACGCTATAAAATCCTCGACAGCTTCCGGAAGTTTAATGCCCTGCTCGTCGCTCTTCTTGGCCAGAATGGCGCGCTTAGTTTCCGTATCCGGAGGCTGCAGGTCCGCCGTCAATCCCCACGCAAAGCGCGACCGCAAGCGTTCTTCGAGGCCCGGAATATCCTTGGGCGGCTGGTCGCTCGAGATCACCACCTGCTTTTGAGCCTCGTAGAGCGTGTTGAACGTGTGAAAGAACTCTTCCTGCGTCCGCTCCTTGCCGGCGATAAATTGAATGTCGTCCATCAGCAGAACATCCACGTTCCTGTACTTGTCGCGGAAGGAGACCATCCGGTCGTAGCGAAGCGAGTTGATCACATCGTTCGTAAAGGCTTCAGACGAGACATAAGCCAGGCGCAATTGCCTCTGGCGTTGCTTCATCAGGTGTCCCACGGCCTGCATCAGGTGAGTCTTGCCCAGTCCCACCCCGCCGTAGAGAAAGAGCGGGTTGTAAGCTTTCGCCGGCGTTTCCGCAACCGCCCGCGCCGCGGCGTGCGCGAACTGATTGCACGATCCCACGACGAACGTGTCAAACGTATACCGGGCGTTCAACTGGTTTTCGACCGATTCAAAGTCCAGCCGGCCCTGCTGGGGCTTCGACTCGCCGTTTCCGCCGGACTTCCTCTCCGGCTGCATCTCCAGCTCGTACCGAATTCCACTGAAGCCCAGCCGCAACCTCTCCAGGGCTTCTTCAATGCTGGCGTTGTAATGCTCCTGGATCCATTCCTGGAATTCCTGGTTGGGAACCCGGACCACCAGCGTGCTGGCTTCCGCTCGGCTGTACCGGGTGGGCTTAAGCCAGGTCTGGTAGCTTTGGGGGTTCACCTTCGATTTGAGGTAGTTCAGAACTTCTTGCCAGGCATTCATAGCAGTGTAGGATTGCAAATAAGAGCACTGACGCCAGACAGGATGCTGGAGCGCAAGCGGACTCCAAACCCTTCGACTTGGCAACGACCCGGGGCCACCACCCTCGGATTCTTCCTATGCTGTGTAAGCGCTAAATCTTTCTGAAGCGGGCTTCCAGCAAAGCCAAATACGGCCTCTAACAACCAATTAGTTTAGCACAAAAATGCCCCCAATTCCACAGAGTCTTTCTTCCCTGAAATGTGCAACTTACAGTATATTTTCGGGCCCCTGAGCACAAGCCCTCGCCAGCCGCCTCAAATCGCCCTCAAAAAAAGCTCCGTCCGCCCGCCCAGAGCCTCGCAAGCTAGCCTCCTTAGCGGGGGCCCTGGCTGCTGCGGCGGTCTCCTCACTTCCGGATTGTGAGTTCATTCTCCCAACGGAAGAGCCGTCTCGTTTGGTCCGGGCGGAGGTGGTGTTTTTTGCATCGTGCGTGGCGCACCCGCCAGGCAAAATTCCTTCAATCAAACGGATTTGCCGAATCGAGCGTCCAACTAAGCAGGGGCCGTGGATGAGTAGCTATCCCGGAAGTGTACAAATTCGCGAGAGGAGGCAATGGAACATTGAGTAACAGCCCGCAACCGAATCCGCAAAACCCCAATCCGGCTCCGCGTCCGAAGCCTTCGCGGGCCAATGTGATTGGATTGCTCCTCTCGTTTGGCCTCCTCATGATGGTGATGTATATCATGTCGGCGGGAGTTCATGGAACACATAACCGGCAGATCTCCTACTCAAAGTTCAAGCAGGAAGTGACCCAGGGGAAAGTCGCGAAGATCACGCTGAAAGGGAAACGCGTGACGGGCGTTTACAAGGCGCCGAAGGCGAAGAAGGCCGGTGCGAAAAAGGCCAGGGCGCAAAAAAGCCAGCCTCCTAAAGAATTCAAAACCTACCTGCCAGCTATCAACGATTCCAGCCTCATGCCGCTTCTCGAGAAGAACAACGTCGCCATCAGCGCGGTGCCTCCCTCCAGTTCCATCTGGTCCGAGCTCCTGATTGGTCTCCTGCCCTGGGTGGTGCTGATCGGCGCCTTTTTCTACATCACCTACCGGATGCAGCGAAAGTCGGGGAGTGGCCCCGGCGGCATTTTTGGCTTCGGCAAGTCAAAGGCGAAGAAGTACCGGAAGGGACCGAGCGACGCCACATTTGAAGACGTGGCCGGACTGGAGAACGCCAAGCGCGACCTTCAGGAGGTTGTCGAGTACCTGCGAAATCCCAGGCGCTATGTGCGGATCGGCGCCAAGCTGCCGCGCGGCATTCTGCTGATGGGCCCGCCCGGAACCGGCAAGACCCTTCTGGCCAAGGCCGTCGCCGGCGAAGCCGACGCGCCGTTTTTCAGCATCAGCGGATCGGAATTTGTCGAAATGTTTGTGGGCGTCGGAGCTTCGCGCGTCCGCGACCTTTTCGAAACCGCGAAGAAAGAAGCCCCGGCCGTCATCTTCATCGACGAAATCGATTCCGTGGGGCGCTCGCGTGGCGCAGGCCTCGGCGGCGGCAACGACGAGCGCGAGCAGACGCTCAACCAGATTCTTTCGGAGATGGACGGCTTCTCTCCCTGGCACGCGGTCATCGTGATCGCCGCCACCAACCGCCCGGATGTGCTCGACGCGGCCCTGCTGCGTCCCGGGCGCTTTGACCGCAAGATCGCCATGGAGCTGCCGCGCAAGGAAGCGCGCCGCAAGATTCTGCAGGTCCATACGCGCCTGGTTCCCCTGGCCGAAGATGTTGATCTCGACCGCCTGGCCCGGCAGACGGTGGGCTTTTCCGGCGCCGATCTCGAAAACCTGATCAACGAAGCGGCACTGCTGGCCGGGCGCGACGGCAAGACCGAAGTGGGAATGGATTCGCTCGAGCGCGCCCGCGACCGCATTGTTCTGGGCAACAAGCGGGACAGCATGATGGACGAAGAGGAGAAGCGGCGCGTGGCCATCCACGAATCCGGCCATGCCCTGCTGGCCTGCCTGCTGCCCCACACCGATCCGCTGGAGAGGGTCAGCATCATCCCCCGCGGCCGCGCCCTGGGCGTCACCGAGCAGTTGCCGGAGGAAGAGCGCTACAACCTGTCGGAAAGCTACCTGAGGGACCGCATCGGCGTCATGCTGGGAGGTCGTGTCGCAGAAAGACTCGTCTACGGCGAGGCCAGCAGCGGCGCAGAAAACGACCTGCAGCAGGCCACGGGACTGGCACGGCGTATGGTCAGCCGCTGGGGAATGAGCGAGAAGCTTGGCCCCGTCGCCTACCACCGCGAGCAGGACCACCCCTTCCTGGGACGCGAGATCGCGCAGCCCCCCGACTTCAGCGAGGATACCGCCCGGCTGATCGACGAGGAAGTGCGCGCGCTGATTCGCGGCCTCGAACAGCACGCCGAGCAGATCCTGCGCGAGCATCGCGCCGAACTCGAGGCCGTCGCGCAGGAATTGGTCGAGCACGAAATCCTGAAAGCCGAGGAGATTCGCCGCCTGCTCGAAAACCACGGCCTGGAAGTGGCCCAGCCCCACGTCCGAACCGCCTGACCGCCCAGTGCGCAGGTCCTCGCCGCCGGCCTTTGGTGTTGTAGCGCAGCGTTCGCTCTTGAACGCCGCGGCTCTTGCGTCGCTGTCCTGTTTGGCTCTTCCGGCTGCCGCCTGAAACCTCAAATCCCAAATTTCAGATCCCTGCGCCGGCGCAGCAGGAGCCAGCGACCAAACCTCATCCTTCATCATTCAGAATTCATAATTTCACGCCGGCTGGCGCAGACGCTCGCCTTCTAGTGTCTGCAACCTCGCAGAGGGCCTGCCTGATTCTGCCTGTCGTAAAGATATTGATGTTGTTACCTGGCAAAAAGCGAAAGCGGAATGGCGTTGGCCATGGCGCGATATCCGGCGGGCCCGGGATGCAGATGGTCGCCGCAATCATAAGCCGGCAGAAGGTGGTTCGGGTGTTTCGGATCGCGCATCGCCTTGTTGAAATCGATCACGCCGTCGAAATGCCCGGACGCGCGGATCCACCGGTTCACGGCTTGGACGTCGGCTTCAGCCAGTGGGCCGGGCTTGTAGTAAGCCGAGCCGGCGAAGGGCATGATGGTTCCACCGTAGACGATGATGCCGTGCTGATGGGCGCACAGCACAATCTGCTGAAGAGCGCCGATCATCCTGTGTACCAGCTCCTCGTTCGCTGCCTTCGACGGGTTCCCGTGCATGTTGAACACTCCGATGTCGTTGATGCCCTCCAGCACGATCAGGTAGCGGGCACCCGGCTGGGCCAGCACGTCGCGGTTAAAGCGCGCCAGGGCGTTCGGCCCGAGCCCGTCCAGCAGTAGCCGGTTGCCGCCGATGCCCTGATTCAGCACGCTCAGGTGGCGGGCGGGTATCTCGCGAAGCAGGCGGCGCGCCAGGTCGTCAGGCCAGCGGTCGTTTCCGTTGGTTGTGGATGCGTGCCCGTCGGTGATGGAATCGCCCAGCGTAACGACGGCTTCGGCGCCCGCGGGCGCCATCACGTCCACACCCGAAATGTTGAACCAGTGATCGAACGTCGTCGCATGCGGCAGGCTGGCGGCCGACACATGGTCGCCATGCACCAGGTAGGACGTGGCGCGCGATCCCGGATGGCTGGTCTCCCCGTGGGGCGGCTGCTCCAGGTAGAAGGTGATGGCCAGGTTTGATTCCGGCGGCGCCGCGAAGTCAATCGGATCGGAAATGTATTCGGCGCCGGCAGGAATGGTCACATCGGGACGTCCGGAAAAGGTCAGCGCCCGGTCGGTTGAGACGTCGATTCGGGAAGAGGCGGGCGAAAGCGGCCGGGCAATGTGCACCGAGGTGAAGCGCAGCGGCGCGGTGCCGAAGGCGTTTGAGAGGTGCACGCGAAGCACCTTCCCGCCGATCGTCAGATGCACGATCTGCCGCAGCGTGGCGTCGCGCAGGTCAGCGGGCGCGAGCGCATTGCGTGGCTCGGGAATCTGTTGGGACGCCGCCCACGTTCCCACCCAGTTCGGCGCTTTGGACGCCGCCCGAGCAAACGCCAGCCCGGAAAAAATCGCCAGCGCCAGAAACGCCAAAACCAACCTTTGTCGCCGCACCATGGATCACTCCTCATTCAAATCTCAAAGTCGAAATCGCAAACCCTTTCACCGCGCTGTTTCTGTGGCGCTCTCCTCACCTCCGGCCTGTTCGCCCTGATCTGAAATCTCAAATTTCAGATTTGAGATTTCACCCCTGTGCCTTCACTTCGCCGCACCGAATCCGTTCGAGCTTTGCGAGGAATTCGTCGCGTTCTCGTCGGGACTTATCGGTCCGCCGTGCTTTCTCGTTCAGATAGCGCTGGCCGGAGATCCCGGAATTCTGCAGCGAATCCGCCCATCCGCGCAATTGCCTGGAAATGCTCTCCGCACCCGATTTCAAATCTGAAATTTCAGATTTGAGATTCTCGAACCCCGCCAGCCCCTCGATCAGGCAGAGCATGGATCACACCTCGCCCGCCGAGCCGCGCGCGATGTAGAGAAAGGTGAGCAGTTCCTGTGTGGTTCCGCGCTCGAAGCCTTCCGCGATGTTGTTGGAGACGGAAACAACCGCCCGCTCGATCTGGTCGCGCAGGCTGTGCCGGCCACGGAACCCGCGCTTCGCTGACAACGCGTGAATCTGCCTCGCCAGTTCAATCGCCGCCTGCCACACCGGCAACTGTTCAAACCGCTCGTACTTCATGCGCTCCGTTTCTCAATGCCAATGCCAGAATTTCGATTCTGCGATTTCGAAATTTACCACTGCAATCTCAAATCTCAAATTTGAAATTTCAAATCCTTGCGCAGCCAGCGCCAAAAGCTCATCCTTCACAACGCAGAATTCATAATTGCATCGGGAGCGATCTCGCGAAGCGAAAAAGTCGTGACTATCGTTCATGCCAATCGGCCCTATGCGGCCACCAAGGCATCCTGCACGGAATAAGCGAAGGTGATTCTCGCCGTGATAGCGCTGCGGCTGTCGCCCCCAGCATTCTAACTCCCTCTCAGCTTTGCTGATAGCAGACGTTAAGGGATCATTATGCCACCCGTCCGAGGCGTCTATCCCTCACCCACCATGAACTGTAAAAACTGACAGTATCCCCATTTGCTTCTTTCTGCTACATGTGGAGTGAGGGATGGTGGGGGGTCGTCTTTCGTCCACGTTGGCCACCCCATCCGATCCGAATTCGCGGACGCTGAGCAGAGAGGCCGGAACGCGTGGAAGAGAAGCTGGCTCTGATTACGACGGGCGGGAAGCTCCCACAGCGGCTTCACGTGTGTGGCTGCCTCCTGGAAATTCCGGCAGGAGGCAAGAGGAATGCTTCAAAGCGCAGGCGCTAAGCGCAGAGAAGCAGAAAGGAGTCTATGATGACTGGACTTTCAGACATTACGAGAGTGGGTGGCACCAGAATGAAAATTTTTGGTGTCATCGCCATTGTTCTGGGTGTTCTCGCCATGCTGGCCCCTCTGCAGGCAGGGATCTCGGTAGCAGTTCTTGTTGGCCTGTTCGTGTTGATCAGCGGAGTTCTTCGCATGGTGTGGGCCTTCGAGTCGCACACTTTCGGCAGAGGCCTCCTCAAATTCGTGGTGGGCGGGCTCACCTTGATCTGCGGGATCGTGCTGGTAGCTGATCCGATCCTGGCATCGGGCTTCCTCACGGTCCTGGTGTCGCTGTACCTGATTGTGGACGGGGCGTTCGAGATTGTGGCCGCGACCCGGCTGCGAGCGGAATCCGGATGGAGCTGGATGTTCTTTGGAGGAATCGTCTCCATCGTGCTCGGCCTGATCCTCTGGGCACAGTTCCCTCTGGTGGGCGCGTGGGCCATCGGGATTCAGCTGGGAATCAAGCTGCTGTTCGTCGGCATGATCATGGTGACGCTCGGCACTGCCTACCGCGCAGTGACGGCAAGGGGATAAGCGTGTGGCGCAGGCTTCCCGCCCTCCGAAGCCTGCGCTTTTTTGGGCTGCGGTTGCGAACTCAATAATCACTCAACCCTCTACCTTGGGGAGGGGGTGGCTCGCAGGGTCGGGACGGGTGAGGGGTCCTTTAATTGAACGATCAGAAGATTTGGCGATTGAGCGATTGGAAAACCGGCGCCTTTTGCCTTCCGATTTTTGCCCTTCAGGAGGGAACGGCCCTTAATGGCCCGTAGATGAGGCCGGAAACGGGTCTGCGGCTCTCACAGCGGTTTCTTGCGCACAACCCATGTAGTCATCGAGCGTTGATTCTGCACCACCGTCGTCTTCAGCGTTTCCACTGGTTCGGCGCCCAGCCGTTCGCCGATCGATTCCAGCATCGCCGCGTCCACCAGGTACCGCTCGGCGCCGTCCGGCGATCTGTAGCGGTGACCCTCGATCTGTTCGAACTGGGTCTCCATGCCGATTGTCGATGCGACGCGGCAGAAAAAAAGCCCGCCGGGCTTGAGAACGCGCCAGGATCCCTGCAGCATTCGTTCGAACTGGGCGTCGTCGCGGGCCAGATGGAGAACGGTGTTGCTGATCACCACGTCCGCGCACTCATCGTCGAAAGACATCTGCTCGACGGATTCCACTCGAAAGTTCGACTCCGGAAGCGCTGGCGCCAGCGTCCGGGCAAGCGAGCGGACGCTCTCCACGGCCTTCGCGTCTGCGTCCGCGGCGTAAACTTCGTACCCTTCCCGCAGCAGGTAAACGAGGTTCCGGCCGTAACCGCATCCGGCGTCCAGGATTCGCATTCCGGGTGCGATGTTGCCCTTCAGGAGCTGGTCGAAAAGATAGATGTCGATCTGGCCGAATTGTTCCTGCAGTGTGAGTGTGGACATCCGGTGAGCATAGCTTGAGCGCACAGTGGCGTCAACCCGCCCGCGCCGTCTCCCATTTTGCAGCGAAGGGTTTATCCCGCCATCAGCCGATAGCGCACAGTTGTGTGTGTCGAGCGCACGACTCTGCGATTCTTTTCTTTAGGATTAAAAGCCGCAGAGTTACAAGACTACTCTGCGCTACCTTGCTTTTCAGCATGTGTTGGACGTCCCTGCGACGGACCCGCCGCGAATTTTGCCTTCCGCATTCTGCTGTTTGGCGCCTCCTAGTAATTCGCACACATCGCGAGCACCGCGATGTGTGCGACACCGTGGGGACAATTGCCAGCGAAGAACCGCGGACCGCACAACCGGCGGTCCTCGCTACCCACTTTTCCAATCCTTCTCCCTGATGCAAAATAGGTAGTGAGGGAACCTGGATTGGCGACGCTGGGAGCGGTCAGGATGTTTGCCGTAACCGCTGATCAGGCTATCCGAGGCTGCCTAGTTCGGATTTCGCTAACCACGGAGTCTCCTGGTGTTCGCTGTTGTGAGGTTGAGTTCTAAGCTCTTCAGCGAGGAGGCAACCGTGAGAATGATGCTTAGGCCGGCAGCCTTCCTGGCTGCCTTGTTTCTGATGCTGGCTGGTTGTAGCCGAAAGACATCCGGCAAGGGTTCAAGGAGTGAAAGCACCAAGCCTCAGGCCACGCTAGCGGCAACCCAGACGATATCTCAGAGCAATTCGCCCGCCGCGTGGACGATTGGGCCGTCTCGAGGGCGGGAGCTGGATCTTGGTGCCCTGGCGGCAAGGGTCATTGATGTTCGAGCGGTACTGGGAGCCTTCGGGCAGACTCCGACTGTGGCCTTGCACGTGCCGGAGCTCGACGCCGGCTTTCACCTTCTCTACGAACTGAAGCCTGAAGAAGCCCGCAAGCAGTTTGAGGCATGGCAGAAGTCTCATCCGGAAGACCCTCTGGGGAGCGCCTCGATCGCGGCGAGCTATCTGTTTGAGGAGTGCTATCGGCAGGGCATCCTGACCTCCGAATTTTTCCTGGACAACAAGCGCTTTTTCGGCACGATCCCTCTGAAACCTGACCCGAAACTGCGTGCGGCCTTCTTCGCTGCGGGCAAACAGGCACAGGACCTGGCGGAGCTGCAATTGAAGACGAACCCGGACGATGCGAACGCCCTGTTCGCCATGACCCTAAGCGTGGGCATGGAGGCGGACTATGCCAGCCTGATCGATAAGCATCAGCTCGACAGCCTGAAAAAGATCGGCGAAGCTGATAAGTACGCCAACAAACTGCTCGTCATCGCACCGGACGCCGCCGATGCCTACCTCACCCTGGGCACGGCCAATTACGTCATCGGAAGCCTGCCGAGACTCAAGAGAATTTTTCTCGGCTTCGCTGGAATCCACGGCAACAAGAAGGCGGGCATCCAGCAGCTCGAGATTGCCGCCGATCATGGCCACTATCTGCGACCGTTTGCAAAGATTTTGCTGGCGTTGGCGGCCCTGCGTGAGAAGAAGCCGGAAGTAGCCCGCGCTCAGCTTGGCGAACTCGTCGCGGAGTTTCCGGGGAACCCGCTCTTTGCCAATGAGCTGGCGAAGCTCAAGGGTTCTCCCGCCGCGGCTATTCCCCCTTAACCATTTGTCGCAACAGCGAGTAGCGCGGTCCCCCGGGGTTGAGGTCCGCCGGCTGGCGCAGACCTTTAGGTCTGCGGTTTGGGAAGTGGGCGGCAATCAGGGCAGGCGGTCCATTCGAAGAACGGATGCATCGCCAAGGTCATAGAACCTGAAGCTTGACCAGGGCCATGGATCGGCCAAGCAGGTAGCGAGGACCGCCGGTTTTGCGGTCCGCGGGTTTTCTCTTCAAATTCGCGCCCGTTCATCCGATGGCAGCAACGCGTGGTCAAAGAAGCGCAGTTGCCGGGGCTCGTCCGATACGGCGGGGCGACGGTTAGAAAGAAATAGCTCTCGGAGAGAAAGGGACGACGCAGCCTGGACGCTGCGATGCCATACGACACTGTGGGGACCATTGCTACACAAGAGCCGCGGACCGCAAACCGGGCGGTCCTCGCTACCCGCTTGACCGTGGTGCTCTTGCCGGAACCGTTCGGCCCCAGGTATCCGTAGACCTCGCCCGGTGCCAGGGTGATGTCAAGGTTCTCCACCGCCGGCACGCGATTGTAACGCTTCGTTAAATTCTTGAGTTCAAGCATGCGATTCCTCTGCGCCGGGCCCGGTTGGTGACCTGTCAGTTGGGAGTCGGTCGTTCGATGTGTTCAATGGCGAGGACATCCTCGGGAGCTTTTCCCGATACTACTTTCAGCCCAAGCTGCTCATGGAGCGCGGTGGCGAGCGAAGGGCCGGAAGGCTCTGGCGTTCCGGGAATCCTGTAGACGTGTGGTGTAAAGTGGAACTTGAAGCTGTAACGGCCGTGGAGACCGGTTTTGTCTACGAGCACCCGGCTCCTTAGCTCCGGATAAAGTGAAAGCATCTTAACGAACCAACTGAAGTCGCAGGACTTCACGTCCATACTGAGCCCCTGCCCCGGACCAAGCCCGCCCATTCGGCAAGGCCGGCCAACGGGCCTTGCGCTACAAGCTTGCTCGACCATCGAATGATTGAAAGATTTCGGATTGGAGAAGCAGAGGATTCCTCCCACCGCCGGATCTCCCCAGCCCTCGCCCGAG
>JARRJI010000040.1:0-14778 GCA_037379595.1 Acidobacteriota bacterium | reverse complement strand
GGTTCACGGGATCCATTGTCCTGGGTTGCGCAAACATTGCGCCTGCCACCTGCACCTTTGACCCGGCCTCGATTGCACCGGGGCAATCGGCTACGCTCACTGTTGGGAACCTTGGTGCCGTTACTTCAGAGTCGCTGAATTTTACGGTGACGGGAACGGTCAGCACGTCAAATCAGCTAGCCGCAACGTCGACCACAACGTCCGGCTCGAGCACGACGTCTTCGGGCACGACCATGGCAACGCTCGCACTGTCGGTGCAATTCGCGGATTTCACCCTGGCGGCATCGCCAACAGACGACTCGATTCAGGCTGGGGGGACAGCCAAATATACCCTGACTCTTAACCCTGCAAACGGATTTGGCATGCCGGTTTCACTCGCTTGCAGCGGAGCTCCCGCCGCATCCACCTGCTCGTTCTCATCTTCCACTGTGAATGTTGGTCCCTCCGGCCCTGCCACGGTTACACTTGCCGTACACACGACCTCACGGTCAATTGTGACTCCCCCTCCAGACGGTTGGCCGACTCCTCAGCAAGGCCTGCACGTCCGATGGTTCATGCCATGGGCGTGGTGCATCTTGCTCGGGCTCCTGCTGGTTTTGGGTTGGACACGGTCGCGAGAGTTGTCGCTGGCGACGGCTATCCGGAATGCCTCGGTGACCGTTCTGCTTTGCCTGATGGCTTCGGCATGCGGCGGTGGCGGTGGAGGCGGGGGCGCTTCTCCAGCCCCGAACAATGGAACGCCCGCCGGGACATACACGCTGACCGTCACTGCCACAGCGCAATCGTTGAGCCATAAAACCCAGGTCACGCTCAAAGTCGAATAACGAACCGGGCCACAACGGCTTTTTCTCATTTCCTTCGCGTAGATGTGTTTCTATTCGAACCCAAGCGATAAATCGTAGTAGAATCTATGCTTCTTGCTGAGGAGGCGAAGGCTTCCTCATTTTTGTTTCTAAGCGATGGACTCGAAACTACACCGGAGCTCTTACGAAGCAAGGCGCGAACGCCTGCGGTCGCAATTCAAACAAGAGAAGATTGCGGCGCTGCTGGTAACCAGCTTGCCAAACATTTTCTACCTGACCGGATTCCGCGGAAGCGCCGGGGCGGCGCTGATCGGGCCTTCGGAGAGCCTACTCTGGGTGGATCCCCGTTATACGCTTCAGGCGACTGAACAAGCAGAACGAGTCGAAGTTGTCGAGGTAAAAGGTGCGCTTCTCAAGGAAGCTGCCCGCTGGATCCGGAGACAGCGGGTGGGGCCTGTGGGCTATGATGATGCCGTCCTTACATGCCGTGAGTATACGACTCTTGAGCAGGCCGGGGGCCCAAAGCTCCGCTGGATTCCGGCGAGCGGGATGGTCGAAGAGCTGAGGGTTGTAAAAGATGCCGACGAGGTGGATCGCATCCGGAAGGCTGGGGAATTGACTGCCAAGGTCTTCGAGGAGGTGCGGCCAGAGATTCGCCCCGGAGCACGGGAAACTGATTTGGCTGCCGAGATCGAGTATCGCATGAAGCGGAAAGGCGCTGATGGGGCAGCTTTTGAAACAATTGTGGCCTCGGGTGAGCGGAGCGCCTGGCCGCATGCGCTACCTTCCTCCAAGTTATTGAAGGAAAACGAATTGGTAATCATTGACCTTGGTGCTATACTGAGCGGATATGCAGCCGATATGACGCGCACCGTTTACCTGGGGACTCCGGGAAGGCGGGTTCGAACGCTCTACAACCGGGTGCTTGAAGCCCAGGAGCTAGCGATTGAGGTTGCATGTAAAGGTCGCCGAACTTGTGATGTTGACGCGACCGCCCGAAAAGTCCTGGAACGGAGAAAGCTGGACCGATATTTTACGCACAGCACAGGGCATGGCGTGGGGCTGGAAATTCACGAAAACCCGCGCGTGGGCCGCGGCGATAAATCGCGACTTCAGGAGGGCTGTGTTATAACAGTAGAGCCGGGTGTCTACCTTAAGGGACTCGGAGGAGTCCGTATTGAGGACACGGTGCTTGTGACGAGCGGAGGGCCGGAGATACTTACCCCGGCATCAAAAGACAATTGGTTCGGCAGTTAAAATGGGAGCGCAGGGAAAAACTATGCCCGTCAAGAAAACATCTCGCAGCAGAGAGGCAGTATCTGGACGGAGCTGGGAATTGCAGGAGATCCAGCAACTGATTGATCTGCTGATCGAGCGTGAGATTTCAGAATTTGAGATGGAAAAGGATGGGATGAGGGTCCGCATCATGCGGCGGGCCGCTGGCGGGGTCGGTTCGGTTCAATCTGCTCCCGGGAACTCCAGTTCAGATGCCGCTTCATCGTCCGTCGAGCAGGTTGCCGCCCCTTCGCAGCCTCAACCGCAGGAGGTGGCGACGCCGGAAACGACTCCTGAGGTGCCCTCAAAGGATGCACACGTCCTGAAGTCGCCGATCGTCGGGACTTTCTTTGCTGCTCCCGCGCCCGATGCTCCTCCGTTTGTGAATGTGGGCGATATCGTCCACGTGGGCCAGGTGCTCTGTATTGTGGAAGCGATGAAGCTGATGAATGAGATCGAATCCGAATTCTCCGGGGAGATTGTGCGCATTCATGTTGAGAATGGTCAGCCCGTGGAATACGGACAGCCCCTCTTTACAATCAAACCCTCCTAGAATGAAGTGAAGCTTCAATGTGACCGGTCCCGAGCGGCCGGAGGGTTCAGGATCGTATCGGTCGACGAGATCCATGTTTGGAAAGATTCTCATAGCCAACCGGGGAGAAATAGCGCTGAGGGTGATCTGCGCCTGCAAGGAACTGGGTATCCGCACCGTTGCCGTCTACTCGGAAGCCGACCGATACTCGCTCCACGTGAGATTTGCGGACGAGGCCGTATGTGTCGGCCCCGCGAGAAGCTCCGAAAGCTATCTGAACGTGGCTGCCATCATCTCAGCGGCTGAAATCACAGGCGCTGAGGCAATCCATCCCGGGTACGGATTCCTGGCCGAAAACCCCAAATTTGCTGAGGTCTGCGAGACCTGCAGACTGACTTTTATTGGGCCTTCGCCTGAAATGATCCGGCTGATGGGCGATAAGAACATGGCGCGGAGGCGCATGACCGAGCTTGGCCTTCCTGTTCTTCCGGGAACCGAGGTTATCGCTTCGGAGGAAGCGGCTTTGGAGGCGGCCGAGCAGATCGGTTATCCCGTCATGGTGAAGGCGGCGGCGGGTGGTGGCGGCAAGGGGATGCGAATCGTCAACTCGGCGGACGAACTGCCGAAGCTCTTGCAGACGGCGCAAAGCGAAGCTGAAGCAGCGTTCGGTTCATCGAATGTCTACCTTGAAAAGTACATCTCCTCACCTCGCCATATTGAATTCCAGATCATGGCTGACCAGCATGGGAAGGTGATCCATCTCGGCGAGCGCGAATGCACGATTCAGCGGCGCCATCAGAAACTTCTGGAAGAATCGCCTTCGACTCAAATCAGTGCGGACACGCGCCGGGAGATCGGGTGCAAGGTCATCAGGGCGCTTAAGTCCATTGGTTACACGAATGCCGGCACAGTCGAATTCCTGATGGATGAGAACCACGACCTCTACTTTCTGGAGATGAACACGAGGATCCAGGTGGAGCATGCTGTGACGGAAATGGTCACAGGACTCGACCTGGTGAAGATGCAGATCCAGGTCGCGGCAGGCGAGCCGTTGCCCATCGAAACAGATACGGTTGGCCTTCGTGGCCACGCCATCGAGTGCCGGATTTGCGCAGAAGATCCCAGGACGTTTGTCCCGTCGGCAGGAAAGATCACTGGATTCCATGTGCCCGGAGGGACGGGCGTCAGGGTCGACACGGCCGCGTATGCGGAGTCGATTGTCCCTCCTTATTACGACTCGCTCATTGCGAAGCTCATTGTTCACGGAAAAGACCGCGCGGAAGCTGTGCAACGAATGGCGCGCGCCCTTGAGATGTTTATTGTCGAGGGCATCTCGACGTCAATTCCGTTGCACGAAAAGATCCTTGCCGACTCCGATTTCCGTGCCGGAAGATTCGATACGCAGTTTCTCAATCGTTATAGCCGCAACGGCGTGGGTGGGTGACCCGAAACTGTCATCAGGTCAGGATTTATGGGTTTTCAAATTCCCCGCCTGTATGCCATTATCGACCCCAGCCAGACGGGGAGTCTTACTCCGGTTGTTGTTGCACAGGTTTTTCTCTCGTCGGGCGTTCGGCTGATTCAATATCGCGACAAACTTGAAAGCTCGCGCCGGCTTTACGAAGTAAGCTGCGAGATTGCGGAGCTTGTGCGCCATGCCGGCGGGGCTTTTATTGTCAATGATCGGGCAGACGTTGCTTGGCTGTCAAAAGCCGGCGGCGTTCATGTTGGTCAGGAGGATCTCCCGGTTGAGATGGCACGCTGCGTTCTTTTGCCCGGCCAACTTCTGGGAGTCTCGACTCACACCCGGGCTCAGCTTGAGGAGGCGGAGAAATCCTCTGCGGATTATATTGCGATCGGGCCGATCTTTCCGACCGCAAGCAAAGAACATGCGGACCCTGTGGTTGGGCTGGATCGCTTGCGGGAGGCTCGCACGCTGACGCGCAAGCCTCTGGTTGCTATCGGCGGCATCACTCTTGCCAATGCCGCGTCAGTGATTGAAGCCGGAGCGGATTCCGTGGCGGTAATCCATGATCTGCTTGCTGCGGAAGATCCAGGTTTGCAGGCGCGGAAGTTTTTGCAGGTTCTGAGTTAGGGCCCGCGAGGTATTTCGTTTCGCCATTCGGGGAAGTTCCGTTAACTACACTGCTAAAGGATTGGCAGCATGGCTGCGACGGTGACAAACCACTCCGCCACTGAGCCCCCTTCTGAAGAGCTGGTCAAAGGGCTGGGCCTGCTTGACTGCACCACGATTGTGATGGGCTCGATGATCGGGTCGGGCATCTTCATCGTGGCGGCAGAAATAGCACGCGAGGTTGGCTCGCCGGGCCTTTTCCTTCTTTCATGGGTCATCAGCGGTGTCATGACGGTTTCGGCGGCGGTGACTTACGGCGAATTGGCTGCCATGATGCCGAAAGCCGGAGGGCAGTACGTTTATCTTCGGGAAGCGTTCAGCCCGCTCTTCGGTTTCCTCTACGGCTGGACACTCTTCCTGGTGATTCAGACTGGCACGATCGCTGCCGTCGCCGTTGCCTTTGGAAAATTCCTGGGCTTCTTTTTCCCCTGGATTTCGGAGCAGAACTATCTGCTGAACCTCGGAAGCGTGACGCTCCTGGGGCATCCTGTTGCTTTGACTTTCTCCACGGAACAGGGTCTAGCGATTGTTGTACTTCTGGGTCTGGGTGTCGTCAACATTTTCGGCCTGCGAACCGGGGCGTGGATTCAGAACATATTTACTGTGATCAAAGTAGGTGCTCTCGTCGGACTGGTGGGCGCGGGGTTGTGGTGGGAGTCCAGGCACGCCGGAGCAGCGGCGAGCCACATCAGTTTTTGGGGACATTCGCATTGGGATACGGCAACTCTTACTATCCTTGCTGTCGCTCTGGTGGGGCCGTTGTTTTCCTCGGACGCGTGGAACAACGTCACCTTTACGGGCGCTGAAGTAAAGAACGCCAAACGCAATCTTCCTTTGGCGTTGCTGATCGGGACCGTCGTCGTTTGCGGCATCTACTTTTTCACAAACGTGATCTACGTTCGTACGCTGCCTTTTGCCGCCATTCAGCACGCTCCCGAAGATCGCGTGGGGACAGCGGTCATCGAAGCCATTCTGGGGTCCAAAGGCGCTGGTTTGATGGCGGCCGCTATCGTGATCTCGACGTTTGGTTGCATGAATGGGATGAGCCTTGCGGGCGCACGCGTTTACTACGCCATGGCCAAGGACCGATTGTTCTTCTCGAAAGTAGCCAAGGTGAACGCCAAATATCGCACCCCGGGGGTCTCCCTGATGGTTCAGGCCGTGTGGGCATCGCTGCTGACGTTGACGGGCACGTACAGTCAATTGCTTGACTACGTTATTTTTGCCGTGCTCTTATTCTATATTTTGACTATTCTTGGTCTTTTCCGGCTGCGCCGGACACGCCCGAATGCCCCGCGCCCATACCGAGCGTGGGGGTACCCGGTTGTGCCGGTTCTTTACATTGCGCTTGCTTTGTTCATCGAATGGGCCTTATTAATTCATCGCCCGATACGGAGCCTGGCGGGTCTGGGTATTGTGGCTGTAGGGATTCCGATCTATTTTGCATGGCGGCGGCTGAGTCTCGTGTCGGATCGTTAAATCAATTGGAGGCGGGATGTCTGACTTATGGGTGAAGAAAAGTATCGAGCAGTTGCGAAGTGAGGCTGCAGATTCTGAACACGGACTGCGCCGCACTCTGGGGCCCATTGCTCTGATCTCTCTGGGCATCGGCGCGATTGTAGGGGCAGGAATCTTTGTTATCAGCGGCGTCGCGGTGCAGGACACGGGCCCGGCTCTGGTGCTTTCGGTATTACTCTCTGGAGTGGGCTGCGCATTCGCCGGCCTGTGTTATTCCGAGTTTGCATCCATGATTCCGATTGCCGGCAGCGCCTACACCTATTCTTACGCAACCATCGGAGAATTTCTGGCTTGGATCATCGGCTGGGACCTGATCCTCGAGTACGCAGTGGGGGCCACCACCGTCTCGATTGGCTGGTCCGGTTATACCCTAAGTTTCTTTCGGACGCTTCACATTCCTTTTCCGGCGGAACTGGCCCGCAGTCCCTGGGACCCGGCAAGAGACATCCATGGGACTATGATTCACTCCTATTTCAACCTTCCGGCGTTTTTCATTGTGGCTTTCATTACAGTTCTCTTGATCCTGGGCATCCGCGAGTCTGCAAGGTTCAACAACTTCATCGTGATTGTGAAGGTCGGAGTGATCCTGATGTTTATCGCTGTCTGGGCACTCTACGTCACCAGGAGCAATTGGGTCCCCTTTCTTCCGGCAAATCGCGGCGTATTCGGCGAGTTTGGCTGGAGTGGCGTCTTGCGCGGTGCAGGGCTGATCTTTTTTGCCTACATCGGCTTTGACGCCGTCTCGACAGCCGCGCAGGAAGCTCGCAATCCAGAGCGTGATATGCCGATCGGTATTCTGGGCTCACTGGCGATTTCCACTTTGCTCTATGTCGGCGTTGTCTTGGTTCTGACCGGGGTGACACCCTTTACCCGCCTGAACGTGCCGGATCCGCTGGCGGTGGCTGTCGATGCAACTCCCGCCCACTGGCTCTCGCCGATTGTCAAGATTGGAGCCATCCTGGGGACGACGGCGGTTATCCTGGTGATGCTGTTGGGACAGACGCGCATCTTTTATACGATGGCATTTGACGGCTTGCTGCCCAAGGTGTTCAGTGCGGTCCATCCACGCTTCCGCACACCCTACAAGAGCACGGCGCTGGTGGGGTTCCTTGTAGCCTTGGCGGGGGGACTTATCCCACTCCGTATCGTGGGAGAACTGGTCAGCATTGGGACATTACTTGCCTTCACGATCGTTTGCGGGTCAGTATTGGCGATGCGAAAAATGCGTCCAGAGATCAATCGTCCATTTCGCACTCCGGCGGTCTGGTTTGTTGCTCCTATGGGGATGATCGTCTGCCTGGGGCAGATGGTCGGTCTGCCCCTGGATACCTGGATCCGTCTTTTCGCGTGGATGGCAATTGGTTTTGTCATCTACTTTACCTACAGCCGTCGCCACAGTCTCCTTCGGCTCGCGGGAAAGCGGTCTTCAGCGCCAATACCTGTTACAAAAACAGAAATCTGATTTTGGAGCTGCTTTCTTGAGCAGAGCGAATGCACAGTGGTTGTCGTCCTGTTACGCCGGTGCCTTTGCAGCATCGAAACGAAATGTGTTCTCGCCTTACCCAACACATTTGGGAGGGTGAATGCTTACCTCAGTCCTTGACGTACTTCTTCGGGAATACCGGACGCGGCCGATGGCGCGGTTTACCGCGTGGTTGATCGCCTTCGGCCTGGCCTTGTGGGTGGACAGCATTCTCACCGGCGGCGTTCCGGGTCTGCTCTGGGCCGCTTTCATAATTGGACTGTTTATTGCGGGCGTCTATTATGTTGTCCGTCTGATCGGAGCTTTCAAGCACAATATCCTTTGGCATCTTCGCCGCCGTCTGATTGTTACCTATATCTTTATTGCTGTCGTCCCTGTCTTCTTAATCCTGGCTCTGGTGGCAGTGGCAATCGTCATTGCCAACGGTCAGTTTGCTGCCTTCCTGGTGACTCTCAAGGTTCGTGAGCAGGTGGAGGAGATGCACCAGGTCAACCGTGTTGTATCCCATGAAGCCTATCTAAGCCGTGCCAAGACCCCTGAACAACTGCTGGACCACTTGCAGATGTTCTATGTGAAGCAGTTTTCGGAGCACTCGTCCAGCTATCCAGGCCTTGAAATTGCCCTTCGAGCAGGCGAAGAGAAACGTGCGTTTTACCTGAACGGTAAACCTATATCCGAAGTGCCGACGATACCTTCATGGCTTACGGAGGAAGAGTTTTCAGGTGTCGTCTCTGATCAAGGAAGGTTGTTTCTGCGCACGGTTGATCAGGGGGAAACACCGGTCGGGCGAGTAACGATGGTTCTTTCCGAGCCGTTCACGCCGGAGTTGCTGGATATGGTCGGTCAAGGCATCGGACCGGTGGGAGTTATCAAGGCGAATACGGGCGCTGAAGTCCCGACTCAGCCAGTCACGGAAAGTCTTCCTTTGCCTGAAGTGACCCAACCTCACGAGCAAATCGTAGCGCGCTCGAAATCAATTTACCTCCCACCGCCCGCCAGTTTTTTGGACACCGATGTTTTTGGAACGTCATCATTGGACGTTATCCTTTGGGGCGGAACCCATGAGCAACGCCTTTCTGAACCGGTCTTTGTCTTTGTAACTTCCAGGCTTTCAACTCTCACCCATCATCTGATGTCCACTCTGGGGCGATATTCACGGATTTATCTCGCAATATTCCTGGTGATAGGAGTTGTTTTCCTGGTAATCGAGTTGCTCTCCCTGATTGTTGGTATCCGCCTGACACGAACGATTACAGGAACAGTAGACAAGTTATATCAGGCGACTGAGCACGTTCGAGCAAGCGACCTTTCACACCGCATCAGCATGCCGGCGGAAGATCAGCTCAGTTCTTTAGGCGAGGCTTTCGATAGTATGACGGCGTCGCTCGAGCGTCTTCTGCGCGAGTTGCAGGAAAAGACGCGATTAGAACACGACGTCCAGATTGCCCGGGAAGTGCAAGAGCAGTTGTTCCCCAGTGGGGCTCCAAAGGTACCGGGCCTTGAGCTTTATGGTGTCTGCAAGCCCGCACGGCTTGTCAGTGGTGATTATTACGATTTTTTGCCCGTGGGGACCGACGGGGTCGGGATGGTGCTGGGCGACGTGAGCGGTAAGGGCGTTTCTGCGGCGCTGATTATGGCTGCCATTCAGTCACTGATTCGAACCCGTCTTTATTTGGATTCCTCCGACGGCCAGCCAACCGCTGAGCACTTGTCCACAGCTCACTTCTTCAGATTGATGAACCAGCAGTTGTACGAGAATACGCCCGAGGAAAAGTATGCAACCTGTTTCTATGCCCTTTATGATTCCGGCTCGCGCCAGCTTATCTATACAAACGCCGGGCATCCGCCCCCGGTCCTTTTCCGGAACGGTCAGATCATCCGCCTTGATGTTGGAGGAACTCCGCTGGGACTGATCTCCCCGATGTCGTACAAGGAGGCAAAGGTCACGCTTCAGCCCGGTGACACGCTGGTGGCTTTCACAGACGGGCTTATCGAGAGCGAAAACAACTTCGAGGACGAGTTTGGCGAGACCCGTCTGATTGAGGTCATTGAGCGTGCCCGGGGCAATTCCCTTGCCGTTTTGGCGAACGAGATATACGAGAGTGTCGACCACTGGACGGGCGGCGGCGAACCGCAGGACGATATGACGGTGATCGTTGCCCGAGCGATGTCTTTGTGATGACTTCACCTGACGTTGTCGATTTACGGAATGTCCAGTAAACTGAAAAGTAGCTACCCCGCTGGTTGATGTCTCTTCTGTTACAGGGGAGAATGGGCCTGTTCGTGCTTGAGCCGAACGACCCTTCGTGCCGGCTGCGCTTCAGTCTGCACTTTTCTGGAGAGCTCTGAGACGTTTTGGGCGGGCAGGGGGCCTGGAGGGACGAGGCAGTGAAAGGTATTCGAACTGCTTTCCTCATCGTCGTCGTCGTTGTTGTTCTGATAGGCGTTGGGACCGTTGGTTTTCATGTCATACAGGGATGGAGCTGGTTCAAGTCCCTTTACACGACCTTGATGACGGTCTCCACCATTGGCGCCGGTCCGGAAAACGAGTTGAACGGCCGTGGTGAAATCTTCAATGTTGTCCTGATTCTTCTTGGTGTTGCGGCGGTAGCCTTCGCGATTGGAACCCTCACAAAGGCGGTGGTAGAATTCGAGTTAGGTTCATTTTTTGGACGGCGCCGCATGGAAAAGGAAATATCAAGCATTAAAAACCATTTCATTGTTTGTGGCGCCGGCCGAGTGGGGCGCCGAGTTGCCGCTGAAATTGCCGCCCGAAAATACCCCCTTGTTATTATTGAGCGCGATCAGGGGAGAGCCGTGTGGGCCCAGGAACGGGGTTTTCCTGTCATTATCGGTGATGCAGCGAGTGAGACAATCTTGCGGAAGGCACGCATCGAGCATGCACGCGCGCTGGCGAGCGCCGTCACCTCCGATGCGCAGAATGTCTACATTGCTCTCACGGCGCGCGGAATTGCGCCCAATATTCCGATTGTTGCCCGTGCCAGCGAAGAAGACGCCGAATCGAAGCTTCTCAGGGCGGGCGCCACGACCGTTGTGTCTCCGTACAGCTACGCAGGCCAGCGCATGGCGCGCATTCTGACTCGGCCTTACGTGCAGCGGTTTATTGACGTGGCGCTTTCCTCTCTGAGCGAGACCAACCTGGAAATTGAAGAGGTTCAGGTCGGGAATCCCTCCAAGCTGGCAGGGAAGAGCCTGGAGGAATCGAACATTCGCGACCGTTTCGGTCTGATTGTGCTGGCAATTCGCCGCCAGGATGGGCAGTTGGATTTCAACCCTGAGCCTTCTGAAACCGTATCCGCAGGTGAATACCTTATCGTGATGGGCAGTTCACAAAATCTGAGAGAACTTGAGTCCCTGGCAGGCATCAAGGAATGAAGATCCTCACCGCCGCGCAGATGCAGTATGTCGACCGGATCACGACTGAGCGCTATGGTGTGCCCAGCCTGACGCTCATGGAAAATGCCGGTCGGAGTGTTGTGAAGTTTCTGCATCAGCATTTTTCACCCCTTGAGAGTCAGGAGATCGTGATCCTCTGCGGGCGGGGAAACAATGGCGGCGACGGCATGGTAGTCGCGCGCATGCTGCGAGAGCTTGGACTCAAGCCGCGCGTACTTCTTCTGGCTGATCCCGAGCGTGTCGGCGGTGATGCTGAGGTCAATTATAGGCGGCTCGCCCAAAGTGGTTTGCCGACGGCCGTCCGGGATATTGCTTCCTGGAACGAGATTAAGGGCAAACTTGGCAACGCTTCCCTGGTTATCGATGCGATCCTGGGAACGGGACTTTCCAAACCGCTTGGAGGGTTCCTCCTGGAGGTGGTCAGGGATATTCCAGTTGTTTTCCCCCATGCCAAAATCATTGCGGTTGACTTGCCCACCGGGGTCGCGGCTGACAGCGGTAACCTGATCGGGGAATGTGTTCGTGCTGCTGCCTCAGTGACTTTTACTGCCCCCAAAATTGCCCACGTTTTCCCCCCTGCCTGTGAGCAAGTGGGGGAATGGGTGGTGAGGCCCATCGGCTCACCGGCGGAGGCGCTTGAGAACAATCCGGATTTCTCCCTCAACATTCTTCGGCCCGAAGACCTGGAATGGCTAGTCCGGCCGCGGAAGCTGGAGGCGCACAAGGGTAATTACGGTCATGTGCTGGTTCTTGGCGGTTCGATTGGCAAGACGGGAGCCGCGGCAATGGCGGCCAAGGCGGGGCTCCGTGCCGGCGCGGGGCTGGTGACTGTGGCAACGGCAAAAGATGCTTTGCCGATCATCGCCTCGCTGAGCATGGAAATCATGACGGAATCTTTGCCAGAAACCGATTCCGGCACGGCTTCGCTTCAGGCTCTGAAGGACGGTCTTCTTGACACGCTTATGGAAGGGAAGTCGGTTTTGGCGATCGGCCCCGGTTTGGGACGACACCCCGAAACGCTCGAATTGGTCCGTGAGGTCGTCGACAGATACGATGTGCCGGTTGTCATCGATGCCGATGGGCTGAACGCGTTTGCAGGCTCCATGGAGGCTCTTCGTGCGAACGGAAGAATTCGTGTGCTGACGCCTCACCCGGGAGAAATGGGACGGCTCGCCGCGAAGAAGACTTCGGAGATTGTCACTCACCGCCTGGAAGTGGCCCGCGAGTTCGCGCGAGAGTACGGCATCCAACTGGTTTTGAAAGGTTTCCGGACACTGACCGCTTCGCCCGATGGCCAAGTGTGGGTGAATCCGAGCGGCAATCCGGGTATGGCAACGGGAGGTTCCGGAGATGTTTTGACGGGGATTCTCGCTGCCTTACTGGCTCAATATCCCGACCGTTCGCCGACTGAGATAACGGCCGCGGGGGTTTATCTCCACGGACTGGCGGGCGACATTGCGACGCGTGAGCTTGGCGAAGCTTCTGTGATAGCCGGGGATATCCTTGAAGCCCTACCCAGGGCCTTTCAAGAGATCAAAAAAAGCCAGCATTGCTGATTTGACTATGGGATCAAGTAATCGGGCCCTTGAGGAGAGCCGTTCTGCCGATTCAAGAAATCGGATGGAGTTTATCACCCATTCGCCGGAAGAGACGATCGAACTTGGTGTAAGGATCGCACGGCTGCTGCCCCAGCCATGCCTCGTGCTCATGGAGGGTGAACTCGGCAGCGGCAAGACGACGCTCGTCAAGGGGATTGTTTCAGGGTTGGGTGTTGCACGGCAGGAAGATGTCACGAGCCCGTCTTTCACGCTGGTCCACGAGTACGGCCGGGATCGCAAGGTCTATCACGCGGATCTTTACAGGATTGAGGGTTCCAGGGAACTGACGACACTGGGGTTGGAAGATTTGCTGGAGCAGCAGGCTATGGTCATCGTAGAATGGGGAGAAAAGTTGCTCGAACTGGAAGATGAGGCGCAAGTTAAAATCCGCATGGAGCTGCTGGAAGGTGAAAACCGTCGTGTCACAATCGAAGGGCTGGGAGAATAGCGCAGGTTATCTCAAAGCGGTCGGCGTCGCATTGCTGGCGGTTCTGATGTGCACGGCGTGCGCCTCGACTCCGAAGACTCGTTACTACACGCTACACGTCCCGCCTTCGCCGGGTGCTTCAACTCCAAGAACTCATCTCGTATTGCAAGTTGAGCGATTTGATGCTTCGGATATATTGCGCGACGATCGGATTATTTATTACAAGTCCCCCACCGAGCTGAACTTCTACCGGGAACGCCGCTGGTCATCAGATCCCGGAGAGCTGTTGACCGAGCTGGCTGTGAAATACTTCGCCGGAACGGGACTGTTCCGACAGGTGTACCTGTATCCTGCTCCTATTCATGCCGATTATACTTTGCAGGGACGGGTGCTTGACCTCGCACAGATGCAATATGAAAAGGGTGCCCGCGAGGGATTGGGGCAGGGCAAGGTCGGCCTGAAACTGGAATTGATTCGAACGGATAGGAACAAAGTTGTCTGGTCAGCCCGGCTGGAAGATTCGGCGCCGATTCGAAATGAGAAAATCCAAGGGGTTGTTGACGCGTTGAATCGTGCAGCCGGGGATGTGATGCAAAAGGCCTACGGGGGCATTTCACAGGTTATCGAACACGAACTTGCACAGAAGCAGGAACAAGCTCACTGAGTGGAGGAACCGTAGAGTATGACAACACAGGCTGAGCCTGTACGTTGGGCGCTTATCATAGGATCCTCGAGCGGATTTGGAGAGGCCCTGAGCCTTGAACTGGCCCGATCCGGCTTGGACATTTTGGGAGTCCATTTCGACCGCCGTTCGGCGCAGGAGCATGTAAACGGGATCATTGAAAAGATCAAGTCTGCAGGGCACGATGCAGTGTTCTTCAACATGAATGCCGCCGACGCCGCAAAGAGAGCGCAGGCACTGGACAACATGCAGAATCACTGGACGCAGCGCGGGGGAGAGCACTTTGTAAAAGTCTTCGTGCATTCCGTGGCTTTCGGTTCGTTGTTGCCTTATGTCACCGATGATTCCAAAGATCAGTTGACACAGTCGCAAATGGAAATGACCCTGGATGTGATGGGCAACAATCTTGTCTACTGGGTTCAGGAACTGGCCCAGCGGAAAATGATGCGTTCTGGCAGCCGCGTCTACGCGATGACCAGTGCTGGCGGCCATAGCGTTATTCCGAGTTACGGAGCAGTCTCGGCGGCAAAAGCGGTGCTCGAATCCCATATCCGCCAGCTTGCTTTTGAACTGATGCCCCAGGGCATCACCGCCAATGCGATACAGGCGGGCGTTACCGTGACGCCGGGTTCGAGCAAGATCCCGGGCATTGAGAAGTTGGCCGAGTTTGCCAGGCTTCGAAACCCTGGCGGGCGGTTGACCACTCCGCAGGACATTGCAGGAGCTGTTGCGGCGTTGATGGATGACCGGACGCAATGGATGACCGGCAATGTCATTCGGGTCGACGGTGGCGAGGATATTGTCACTTAAATGCGCCCGCCACAGGCGTTTCATTCGTCTTCGGGAATTCGCCCTTCCCCGCTTCCCAGTTCAATTCCCAGACGTCTTAGTGCGCTTCGGGACCTGAAG
>JARRJI010000039.1:0-18913 GCA_037379595.1 Acidobacteriota bacterium | reverse complement strand
GACCCTGCCGCCCTTCTTCGGGTTCCGGACAGGCTAGCCTACGTATTTTGATGCGTGCCGTTGCTACCGCATTCGCCGTTCACTGGCAGCAGTTGCGGTGAGCCGAAAACCTTTCCCCGTTCCAACAGTACAAAAACAGCCGACGGCGAAGACCTCGAGATCTGAAATCGCAGATTTGAGATTTCAGAGAAATCCCCAAAGGGACGACGTTATCTAACCGCCGCCCCACCTGCCAGTTGCCACTACCCCCGCATTTCCGGCGCAATGTCGTACACGCTGTGAACTTCCAGCTTGCTCCGGAAATCGTACGGCGTCATGGCCTTGTCGAGCGTGATCTGGATCTCAGCAGCCCGGTCCTGGCGCAGGTCGACGAAGTTGTCGGAATATTCGGCATCGGTATCTTTCATGTTGGCCCATACCCAGAGCGCCGGAACGTCGGTTTCGATCACGACATCGTACCGCCGCTCGCCGCCGCTCGAGTGGACCGCGAGTTTCGGCTGCTTCAGCTTCAACTCTTTGGGCCGGCCGAAAAGCAGCGTGTTCCGGGCCACCGTCAGGCCATCGACGACGACCTCCGGCCAGACCAGCAGATTTGCCGCGCCGTGTGCTTTGACCAGGTCGGAAAGATCGAGCGCCTCGGCCTGCTGGCTCGTGCGTGCCGGAATGTCAATCTGCTTTGAACCCTCGCGAAGCACGTCGCCTGCGAGATTGGTCGCGGTCCAGCGCAACTGGCCGGAAACGCCCTGCTGGCGGTCGCTGGTGACGTAGATCCCGGCTTGTCCGGTTTTCGCATCCGGCAGACCGCTCACCAGAATGGGCGCGAAGAAATGCTTCGACTGGTAAAGCACGGTCTTCCAGCGCCGGTAGTAGTCCACCATGGCCCAGGTCGATCCCGGCCAGCAGTCGTTGTACTGCCAGATCGCCGCCGCCATGGACCGCGGCATGTCGCGCCGCCAATGCTCGACGCCCCAACGCATGCTCCAGGCCTGGTTGAGCTGCGTCAGCCACAGCGTGTCGTCAAAACTGTCCGGCAGTTTGCCGAAGTTCGACTGTGTGAAGCGCAGGATTTTTTCGATGCCGTGGCCGCTGCCGTCCAGCTCGTGATACTGCATCACGGCGGAATTGACATTCTGGCGGTCGGCCGGATCGGTAAACGCGCGGACGGTCATCGGCACGGGCGTTGACTGCATGCCGAACTCCGTGACGAAGCCTTCGATCTTGCCGTAGGACTCCACCGGCCGGTTCCCGTGCCAGACGCCCCAGGTGTGGATGTCGCCGCTGCCGTGGGCGCCGCTGCCCACTTCATAAAACGCGCCTGGCACAAGCCGGTTCACAATGCCTCCGATCACGTTCTTGAAAATGTGGTCGTAGCCTTTAAAGTATTTGATTTCGTTGTTGCCGCTCCAGATCACGACGGAAGGATGGTTGCGGCACCGGCGGGTCTGCTGCTCGATTTCCGCACGCAGGTTGTCCATCCACGGTTTGTCGTTGACGGGATAAGCGGCGTTGGCGAACTTGAACTCGAACTGCAGCATGATTCCCATCTCGTCGCACAGGTCGAACAGTTCGTCTTCTTCGTAATAACCGCCGCCCCAGAGCCGGATAAAGTTGAAGTTGCACTCCACGGCCTTGGTCATGTAGTAGCGCAGGATTTCCGGAGTGACGCGCGTGGGCATATTGTCGGCGGGAATCCAGTCCGCGCCCTTGGCAAACACCGGCACGCCGTTGACACGCAGGTGCATGGCCACGTCATTCTTGGGCGGCAGCACTTCAACGTTTCGCAGTCCGATGCGCCGGCTGGCCGTGCCCACGCTCTTGCCCTTCGCATCCGTCAATTGAGCCGTGACGGTGTAGAGCGGCTGGTTGCCCATGCCGTTGGGCCACCAGAGCTCCGGCTTAGCGACAACTGCGTGCAATTCGGCCTTGCCGTTACTGACCGGTCCGCTCGCCTCTGTCACCACATTTCCGGCCAGCAAGACCTGCGCCTTGACCGTGGATCCCGCGGGCTCTCCCGCCACCGCGGCATGAATGTCCAGGCTCACGCTGCCGTCCGGCTGATGGCTTTGCAGCACGCCCAGATCGCCGATGCGCGAATCGTAGCCGAGCACCTCGATCTTTTTCCAGACGCCCTGCGTCAGGATGGGACGGCACCAGTCCCAGCCCCACATGTAAGGCCCTTTGCGCACCCACGAGCGCGCGTTGCGCAGGTCGATGCCATAACTCTGTTTGTACGCCGCCCGCTGCTTTTCGACATAAGGCGTCAGCGCATCAAACCGGATGCGGAGGTGATTGGTTCCCCGCCGCAGGTGCGGCTTGATGTCAAACGTCCAGCTGCGGAACATGTTGTTCGCACTGCCGATCTGCTTCCCGTTCAGCCAGACGGTGGCCAGCGTGTCGAGCCCGTGACAGGCCAGCTCCACGTGCTTCTTGGCATGCAGTTCACCGGAAACTTCAAAGCTGCGTTCGAAGATCCAGTTCTTCTCCGCCACCCACTGGACCTTGCCGTTGTTCTCGCCGAAGAAAGGATCGGGAATCTTCTTGGCCTTCAAAAGGTTTGTGTAAGTGCTGCCCGGCACCAGCGCCGGAACGGTTTCTGACTTTCCGTCTTCCTTCAGGGTCCACATATCGCCGCCTAAATCGAGCGACAGCAGACCGGCCGCCTCTGCGGCCCAGGCGACGCCGGACTTGTCCAGCGCCAGGCTTACTCCCAGTCCTGCCGTAACCTGAAGCATCTCCCGCCGTGTCAAACGGGGTGTAAGTGCTTGCAACGTTATTCTGCGCATGTTTTGACTCCTTTTTTTAGGGCCCACCATTGTGCTGCCGCACAGAGGTGATGTCAAGCGGGGTTTCAGACGCTGGAGGGTGATGGAGTCTACACTGTGTTGAATTGGAGGCTTCAAGCCCTCGACTGCGGGGAGAGGGCGGCCTGCAGCGCCGGGCCGGGTAAGGGGTCTATTATCGCAGCGCCGATCTAGAATCTCAAATCTGCAATTTCAAATCCGCCCACCCCGAATGCGCCCGCGCTACGGCGCTTGCCGCGGCGTTGGCGAAGTCATCAAGCGGGTGTAGAGCTCGTAAAATTTCGCTGAGTTCAGGTCCAACTGAATGTGAACCTTCTGCAACTCGGTCTGCGGCTTGTCCTGGTCCGTCCAGGTGAGCGTGTTGCCGTACTGCGCGCCGCGGCTGAGGTCCACGTCCATGTAGCGGACCTCTTCGCGCGTGATCAGGCCGGGCTCGAGCCAGGCGGCGGCCGCGAGTTCGTCCCACATGTAATTGTATTTTCCTGGCCGGAAATATTCGCTCATGTACCGCGCAGCGGGATTGTCGCTTCTGGCAATCTTATCGATCAGTCCGCGGCTCAATTCCGTTTTGATTGAAATATCCACCGGGGTGCAGACGATCTTCGGCCAGGGCGCCGTCAGCACAATGTGCGCCGCCTCCGGATCGAACCACAGGTTGAACTCGTGGCGAGGCGCGTTCGCGAATTCAGGATTGTCCGTCTGGGGGTTCAGGCTGCCACCCATAAAGACCAACTCCTTTGCCAGCTTCGGGAACTCGGGGTCGATGGAGATCGCGAGCGCCAGGTTCGTCATCGGCCCGCCCTCGAAAATGGTCACCTGGTGGGGATAACGACGCACCATCCGGACCAGAAAATGCGCCGCGTCTTCCTTCGCGGGCTTGGCCGCAGGCTTGCCCTCGGGCATGGGCGGAATGACGTCCGACGCGTGATACGTGCTGTCATTCCACGCGCCTTTCCAGACCACTTTGCCGTATTGCTGTTCCCAGAGTTTCGTTTCTTCCCTGCGCCGGACAAGCGGCCGGACCGCGCCGGGCACAACCGGAATGTCGGTGCGGCCAATGATCTCCAGCATCCGCAACGCGTGCTCCACCTCCTCGTCGCGCCACTGGTCGCCGGTCGGCACCGTGATGCCCAGCACCTTTGTTTGCGGCGACTGGATCAGCAGCAGCGGCGTGCCCAGGTTGTCCGACCCCGGCGGTCCGGCCGTGTCCTCGTCAATAATCACCATCCGCTTTCCCTGCGCCTGGCAGGTAACACCCGCCAGCAGAACCCACGTCAACGCCAGACACAAGTGCCGAACCTCGATCATCACCAACCTCCTCCTTTCCCGAAACAACATACCTCATTCCGGGCGACCGGCAGAAAAATCGTTTTGCAGGTGTGAATTTCAGGACCGCATCTGAAGATCGTTCTGTAGCGCGAAGTTGTTCCTGAACCCTGTGGGTTTTTCTTCGTCGAGTCGAACGGAAGAGAGGAATTGTGTACCGGCCGCGACACGCGTTTCCCGACTCTGTAGCAGCGGTGTCTTCACCGCCGGCCCTTTTGCCTTTTCCTTCCCTTCGGCCCGTTACCGGATGCGCATTCCCGCTTTGTGGTCCCAATGGAGCGGCTTATCGTACCGCGCCATGGGCGCTTCGGGCACTTCGCCCACGGAAACACCGAATTTCCAGTCGGGCGGGCAGATGGCGATGTAGCGCGCGTAGCCGCCGGTGCCGCCCTGAAACTTCGGAAATCCTATCGCTACCAGCGCGCCTTTTTCGGGAACCTTGTCGAGGTGCGCCACACCCTCGGCCTGCGTGTAGCCGTTCCGCAGCAGCCACGCTTCGCCCACCAGCGTCGGCGTGGTATCGGTATCGAGCGGCTCGTGTCCGTGGAAAAGAATGTGCCGCTCGAGATGGAGAAATTTCAACGCCGCGAGCTTGACGCCCGGAAACTGCTTTTGCTCCGCCAGCGCCGGATTGGGCCATGCCTTTGACCAGTCCGAGCGGATGAAAACGACGGAGCCTTCCGGAATCCGGCCGTGGCGCTGTTCCCAGGCGTGAATGTCCTCCACCTCCATCTGGTATCCGGGATCTTTGGCCACTTTCTCCTGAATGGGAATCACCACCAGCGGGCGCACGGCGAAGGTGGGCGGCAACTCGTCGATGGAAGGAAAGTAAGGATTCCAGTGGGCGGGCGGATCGAGCTGAGTTCCGAGCTGGTCGGTCGAAAGGTCGTAGTGCGTGGCCTCATACCCATCTTTCTTGTAGGTGTAAGGCCTGCCCGTCGCCGGGTCCACGGTGGGCATGAACTTCGACGGCCCAAAGCCGTGCCAGACGGGAATGCGCGGAGTGATCCTATGCGTCAGGTCCACATACTTCGCGCTCTTCAAAGATTGCTCGTAGACGGCCCAGAGCGGCGCCGCGTCCGCTGCTTTCGCGGGCTGCGACAAAGGCGTCCCTTTCGCCGGCCGGTCGAGACCCAGGGTCGCCGCCAGCGATAAAAGTCCCGTGCGCGCGAGCCACGTCCGCCGATTGATTTCCATGATGCCTCCTGAATATCGAAAGGTAGCGCAGCCTTCGCCCTCTCAAGCTGCGTGCCTTCCTGGTGCGGCGATGGGAGTGTATCACGGCGATGAGCAGCGGAGCATCCCCTAACAACTTTCAGCATTCGCTTCCGGGCTCTCTGGAACGCAAACCCGTTGACGAAAGCAGGGATTTTGTCTAATTTGTCAGCAGCCCGATGGCTCGGGAGGTGCCGCGATGAGAATTGCCCGACTTGGTTGTGTACTCATGCTGACTGCGAGCGCTTCACTCCTGGCTTTGGGAGCATCGCAGTCGCAACAGGCGGCGGCCGCGGCGCCTGTGCCGGAGCAGATTCTCTCTGTCAAAAAGGTGTTTATTGCGAATACCGGAAGCGGCTGCAACCCCTTTGGAGAAACTCTCTTCAGCGGAGGGCCCGACCGGGCCTACAACTAGTTCTACGCTGCAATGAAAAGCTGGGGGCGGTACCAGCTTGTGCCATCCCCTGAGGAGGCCGATTTGGCTTTCGAGATCAGTTTCACCTGCCCGGCGGAAAGTCCAAAAAACCCAACCTTTTTTGGCCCCAAGGGCAACGTTCACTATGACCCGCAGCTAAGGCTGGTCATCCGCGACGTCAAGACCCACATTGTGCTCTGGGAAATCACCAAGCACTTGGAGCCTGCCTTGTTGCAGGGCCACCGCAACAAGAACTTCGACCGCGCAATGGCTGCACTCGTCCTCGATCTGAAAAATCTTACTCGCCCGTCCCAGACTGGCAGCAGGTAGCGCCTCCGGTCAGAGACCAAGGGCAGGCAGCATTTCCGCCGCTCAAGACTGGCGTTACGTCGCTCACTTGATGTGATCGGGCCTGATCTCGAGATAGTCGAGCGGGGCGTATTCTTTGCCGTTCGGCACGCCCACAATCCGAATCTCATCGCCGGGGCGCAGGGCCACGCCGTCGATCATGCGCCGCGTCGAGGAGCTGCCGCTGGGCCTCCAGGCCGGAAGGTGTGCGTCCGCGGCCCAGTGGTCGATCAATTGCTTGTTAACGAAGAACTGAAACTCCGACACGCCGTTGAATTGGTCAAAGTACTCGACGCCGATGTTGTACCAGCCGGCGCGGCCGTTGTAGCGAAGGCTGGCGGTACACTGCGTCGCCGGAGGACTGCAGGCGATGGCCTTGCCGCCCGAGGCCGCTTCCCAGGGATGAACGTCAATCGCCCGGTAGCCCTCGAGCTTCATCGATTCCGCCTCCACGCGGCCGGGATAGTGGCCGACGCGTCCCCTGGCGTCAGGAATACCGGACTGGCGCATGAACCAGTTGCAGATGGCGTCCCGCCACACAATGGCCGCTCCGGATTGATATTGGAGGCGTGCCAGAACCTGGTCATATCGCTGCTGGTCCACCAGTCCGCGAAGCGACTCCCACTCGGCGATCAGTCCCGCGGCCGCCGCTGCCCCGGCGTAGTGCGAATCGTAAACGTACTGGATGACGGTCTGGCCCGAGCGCAGGCGGTGGGTGTAAGGAACGTGGTGCATGAAGAGCAGGAGGTTCTCGGGACAGGTTTTCAGCGACTCGTACATTTTCGCCACCGGCGCGGAGTACTGGCCGATATAGCCGGTTCCCGTCGCCACAGTGCGATCCATCCCGATGCCTTTTGCGTCCGCGCGAATCCACTGGCCCCAGCCGTTGTGCTCGGCGGATTGCGGATCGGGGCCGTAGTGGGCGCCCAGAATGTTGGTGAGCGTGCCCAGCCCGAGCGGCCCGGTGTAATCCTCATAAATGTGCCACGAGCGGAGCAGCATGCCGGTGATGGTCGAGACCACTTTCGGGTTCATGCCGAAGGTCTGCCGCGTCCATTCTTCCGCGATCTGCCGCGAGCTCAGGTTCGGGTTCCAGGCCAGGCGCCCAAAGCCGTAAAGATTGGCCATGGCAAGCTGGCTGCCCATCCACGACGGGTCTTTGCCCACGTTGGCGACGCCCACAAAACCGCCCAGCGGGCGATGGAACACTTTGCCTTCCACCAGGGCCTTGACCGGCGTCGCCGAACCCGCGCCGTCGACTTCCATGTTGAAATCGAGTGTCGTCTTCCACATCGGTACCAGGAAGCAGAGCTGTTTCTGCTGGCCCGTGTATTCCTGCGTGATCTGCAGTTCGATGGTCTGGTTCGTTTTCCGCAGCCCGCCAAACAGCGGAGAAGCCGGTTCGCGCACCTGGAAATCGATGGGGCCGTTCTTGATCTGCACCACCACGTTGCTGTCGAACTTGCCGTCGAGCGGATGGAAGATGTCGTATGCGGCGCGCGCGCGGTCGTTCTTCAGGTTGCGCCAGTCCAGGTGGTTGTTGTAAACGAAAGCCCGGTAGAACACCACGCCGCCGTGGGGCTTCAAGGCGCGGGCCAGGCAGTTGGCCGCGTCCGCCTGTGTCCGGCCGTAAGTGGACGGTCCGGGCCGGCCCTCGGAATCCGCCTTCACCAGAAAGCCGGCAAAGTCGGGGATGGCGGCGTAGAGGGCATCCGCCTCTTTCTTCCACCAGTCCTCAACCTGGGGATTGAGCGGATCGAAGGTGTCGAGCTGGCCCAGGGCCTTGGGGGCCGCGATGTCCACCGAGATCGCAAGCCGCACGCCCCACGGCCTGAAGACGTCGGCGATGCGCGCCAGTTGCCGGATGTAAGGCGGCGTCAGCACGCGGGGATCGGCGTTGACGTTGTTCACCGTGCAGCCGTCGATTCCGAGCGACGCCAGAAGCCGCGCGTAGTCCCGCACGCGGCCGAGGTCCTCCACCACGCTGCCACCGTTCCAGAAGATCGACCGTCCTCCGTAGCCGCGCTCGATCCGCCCGTCGAGGTTGTCCCACTCGTTCACCCAGCGGAGGGGCGCGGACGGTTCCGATGTCACATTGAGGTTCGCCACCGGCTCGCGCAACTCGATCCTGCGCAGCAGGGCGAATGCTCCGTAAAGGACGCCGCGGGGGTTGATAGCCGTGATCACCAGGCAGGGATGGCCATTGACCGCCATCGATCGCAGGAGGTAACCGTCTTTCTTTAAATTGGCGTCCAAAGCGATTCCCGGGACGGCCGCGCGGATTTCGTCAGTCGTGCCCAGCACGATGGCGCTTTCATCGGGAAGTCTGCCTTCTTCGCGTAACGTACGGTTGAGCATGCCGCGCACGCCGCGAACCATCTCCTGCTGGGCGGAGTGAATCACCGGCGAGCTTCCCAGCGCCACCACGACGGCCGGCAGCTTCTGATACTGCTCTCGCGCCTGCAAGTCATAAATGCGGCTGTAGCGCAGCCACCCCTTGTACCCCGTGTCGGCGCGCAGAGGAAGCACGGCCGCAAGGAATAAAGCCAGAATTAGACCCGCCCACTTGATTTGCCCCATGCGGCTGACATTCAAATGCATACCCTGTTCTCCCGGTTTCATTCTTGCCGGAATCAGCTACTCTCGATGCGAGTCCCGGCCGGGTGGCTGTGGCGCCGATGCGAGTTTATCACGGTGGGAACCAGGGTGGCGCATGCATCGAGGTTTTTGCGATGTGCGCGGCCTTTAGAATCAAAACCCGCCAGGCTGCAGAAGCCGCGCCACGTAGGGTTCAGTGGTCCCCTCTTGCATTCAGCGGGGGTCAGTTGTATAGAGGAAATAGCCTGCCCGCCTCGGCGGCAACGCTCGCTCGACAGAAAGGACGAGAATACGGTTTTCGCCGCGGGTGCGATTCCGATTGGACCGGGAGAAAAACCCATGAAGAGACGGATGACGGTAGCGGCTTTCGTTGTGACGTGTTTGATTACCGGGGCGGGCTCATCCTTTGCGGGCAGGAAGCATTCCAAGGAAGAGCCCGCCAGGAACAAGGCCGTCAAGGAGTATTTCGTGGCCGCGATGGGAGGTGGCAACAGCGTGGACATCGCGATTGAAGATTACACGACCAAAGCCGACATGCAGAACCTCGCGACCCTTTACGATCAGGGCGGAGGGAAGGCCCTAAAGAAGGCCCTCCGCAAAACCGAGAAGGGCTACTTCAAAATCAGCGGCGGCCAGACGATGCCGCTGGCAATCATCCAATCGACTCCGCCCGGGCCGGTCCGCCACGTGAACATGATCGGCATCACGCCGGCGGTGTTCTCAGCCCGTTACTCCGGCGACTATTCCGTTCGACTCAACGATTACCCCTATACCCTGATCGAGCTCGAAGTGAACGCGCAAGGCAAGGGCCGGGGCGTGATGTATGAATTCGTCGACCTGACTTTCGACAAGCAGGGCCGCATACACGTCCATCCCTTGTCCGGCCAGGGCTACCGCGCCGCCCTCATGGGCGTCCATCTGGAAAAGTAAGCCTTCGAAGGTGGCGCATCCGCCGCGCTTCCTGCAATTCGCATCACGGGATCATCGGCAGTGATTCCCGCCGGTCCTGGGTGTGGCGCACGAAGGCCTCGGCATATTTCACGCCCAGTTCGGAGCCGCGGAACCGGTTCATCAATTCGTGCACGCTATAAAACTCGTCAGGGTTCTGGCTGGCGTGGGCGTAACAGGCGGCGCGCTTGCGAGCCTCGGTTGCGCTGATGTCCACCATCCGGGTGGGCCGGAAGGTTTGCGTCTGGATGCCGGACATCACTTCGGTGTAGTAGAGCTCGAACCCGCGATTCATTTTCAGCCACGCGTCGTAGACCAGCAGCGACGTGGCGCGATGGTCGCGGTGGGAGTCGATGGGCCAGGGAGCAAAGACCAGGTCCGGTTTCTCGGCGGCAAGAAGCTTGTCAAACTGGCGGTACGTCGCGTTGGTCACTTCGCTTGCCCCGTCGATCTGCCCGGCGAACACAGCTCGCGCCTTGAGAATGGCGCAGGCCTTTTCAGCCTCAGCCGTGCGGATGCGCGCCGCCTCCGCATGCGTCTTGCCGGGAATTCCTGCCTCGCCGCGCGTCAGGTAGAGGGCCACCACTTCATGGCCCAAGTCGGCATAGCGCGCCATGGTCCCGCCGGCGGAGGATTCCGGATCGTCCGGATGCGCTCCGGCAACGACAACCTTGAGCTTGCGGGAAGGTGCTGCCTGCCCGGCACCTTCGGAAAGCAGGGGCAGTCCAAGCGCGGCCAGCCCCGCCCGGCCGGAACGCGCCATCAGGTCTCTTCTCGAAATGGGTTTCATCGTTGTATTCTCCTCTCCCGCGCCATCGGTCCGGCGTCGCCACGGACAGAACCCTCCTGTCCGCCGACCTTTTTAACGCAGGACAAACCCATAGTCAACTGGAAAGCCCGCACAATGGCGGGACCCTCGAAGAATCACAGCAGGCAGAGGAAGACTCTCAAAGGCGTGGAGTATTGGGCAGCCCGGAGCGCGCAGCAGCGACGGCAGCGGGCCGCCCGCCGGTCTGATGTTGGAAGAAAGGCGCTGGCCGGCTGTTAAGCAAAGGCCAGTCTGATGTTCTCAATGGCTTCGTCGATCTCGGCCTTATTCTTGTAGCCCACGGTCACGGCATCGACCCCCGCGTGCCGGAAAGCGAACTTCATCGCCGCCTGCCGGTCCGCGCGTTTTGTGAACCGGCCCTCGCCCACCAGCTTCATGCTGATCACACCCAGTCCCTCTTTGTGGACCTCTTTCACAATGTGCACGACCGCAGGCACGTTGCCCAACCCGTTCGTGGCGTAGTTCTCCGCGTCCATCCTCACGCCTTTCTGGTTCATCCGGATCATCGCAACCTGCAGCCACTTAACCTTTGGAAACTGGTCCAGCGCCGGAAGGCCGTGTACCGACGCGCCGCGCGCCAGCACAATCTTTTTCTCCTGCGCTTCCGAAATGCCCTCCTGCCAACGGAGGCTGACGGTGGGCCAGTTTGCGAAGTGCTGATAGTGCAGCAGCATCACGTCGAAGTATTCGGTGTCGGCCAGTTTGCGCAACTGGTCGATCTTCTGCATGGGATTGACATCGTGGCTCGTGGTCACCTTCGTCATCAACTGGTAGCTGTCGCGCGGAATGCCCTTCAGCGCAATGCCCAGCATCCTATGCATATCGGTGTAAGACTCCGCGGTTTCGAAGAAGCGGATGCCCCGGTCGTACGCGTACCGGACGAGCCGCGTAAACTGCTCCTGCCCCAGGTCGCGCTGTACTTGACCGTTGAAGGTGCCGGTGCCGAAGGCAAGCCGCGTCACCTTTACGCCGGACTTGCCCAGCGTCACCAGTTGCGTTGCAGGTTCGCCGGCTGCTTTCAGTCCCAGAGTTCCGGCGCCGGCCAGCGCAGTCGCGGCAAGCCCCGTTTTCAGAAAATCACGTCGGGTGTAGTTAGACATCAGGTTTCCTCCAATCGACCGAATCTTATCACGAGCCGGCAGCGCACAGCCTCGCGCGCCAGCAACTCTGCGACTTTTTCATCAGCTGCGGCTTCGCTTATCCGCCGGCCGGCGCACGCGCCTGCCGTGGAGCGTTAAGCTCGCATCGCACGTGTCACTGCTGCTGCCCGGCAGCCCCTCCGGGAATTAGCCCCGATTGATCGGGGCGTCAGCCCCAAACAAGGATGAATTCTGTATACACCGCGCGCGCGCCAAATGCAAGCAGCGGGGAAAATGATGAGTGGTGAATTATGAAGGCTGAATGGATTGCACACCGCAAAGACTTTCAGCCGCCGGGGATTTGTCTGAAATCTCAAATCTGCGGTCTCAAATCGCCTTGTCTCACCGCCGGATCGGGGAAGTGTGGCAAAGCAAACCCTACCCACCGGCAGTTGCCAACCGCGGTAGGAGCTGGCCTTTTGACGCCGGAGAAGCCCACAGCCGGAAAGTAGGCCAGATATCTACGCTCGTCGGCCGAGAGGCCACTGAGAAACCCTCATAAATTGGGCTGCGGAATTAGGCAAAGTTAACATCGCCCTCGGGAGTATTAGCCGCCGGGACCGGGAATTTACCGGATTGTGAAATTCCAGGTCTTGCGATAGGGTTTAACTTTAGCCAACCACATTTCAGCCTTGATGGATGCCGACCTTGGGGACCGCAGGAGTGGCGGGGGTTTGACTGACGACTGTTCGGCGGAGAACGAAGGAGGTTCAATTGAGGACTCTGCTGATGGGTTGCGCGGTGACCGCCCTCACGGTGGTCGCGGCGCAATCGGAGGGGACGCCGGCGAAGGTCAGAAAGATAAAGATGCCGAAACCACCTCCCTTCGCAATCCCCAAAAGCCAGGTTGGCGTAGCAAGCTGGTACGGATCGTATTTTCAGGGTTTGCCGACCGCCAGCGGACAACCCTTCGACATGAACGCCATGACCTGCGCCCATCGCCATCTGCCTCTGGGAACCAGAATCAAGGTCACGAATCTGGTGAATTTCAGATCGCTGGTCCTGAAAGTCAACGACCGCGGACCGGCTGTTGACGGCCGCATCCTCGACGTCAGCCGGGCTGCCGCAAGACGCCTGGGCTTCATGGGAGCCGGACTGACTCTTGTCCGGATCCAAGTCGTCAGCCCCCCTCCTCATCGCCTCATCAGCGAGTCCGGTCCAGCCGTCATTGCTTCCACAGCAGACTAGCTCCTCGACAAGACGGACAGCAGAGTAGCGTTTTAATCCGATGGATGATAACGTTATAAACGATCCTTGATCTACAAACATTAACCATAGAAGTATGTCGCGTCGAGAAGGCCGCGATGGGTCTCTGGGTTTCAGACTCTGCGGTTCATTGTCGCGGAACCGGACAAAGGCCGCAGAATTTTCGGGGGGACGAAGCTTTGCGTTTCAGAAGTTCGTCTGAAATCTCAAGTCCGCGATCTCACGAAGCGGCACGCCCTTCCCGCCGCACACGGACCCTCCAAGGGAGTCGCGGGTCCGTGAAATCAGCGCATCTGCCGGCCCCGCGAGTCCCTGCTGGAGCTGCTCGTGCAGTTCCTTTTGCGATTCTTCCGGCACCTTACGGGTACAGGCCGCGCAGCCTCGTAGCCTCGGCGACGCGTCCGATGCCCAGCATGTTGGCCGCGGTCCGCATGCTCACTTTACGTTCGAGTTTGATCTTCAGGACCTCAGCAAAAGCAGAGTGCATCACGCGCTCCAGCCGGTTGTAGATGTCCTGAGCTTCCCAGAACAGATGTTGCTCGTCCTGCACCCACTCGAAGTAAGACACCGTGACGCCGCCCGCGTTGCACAGGATGTCCGGGATCAGGAAGACGCCTTTCTCTTCCAGAGTCCTGTCTCCCTCGGGGGTCACCGGCCCGTTGGCCGCTTCGCCCACGATCTTCGCCTGGACACGCGGCGCGTTATCGCCGTCGATGGCGTTCTCCAGCGCCGCCGGGATCAGGATGTCGCATTTCAGCGCCAGCAGCTCCTGCGGGCGAATCTCCTCCGCGCCGGGAAAGCCGAGCACCTGGCCCGTCTTTTCCTTGTGCATGATGAGCTTTGGAATGTCGAGCCCGTTCTGGTTGTAGATCGAGGCCCGCGAATCGCTCGCCGCAATCACCAGGGCCTGGTGGCTGTCCAGAAGGTGAGCCGCGATCGACCCGGCGTTGCCGAATCCCTGCACCACCACCTTCGCTCCCTTGATGGGGACCTTCAGGTGCTCGCAGGCGCTCTGCACGGTGTAAAAGACGCCCCGCCCGGTGGCTTCGTTGCGGCCGAGCGACCCGCCCAGGCTGATCGGCTTGCCGGTCACGACTCCTTGCACAGGATAGCCTTTGGTCATGCTGTATGTGTCCATGATCCAGGCCATCACCCGGGGGTTCGTGTAGACGTCAGGCGCGGGGATGTCCTGTTCAGGGCCGATGAGGGGCAGGATGGAGGCCGCGTAGCGGCGCGTCAACCGCTCCAGTTCTCCCTCCGACATCTGTTTCGGGTTGCACGTGATCCCGCCTTTCCCGCCGCCGAACGGGATGTTCACCACGGCGCACTTCCAGGTCATCCACGTGGCCAGGGCTTTCACCTCGTCCAGAGTCACATTGGGATGATACCGAATGCCACCTTTGGAAGGACCCCGCGCCGTGCTGTGCTGCACGCGATAGCCCTCAAACCGTTGGATGTATCCTTTGTCCATCCGTACCGGAAGATTGACCTGCAATATCCTTTCGGGATACTTGATCATTTCTCGAATATCGGGGTCCAGATCGAGTGCGTCTGCCGCTATGTCGAAATTCTCGAGCGCGGCCTCGTAGGCGTTCTTCTTCACCGCTTCAGCTACTGTCATGTTGGGTCCACCTCCTTATGATTTCAAACCCATGCCGAGAACCGGCCGAACTGGTAGGGAAAGAAGGCATACTCCGCCTCTGCTTTCACACTAGTGGAGCGAGGTCCGGGTCGCAGTGTCGTACATCACATTAGCTCAAACTGGCCCACGCCAAAGGCGGCCCCGTTTTGGTTGCGGTCTTCGCCGCCCCGCACGCCACGTTCCCGACGTCGCCACACCCACATCCACAGGAGCACATGCCACCCGCGGGCGGTGACAAGCCGCGCGCCACCTATTATCCTCTGTGGAAGTATTGAAGTAGTTACGAGAACCGGCCCTTAGGCTTGTATTCTCGGAGCCACTCCCACGCAAGGCTTCCGGCCTCCCGTGGCACGCATGGCTCGTCCAGCATGGAGTGGCAAAAAGGTCCCGGAAACGCCAGGGACGGATGGAAACGTCGAGGATGGCAGTGAGGTCATCCAGCAAAAGCGCGTCAGAGCCTCTATCGCTGGGAAGCATTGTGGGACACTACGTTGTCCAACAGCAGATCGGCGCGGGCAGCGGCGGCGTTGTCTACCGGGCTTTCGATCACAGGCTGCAAAGGGCGGTCGCGTTAAAGATTCTCGACCTGTGCCTGCTGGGGGAAGACGCAACCTGGGCGCAGGCCGTGAGCGAAGCGCGCGCCGTGGGGTCCCTCGCCCACCCCAACATTTGTGCGGTGTTTGACGTGGAAGAAGAGGACGAGCACGTCTACCTCGCCATGGAGCTTGTTGAGGGGCGCTCCCTCCACACGGCCATTCCGGGCCATGGCCTGGCCTGCGAGGCAACAATGCGATACGGCGCGCAAATCGCCTCTGCCCTTGCGCATGCTCACGACAAGGGAGTCTGCCACGGGGATGTGTCGGCCAGGAACGTGATGCTCACGCTGGACGATCGCGTGAAAGTACTCGACTTCGGCCTGGCGCGGCTTCTCGCGAAGAGCAACTCGCCTGCCGAGCCTTCGGAGGGCGCCCGGCGGGACCTCCAGCAACTCGGCATCCTCCTGTGCCAGATGGCAACCGGCGTTTTCCCCCCGCGAGCGCTCGATGTGCTTCTCGGAACCGCACCGCCGTCAGCGGTCCTGGAATCTGCGCCCTTCGCGTCGCTGCCGGAGGGGTTGCGGTCCGTGATCGCCCGATGCCTGGACCCGGATCCGGCGCGCTCCTACCAGCGCGCGCAGCAGGCTACCGCAGACCTGGAAGACGGAGTTCAGCTTGCCCGCATGCGCCCGGCCGGCCCCGCACGCGCTTTCAGGTGGCGTGGAGCGGCGCTGGCTGCGGCGGCGCTGCTGATTGCCGCTCTGCTGGTCATCGTGCCGCGTTCAGTCCGGAAGGCCCCTGAGGGAGTTGCTGCGCGCGGCACGGCCAGTCCTCTTCAGGAAGCGCCCGCAAAACCTCTTCCTGCGCACCGGCCAACGGTAGTGGCCCGGCCCGACGTCCATCACACGGCAAAGCCAGTTCAAGCGGCACCTGCGAAACCCCATCCTGCGCGGGCACCGGGATCAGCGGCCAACCCCGATGCCAGGGTTTGGGCCAATACAAAGTCGAAGGTTTATCACTGCAGCAATTCCGCGCTGTACGGCAAAACTCAGCACGGCAGGTACATGACGCAAGCGCAAGCTCGTGCCGCCGGCTATCACCCCGCCCGCAACGAGCTCTGCCGGTAGAGTAGCGGCGCTTTGTCCGTCGCGGGATTCTCGAAGGCGAAAGCGCACGGACTCATTCGCGCCGAAAGATTTTCGCTCCCATTTGAAACCTCAAATCTGCGAGTTCAAATCCCGCCCCTTCTCTCGCTCGGCGAGGGTGCGCTCCGGACCAGGGTCTTGCCCCTCCCCCCGCGCTCCTGATCGCACCGGACGCAGGAATCCCGACGTGCCACCGGCGAGTTCAGCCAGTTGCTCTGAGGGCCGTATTCCCTTACAATGCGTGCGCGGGCGGAAAGGAGAATTGCCAGTGGCTAAGATGACAGCCGGTACGAGGCCAGGAAGAGCAATGAAACTGCTGTCGAGGTCCTTGGACTCTTGTGAAGGCGCTGTTTCGAACGCATTGCAGCGGCGGTTCTGCGGCGCGGAGCGTTTCTCCAAACGCCTCCGACACACCGGCAAACGCTATCGCTATTTGAGCGTGTGCGCTGTTCTGTTTGGCGCCGTGATTGCGGCGAATGCCCAGCAGCAGGTGATTCCTCTCTGGCCCGGAGCCGCGCCGGGATCAGAAAAGTGGACCTACCACGAGCAGACGGTCGATTCCCCGACGTTCCACACCCGCGTCGTCCTTAACGTCAGCCGGCCAACGCTGACCGTCTATCTGCCCGAACCCAGCAAAGCCAACGGCACGGCCGTGATTGTCTGTCCGGGCGGAGGCTTCCACTTTCTCTCGCTCGATAACGAAGGGACGGAAGTGGCACACTGGCTCACCACGCATGGAGTGACGGTGTTCCTGCTGAAATACCGCCTTGTTCACACCGATCCCGCCGACTTTGCCAAGGAAACGATGCAGGATCTCGCCAACACCGGCAAAATGCAGGCGATCATGGGGACCCTGGGACCCATGGTTCTGGCGGACGGGCAGCGGGCCGTGCGGATTGTCCGCCGGCACGCCGCCGATTGGAAGATCGACCCGAAGCGGATCGGCATCATCGGCTTTTCGGCCGGCGGCTACGTCAGCGCCGATGTGGCGCTCCACCACGATGCGGCCAGCAGGCCGGACTTTGCGGCCGCCATCTACCCGGCTTTGCCGCCCCACGCGATGGTGCCCCCGGACGCGCCTCCGATGTTCATCGCCTGCGCCAGCGACGATCCGCTGGTCCCGCCGCTCACCAACGCTGTTCGCCTCTATACCCTGTGGGAGATCGCAGGAATCCCCGCGGAACTGCATGTCTATGGGCGCGGCGGCCACGGCTTCGGCATGACGAAGCACGGCCTTCCCGTTGATCACTGGATTGATGCCTATGGTGACTGGCTGCGCAGCCAGGGGCTGCTCAAGCCCGCCCATTGAGCCATGGCGTCGCCCGCGCCCTCCGGGAAAGGGTGGACGCGTCAGCGGCCGGATGAGGTTTCATTCGCCGCCCGGCGCACTATTGACGCCGCGCTCTCAATGCCCGCACACACCGCAGAAATCCCAATGTGTGCGCCACCCTCGGTCGGGCGCGGGCCTGAATCCTGTACAATCAAGGTGCCATGAGCATTCGCGCCGGTTTCTCGGAGTACTACCGCTGCTTTGGGCTTCGTGGCGTTCTGGCCATTTGCGCATCCCGCCTTGTGCGACGGCCCAGGGAAATCACTGGGCGCCCTCCCGGCATTCGACATCCGGTACACATCCGGGTACGGACAACTGACTCGTCAGCTTACGCGGAGGTTCTGCTGGATGGAGAATACGCTTTTGACCTGCCGTTTTCTCCCAAAACAATCGTCGATGCCGGAGCCAACATCGGCATGGCGTCGATATACTTCACGCACCGATACCCGGATGCCAGGGTGATTGCGATTGAACCGGAAGCCTCGAACTTCGCCCTGCTCGCCCGGAACGTCCGGCCTTATCCGGCCATCGTCCCGGTCTATGCGGCTCTCTGGAATCGGGATGGGCAGATCAGCGTCCGTGGCGGGCCTGAAATGCCTGATGATCGAATTGCACGACCGGTTCCGGCCAGGGTGCCGTAAAGCGGTTGAACCGGCAATGCAGGAGTTCGTGCGCTCCCAGAGAGGTGAAACGACGCTCTATCTTCGAAAGACATAGCCCGGACGCCCGAAGTTGGCAAACCTCGTCAAGCCTTCCGTGCCGTTGGTTTGTAAGTTCTAACAAGTAAAATGCCTGCGGCACAAAACTCGTGCCGTGGTGCCGTGACTACCAACTACATGAACTCCGGAAACAGGCCGGGCATCCATCGGGAGGCGAGCTCTGCGGGAAATGCCAGCCGCAGCGGCGCCCTCGCACTTTCAGACGCCAGCACATCCCGGGCCACCAGCGCCGAAACAACCCGCCGGGCATTTCGCTCTCCCGTGCCGACGATTCCGGCGACATCACCACGAGGCAGTTCTCCCCGGTACAGAACAGCTTCAAGAACGCTCCCCGCTTTTGGAGGAAGACTGTTCAGGGCAATCTCATCCTCCGCCCACCGCAGAATGCGCGTTCGCAGATGGTCCGGCTGCATCAGGCCCTCCATGAAGTTGACCTGATCGATCGAGACGCCGAGGAAAAACTCCGTGAATGCCGCGAGCGCTTCCTCGCTGAGGTGCCCACGGCCGTCAAGATCATTTCGGCGAACCTCGTCGCAGGCTGCTAGATGTCCCTTATAAGTTTCTGCATTGCGGGCCAGGCCGCGCGCAACGGACCACACGGCCCCGGTATCCAGCGTTCGCAGCAGCGTTGCGTGCGACATGAGGCGGGCCACGCGTCCGTTGCCATCGAGAAACGGGTGGATCCACACCAGCCGGTGATGGGCCGGCGCGGCGGC
>JARRJI010000038.1:0-25073 GCA_037379595.1 Acidobacteriota bacterium | reverse complement strand
CCAAAGTCGAATCCTGGGAAGGAATAAGCTGCCAACGGTGCGGGCTTCCTGTCATTTCTGAACGAGCCGCCGACTCAGTCCAGGTCCTCTGCGGTGCATGCCGCGCAGGAGACCGCGGGTTCGATCTTGCCCGGGCCTTCGGGATTTATCGGGGGAATTTGCGGCTCCTCATCCTGCAATTCAAATTTCGCCGCCGAGAACGGCTCGGCAAGAGGTTGGGAGCGCTGCTCGTGCATGCCTGGGAAAAACTCGAGAGCTCCGTCGAAGACAAGTCTCCTTTGCTTGTGCCGGTCCCGCTCTTCCGGTCACGCGAGAGGGAGAGAGGATTCAACCAGGCCCGCCGCCTGGCAGAAGAGTTAAGTCGGCTGGTTGCGAAATCGCCGGGAGGAAGGAAGCTAAGAGTTGAGGAGGGCCTGTTGATTCGGAAGCGGCCTACGCTTCCCCAAGCCGGCCTGAAGTATGCTGCACGCAAGGAGAACGTACGGGGCGCGTTTGGCGTCGCCGGACCCGGGTCACTTCAGGACCGCCAGGTTGTTCTTATTGACGACGTGATGACGACAGGGGCGACATTGTCAGCCTGCGCCAAAGCACTGAAAAAGGGCGGCGCGGGCAAGGTTTTCGCCCTCGCCCTGGCACGGGCCACTCCGCAATTTCCGGATTCTGGAGATTGGCCCGTAATGACAGGAGTTGACGAATTCGGCCATGACTGGAGATAATTATTTCTTGCTGAGCGGCTTAACGTACCTCGAGAGGTAAAGCCATGGGAGACGCAGGCGAACGCTTGCTACACGCTCCGGTTCTCGTATTAAACGCCACTTACGAGCCAATCAACGTGACGGCGGCGAGGCGTGCCCTCGTGCTCGTCCTGAAAGGCACTGCCACAACCGAGGAGGAAAACGGCAGTTTCATCCATTCGGCGCGAGTTGAGTTTCGCATACCGTCCGTCATCAGGCTTACGGAGTTTCGGCGCATCCCCCACCAGACGCGTCCCCTTTCGCGCAAGAACATCCTGATTCGAGATCGCTACACCTGTCAGTTTTGTGGCAAGATTTTTCCCGCCGCGGAACTGACGCTTGATCACATCATCCCGCGCTCGAAGGGCGGCCACACCGACTGGGACAATCTTGTAGCCTGCTGCCATTCCTGCAACAGCCGGAAGGGCGATCGCATGCCGGAGGAAGCAGGCCTGAAGCTGCGTCGCCAGCCGCGTCCTTTTACTCTCCACACCAGCCGCCACATCATGCGCATGCTCGGCCGGGCTGACCAGCGCTGGCGTAAGTACCTGTTCTATTAGCGAATGCGAGCAAGACCTGGAGAAGCTGAGTTGTAACTGAATATTCTCCAAGGAACGCCCGCTACGACGGGATTCTTCTGAATTAAAGCTTCGCCTTGCCAAGCATTTCCTGCACTTCAAGTGCGTTCAATGCTGCGTATCCCGACTGATCGTTGTCAAAGTAAATGAAAACATGCCTTGCGCCTTTTTCCAGCCATCGCGCACAGAGGTCCAGCCATTCCCGCAATTGCGGCCGTGTATACCGGCCTGAGTATTTCTGCTCCGCTGGGCCGTGGAGACGCAGGTAGGCGTAGTTGGCCGTCAGATCCTTCGGCGACTGTTGCCCTGCCAGGTCATAAACGCACAGGGCCGCATTGTGCTCCTTGAGCAGAGTGTTCACTTCGTCGTTAAACCAACTCGTATCGCGGAATTCAAAAGCGAAGCGATAGCCTTTGGGCAGGGTCTCCAGAAAGGTCTTGAACCGGCCCGGGTCGCAACGCCACCGGGGAGGCAGTTGAAACAGGATCGGTCCCGTCTTGTTCCCCAATCCCTGAACATTGGTAAAGAACTTCTCCGTCGCCATTGCCGGGTCACGCAGCTTTTTCATGTGCGTAATGTATCGGCTGGCCTTGACTGCAAAAATGAATCCGGCCGGAGCCTGGTCCCGCCAGAGTCGGAAGCTCTGGGGACTGGGAAGATGGTAGAAGGAATTGTTGATCTCAACGGTGCGAAAATGTTGAACGTAGAAGTTCAGCATTTCGTCGTCAGGCATGTCTTCGGGATAAAACGGTCCCCGCCAGTGTGAGTAGTGCCAGCCGGAGGTGCCAACATGGATTTTTTCAGCCATAGCGAATCTGCCCTTTCGACCCAGACCTGGTTCGGTGCGGACCTAACAAATTCTTTTCCCAATTGTATCGTCAATTCCGGGAGAGAAAAGGGTTCAGGCTCGATACGTTTCGGCAGGACGGATGCTATGACTCGGGAGGCATTCCGGGCTGGCATTATGAAGCGCAAAAAAGAAGAAAAAGAAGAAGGGGCGGTGCGCCTCACGATGTTTTGTGAGCATCACACCACCCCTGGGTTGCTAATTCAAATGAGCAAGCAAAGCTCGTATCTGCTTGATGAGCCGATGTTCTACCTCGGCTCATTCAAGACTAGAAGTAGAACTTCGCCGCCAGTTGGATGAGCCGCGGGTCGCGGGCAGCCAGGATCTGGCCGAACTCGGGGGAACTGATGTCGGTCGTGATCCCGGAGGCGTCAAACTGCGTGTGGTTGAACAGGTTGTAGAATTCGAAGCGCAGCTCCATCCGGGTGGACTCAGTCACCTGGATGTCCTTCATTAACGCCCAGTCAAAATTGGCGATGCCCGGCCCGTGCAACGGGTTGCGCCCAGCATTGCCCTGCACGCCAATTGGCGCCTCGACGAATGCGCTGGTGTTAAACCAGTAATGGTCATTGCCGCCGATCGAAGACGTGCGCGGATCGAGATACTGCGGAGCCGCCACCTGATTGGGAACGTCCCAGCACGCCGTCCAACTCAACGCAGAGCAAGTCAGCGACCGGAAACTGGTGTCCACCACGTCCAGCGGGAAGCCGGTCTGGAAGGTAGTGATTCCGCTCATCCACCAGCCGTCAAAGATCCTTCTGGCTGCCCCGTTGGTGAAGTGATGGATTGCCGGGATTCGGTAAGTGTAGGCAACCACAAACCGATGTGTCGCGCTGAATTCGGACGACCCGTAGTTCATCGACGGGATGAGGGGATTGGTGGCTCGGATGTCGCCATATCCTCCGAAACCTCCGCCGCCGAACCCGGTATTCTCGAAGCCCGAGCCGTTATCCAGGGAATGGGACCAGGCGTAATTGGCCTGGAATGACAACCCGTGCGAAAAGTGCTTGTTGAAGGTGACCTGCAAAGCGTTGTAGTTCGAGACGCCGGTAGTCTGATTGTTCCCGATTCCAAAGATGGAAACCCCATACCTGGGGTCATACCCATAGTTGTAATTCTGAGGATAGAAGTAGTCCTGGTAGATGGCGTTGGCCGCACATCCGGCTTCGTTGCCGACTCCCGCCAGACAGGCAGCGGGTCTTACTCCCGGGTTCGCATCTACGAGAATTACCTCCTTGCGTCCCAGGGCTCCGACATAGCCGACCGAAAGCACCGAGGTGTTCGTGAGCTGGCGCTCCACTGTGAAGTTAAAGTTCTGCGAGTACGGAACAGTGCTATTCGGATCCACGGCGTACAGCCAGGTTGGAAGGTATGGAGAGAAATCGACGCTTGAGGGCGGGCTCAAGGGTGCGGGGAACGGGTTGGTACAGGAGCCGGCCCCTGCGATGTCCGCATAGGGGTCCGCAAAGCCGGGGCTGCCGCCACAGCTTGCGGCGCCGCTGGAGGAAGGAGCAAAGGGCGCCTGATTAACGTACTGCAATTCCTGCTCCTCTAACTCCCGGTTGAAATAGATGCCGTAACCACCACGGACTGACCACCTGCCCGAGCTGCCGGGACTCCACGCAAACCCGAAGCGCGGCCCGAAGTGGTTGTATTTCGTCGTCCCTGTGCCATGTATTCCCGCATCGCCCTGGAACAAGTAGCTTACCGGAGCGTTGGGGAAGACCGTGGACTGTTTCCCCGGCCGGAAGGCCGTCATGGCGTGATTGTCATGGAAGTTGTCAACCGTGGGCGTATCAATCTGCCAGCCCGTGCCGTAGGTGATGACCAGGTTATTCCGCAACTTGTACTGGTCCTGGAAGTACATGTAGTATTCCTGGCCCCGGGCATTGATGACGTCCCCGCCACCTTGACTAAAGGTGTCCGGAATGCCCAGCAGGAAATCCGCTCCCGCGTCTCCCGTTGAATAGGTCCCCGATCCTCCACAACCGTAATTCCCACTAAGCTGATGCGAGAAGGGGTTGTAGACCTGGAAGCGGCGCATGTCAAATCCCATCTTGAAGGTGTGACGGCCGGCAATTTTGGTAAAGTTGTCGTCCACCTGATAGGTCTGGTCAATGCGCGGCTGAGGTCCGTTATTCGAGAATCCCAAGGTGAAAAAGCCCTTGAGAGAGATGACAGGATAACTTGCCGCAGAGGGGTTCTGCGGTTTGATGCCCGTGAAGCCCACCGAGCTTGGGTCCAGAACGTTGACCGGCATCGCCGCGACATAGTTGAAACGCGTGTAGCCGAAATCCGCCTCGTTGAGCGTGGTGCCATTGAAAGTATGCTCCCAGTTCAGCATATAGTTCTGGATATGGCGCTGGTTGGTGTCTGGGAAGCCCGGCAGGTTGGCGCCCGTGAAAGGCAAAGTATCGGTAGTGGGATGGCGCTCCCACAGCCAGGAACCCCAGAGGAGGTCTTTGGAGGTGATGTTTTCATCAATACGGGTGAAATACTGGTCGTCCACTCCCGCCGTGATGGGGTTGAAACTATATTTGGTTCCGGAGAAGTTGGGCAGGGGAACGAACTTGTTCATCAAGGACACGGCAATAGGATTGAAGTCGGAGCTGGGGATATTTCCCGTGGGGAAAAGCGTCGAGTACGGCGTCTTCTTTGGATAGGTTGTTCCATCCTCGCCCACCATCGGGAAAGGCGACAGGGTGGTCGAGGTGGCGATGTCCGGAAAACTTCCATTCCGCTGGGCCTGCGTGAACACCGTCGTCGTTCCTCCGCCCTGGGGGGTGCGGTTCCGCGTCCCCTGGTAGGAAAAGAAGAAGAAGGCGTGATCCTTCTTGATCGGTCCGCCGATCGTGCCGCCAAACTGGTTCTGGTGGAAAACATCCGGTTTGGGAAGGAAGAAATTGCGGGCGTTCAGGGAAGTGTCGCGGTAGAACTCAAAGCCGTCGCCGTGGAACTGGTTGGTTCCAGACTTGGTGACCGCATTCATAATTGCACCGGAATTGCGCCCGTATTCAGGATTGATGGTATTGGTGATCATCCTGACTTCTCCGATTGCATCGGGGCTGATTTGAATCAGGTTCGTGTTCAACGGCAAGTCGTTTTCGTCGATGCCGTTGAGCATGTAACTGTTCTGGCCGGGCTGGCTGCCGTTGGTGGCATAGTTGCCCCGCCCGTCGGCGGCCGCTACCACGCCCGGCAGTGTCTGCTGGAGCTGTATCCAGTTCCGCCCATTCAGTGGCAGGTTCACGGCCTGCGAGCCGGTGATCGTCGCCCCAAGCTCAATGCTGACCTTTTGCACCTGGGCCGGCACGGCCTTTACGGTCACCTCTTGAGTGACCGCTCCGACTTCCATTTTGATGTTGAGAACATAAACCTGGTTAACGGACAAGGAGATCGCCGTAGCCGCAAATTTCTTGAAGCCGGTCTTTTGGGCTGTCACGTTATAAACGGCTGGGGCCGGAAGGCTCAGCGCTGCAAAGTTGCCGTCGGACGCGCTGGAAATGACTTTCGTGACCCCCGTGGCGACGTTCGTAACGGTAACCTTGACGCCAGGAATGACAGCACCGGATGAATCTGTGATGGTGCCCTGTATCCTGGCCGTAACATCCCCCAGGGCCGGGCTTGAGGATAGCGTGAGGAGAAAGACAGACATCAGCGCTATGCTCAACGCCCAGGGAGAAAACCTTCGTAATATATGGAAGCTTTTAGATGGACTCATTAAGCCACCCCTCCTTCATAGACGAAATTTGTTGAGTTAAAAATATTTCCGGCCCAGGCTTTCGCCCGGTCAGCCAGATGGTCATGCGAGATCCCGAGTTAACTGCACTTTCCAGGAAGTTGCCAGGTTCAAGATATGCAGGACTGCGAGTGACGCTTGATTCAGCTGCGGCTGTACTCAAAGCGTCTGTTTTAACGTTTCTTAGAGTCACGGTTGCATTCGAGACAATTGTAGAGAACGGGTCAACGGCGCAGCCCGAAACCGCTCTGGTTGTGGTCAACTGTGGCCGCGCTACTCCCGGGTTAAGGGAAAAAAGTGCCAGCAACAAGAAACACAGTATGAAACCGTACACTTTCGCAGCACGAAAGCACAACAATGCCAACAGATATTCCTCCGTGGTCAAGCCAATAGCTATATTGGAGAAGTAGACCTTTTCTCGGCGCTTAAATTGACATCCAGGTGAGTGGCTTCCCGGAAAGCAGTGATTTGTTTCTGTGGCAGTTGTGGCATGAGACGCCCTATTGATTTGATCGCCAGCCGACGCTTGTTCGTAACAAACCAGCAATCACTTTCGACGCCGCAAATTCCGGCGGCATGGCAATCATCAATGCGCAAATCATGGGACGTTATACGCCCGTCCTCGATCCAACCTCCTTTCTGCTCCGCCAGGTGGCGGAACGTCTCACCCGAAACCACCTCAACTTTCACGCCAAGATCTTCCGGCGATTCCGGGGAATAAACACCGCACAATAATTGCACTTTTACTTCACAGGTTCAAGCTTTCCTTTTCCTCCAATGTGGACCCGCTTTACCTGTGCTACAGCGGATCAAGCTCAGAAGTCTCCAACAATGGATTCACTCATCTGTCAAACTTCCAGGACCTCCCCGGTAAAACCGGGGAGGTCCTATGATCCATTAGAAGAAGAGCCGCATCCCCCACTCCATCATGCGAGGCGCACCGAACGCGTACAGTCCCGAACCCAGGCGAATCAGGTTCGTGCGGTCGGCTTGCGTTGTGCCGTCGACTGAGCCGGCGCTGCCATCCAGCGAACCGCTCAATCCATTGTAGTTGGCGACGTTGAACAGGTTGAACACAGCGACGCTCGGTTGGATCGTCAGCCGCTCTCCAACCTTGTAAGACCAGCTCACACGGAAATCAGTGTCGATGAACGAGTCGTTCATCACCTGTCCCTTAGGAGCCAAGGGCAAAGTCGGCATCACGCCCCCAAGTGCCTGTAACTGCGCCTGGGTGAATAAGCCGGCATTGATGAGAGCTGTGCCTGCGGGCGTCGGCTGTCCGGCATCGTTGGAGTTGTAGGAGCTGATAACGGAATTCAGAGCGCTGACGCTTCCGATGTTCCGGTTGAACGAGCCCACGTTGGTGCCGGGCAGGATGTTTCCAACCGTTCCGTCTCCCTGCGGGTTGGTCTGGTAGATGTCACCAGGCCCACCAGTAGAGGGTATGGTCAGCGTCTCCGCCAGCGGGGAGTTGAGCGAGCTTGTAAAGCCGAACGAGAAGCCTGCCGGCAGATCAATCACACTGTCAATGGAGAGCTGGTGCAAACGGTCCAGCGCGTCAGGGCCGATGTAGTGGTTGATGTTGTTGTAGTCATAGGCCAGATTGACGAAGTCCTGATCCTGTACCATCGTCGCAAATCGCGAGAGTGCATAGTTCACCTTCAGGAACAGGTGCCGGACGCCCGGGACCGGATTGTCCACGGTCTGCCGGAGAGAAATGAGCATGCCGTTGTAAACCGACCGCCCAATCGGAAAGAGAATCTGATTCTCGCCCAGATTCGGATTCACTCCGGCGAAAGCCGCACCTGTGCTAGGCGTCAGGCCGAACGCAGAGGCCGGATAGCCACTCAGGTACGTTACCCCGGAATCGAGCCCATTGTTTGCATAGTCCCCGATGGTGGCTCCGGCGGCAATTGCGCAGTTGATACCCGCCGTTCCATCCGCGCAGCCAAATCCTTCGTTGGTTGCATTGATGGCATTCATTGCCGCGGCCATGTTCAAATACCTTGCATCACCCACATGATTGACGTCGTACCCCAGCAGGTAGTGTAATCCGACGTTGCGGACGTAATCGGCGCTGATCACTGTGTTCTTGCCGAACCGATGTTGGAATCCGGCATTAAGCTGGATCGAATAAGGTGTTCGATAGTTCGGACCTATCAGGTTGTTACCGGTTGAATCGGTGCCGGATGCCAGGCTGTTTCCAATATAGCTGCCATTGGACTGGGGACCGGCAGCAGTCGTCGCCTGCTGGTACTGAACCTGGTAGGCGGCGATTCGGTCAGCAACCAATCCAAGTGGCTGTCCGCAGACGCTGGAGGTGTCAAGACTGGAGCCGTCAGGCAAGGCCACGGAGCCGGATGGACATGCCAACGTGTCTCCGAAAAAGAGTCCCTTCTGGAGGCGTCCCGGCCGGTCGAAGAGAATGTTGTTGAAAATAGCATTTTCGTAGTACATTCCGCCGCCCACGCGGATGACGGTGTTGCCTTTGCCCGATGGATCCCAGGCAAAACCGATGGTCGGGCCGAAGTTGTCATTAGGCTGATTGACCCGGTTTCCCAAGCCTTGCCCCCACTCGTTCAACACAGAAATCGAAGGCAAATCAGAGTCTGAGCGGCCCGTATCGCGCACATAGCGCACTGACAACGTCACAGTCAAATTTGGCTTCATTCTCCATTCGTCAGCAACATACCACTGCAAACGATTGTCATGCTGGCCCCCGGCAGGGAAACCCAGACTGGGGGTCTCTGTGAAAAACCCCTGCCCATTTCCAAAGATCACGTACTGGACGGGATAGTTCAGGGGGTTGCCGGCTCCTCCCGGGAACGGCCCGCCAGCAGCCTCGGCCTGGACCGAAGAGCTAACGCTTGGGAACCAGACGTCCGGGGCAAGCCCGAAGAAACTCGCGAACCCTCCGCCTATAATGTGATTCAGGCCAACTCCGTAACGCAGGATATGGTGGCCGCGAATCCAACTGCCGTCGTACTTGATCTGAGTGTTGCGCTGGAGCGTCGCCTGAGGCGCAAGAAGGTTCGGACCGGAGGCGAAGTTGACGCCGTAAATGGAGGGCCCGAAAGCCGTTTCCACCGAAGGGGCGGGATTCGGAATGCCCGACCCGCCGACCGCGTCGGCAATGGCGTTATTAAAATGGGTGTAACCGAAGCGGATGCTATGTGTCCAGTTGCCCGTCGTTAAATCTGTTCCCGCTCCATAGACCGGCGTGTTGTCCACGTTTGCAAATGGACTGTAACTGTTCGCAGTAAATGCCGCGACATTGCGATTCTCGTTATAGGATGTGCGGAAGAATGCCGTCCAGTTTGACTTGATATGCCAGTCTAAACGCCCGAGCAACATCTGCTCACGGAAGGGTGAGTTAAACCCGCCTGAAAGGGCACTGAAGGGAGCGGGCAGGATAACGGGGTTGAACAGATCCTGGCGGTTGCGTTCCCAGTCCAGGAAGAAAAACAGCTTGTTCTTGAGCGCGGGAAGGACCGGTCCTCCAATATTGACGCCCCATTGGGCCCGCCGGAAGAAAGTGTCCTGCCCCGGTGAAAATTTGGCATCTGTGTTATGCCAACGGCCAAGGAAGAATCCTTCGCCATGGTAGTCGTTGGTTCCCGATTTCGTCGTCACGTTGACAGCGCCGGAAGAAGTCAGCTCGGTGGAAGGATCCAAGGTGGACTGCTCGACCTGGAACTCCTGGATGGCGCTCTGGGGAATGTTCTGAGTCACGGTGCCAACAGTTTCATCACTGATGTCAATGCCATCCACTTCCACACGCGCGGTCCGTCCAAAACGGCTTCCGAAAGAAACAGAAGAAAAACCATTTTTTGTCGGGTCGAAGTTCCCGCCGTCCTGGATCTGCACGCCTGGCTCAGCAACGGCTGCGAGGTTCAGGAAATTGCGGCCGTTAACCGGCAGGTTCTTAACTTCGTTGGGAGTGACGACACCCTGTACAGTGGGCTGGACCGTATTAACCTGCACGGGCGCCGCCTGCACTTCAACCGTAGTGGCGGTTTGGCCAACTTCGAGAGTCACATTACCCGAACTCGTAACGCCCACCTGTACGACGACCGAAAGTACTGTGGTCTTAAAGCCTTTCGCTGTAACACGCACGGTATAATCACCGGGCAGCAATGCGCCTGACGTGTACGTGCCCGAAGACGTCGTTGTCATCCGGGTAGTCTGGCCTGTGGCCGTATTGGTGATCGTCACCGCACCACTCGGGATAACTGCACCCGAAGGGTCCTTGACAGTGCCGACAATGCTACCCGTAGAAATTGTCGTTTGCGCTGAAACTTCAACCGGGCGGCTGAGACCAAGCCCAAGAAGGACTATGCTCAGGATCGCCAGAAGAAGGCGCGGGATACGCCAATCAACTCTGCCGCTCATGTGTTTGCTCGCTTCGGGTTTTTGCCTGATCGAATTTTGGCGGTTGACTACGAGTGGCAGGGCGGGCGTAGAGTTAAGTTGAGTGCAAACTCTCGCCTTACGTAAGTACAACGAAGCCATCAGATGTTCCTCCTTAGAAAGAACATTAGCTAGGATGGAGAAGTAGACTTTTTCCCGACGCTTATACAAACATCTAGTAAAAGAGCGGCTACCCGGCAAACGGTCATTCGCGACAGTGGCATAAATCTAGCTGACTGCCCGGGAAGGAATACTATCAAAACATTCTCTCGTCGACAACAAAATAAATCTTATATCGTGCATAAAAATTCGGTGCCTCCCGTTGCGTTGCAAGCCGGGCCAAGCGGTGGTACGTTTCTCTAAGAGGGATCTCACAGGCAAACACGACCCAGGAAGTGGAAAGTGCGTTCGACTACGGGCCAAACGCGTATTTACGGTTTTCCTGATGCTTGGTTGCGTGGCATACACGGGCAGGTTTTTGACTCCGGTTCCGAGGAGGACAGAGCCGCAAACCTTCCCGCCTAGGGGCCCAATCCGAGGAGACTTCAGGCCCTGAAGGTGCATTATTATTACTAAATTGCATGAAAATGCGACACATGGAGAAAACCCTTGGGTTCTATGGACCCTTGTAGATCCTGGGGCAAGCCTCCCTGGGAATCCAACTTCGTCCTAAGCAGGCACTCCCTGCCTCAGCAGGTTGGCGTAGCGGTGGTCGGCGGAGGGTTCACCGGCCTGACTGCGGCGGCCTGGCTCCGGCGTTGCGCGCCGGAGAAAACCGTTGCCGTCTTCGAGCGCCATCAGTTTGGTTGCGGAGGAAGCGGCCGCACCGGCGGGATTTCGTTGGCAGAAACGGTGGCCGGGGACCTTCCAGGCCTGGGAAACGTCCTTGAGGGATTCAAAAGCACCCTCGTTGACCTGGGAGTCGAATGTGACGCTGTCTGGAACGGGGTCTATGAAATTGCTCATGGCCGCGGAGTTCCAGGCTCAGTCCTGCGATGGCAGGATTCCGGTCTGTTGAGTGTGGCACGCGAGGTCCCGGGAGGCAGCGTTGATCCCGGCCGGATGCTGGTCGGATTGGCACAGGCAGCCGAGCGTTTAGGCGTGCTGTTGTTCGAGGAGTCATCAATAGAGGACATTTATTTCGGGCAGCCCTGCCGCTTGAAGTTAGCCGAAAACGAAGTTTTTGCGGAGCACGTGCTTCTTGCAACCAATGCTTGCGCGCTGGAACTGTCCGGGCTGGATCGCGCAGCCCAGCCCATGCTGACCCTCGCGCTGGCGACAGAGCCTTTGGAAGACAGAGACCTTGAGGCCATCGGGCTTGCAGAGGGCAAGCCATTTTATACTGTTGATCTGCCCTACCTTTGGGGACGCACGCTTCGCAACAATAGCGTGGTTTTCGGATGCGGCCTGGTTCATGTGGAGAACTGGCGCGGGCTTGATCCCCTGGACATCCGCTCGGGCGAGCCGGCATGCCTTCTGGCTGGCCTCGAAGATCGCGTACACAGACTCCATCCCGTCCTGCGCGATGTGAATATTACCCACCGATGGGGAGGGCCCATCCTGTTTCCGAATGATGGCCGTCTGTTCTTCCATACTCACGCTTTGGGCCCAAACGCCGTCGTACTTGGTGGTTATGCCGGCCAGGGAGTTACTTTGTCAGTTCATCTCGGCCGCTGGGCTGCGGAAGCTTTGCTGGGCCGGAAGGGTTTGCCAGCGTGGGACCACGCCCCTGGCAAAGGTCGAGCCAGGCACTGATTGCCTGTCGTGAGTTAATTAGGATTCGATCCAAAGGAGAGGGTGACGCCATGAATGGAAATGAAGCCACAAGAGTCGCCTACTTTTCCATGGAGATCGCACTTGAGCCAGCGATCCCGACTTATAGCGGTGGCCTGGGGGTATTAGCGGGGGACACACTCCGCTCATCAGCGGATCTGGGAGTACCCCTTGTCGCCGTTACACTGGTTCATCGCAAAGGATATTTTCACCAGCACCTGGATGAGCACGGGAATCAAACTGAAGAAGTTGTCCCCTGGCATCCTGAAGAGATGCTGGAACCCCAGGAAGCCCGCGTGAGTGTCACCATCGAACGACGGCAGGTGCAGATTCGTGCCTGGCGCTTTCTGGTCCGGGGAATCAATAACCACTCCGTTCCGGTCTATTTGCTCGACACCGATCTGCCCGAAAATAGCCCGTGGGACCGCACCCTGACGGATATGCTCTATGGAGGCGATGATCGCTACCGATTGTGCCAGGAGATCGTTCTTGGGATGGGCGGAGTCAAGATGCTGGAAGCGTTGGGCTATGCCGGCATTGAAAGCTACCACATGAATGAAGGCCATTCGGCCCTGTTGGCTCTGGCCTTGCTGAGCCGCCGCTTGCAGGAACTCGGCCTGGCTTCTACTTCCGAGGCCGACATTGATTCCGTGCGACGCCATTGCATTTTTACCACTCACACTCCTGTGCCGGCTGGCCACGACAAGTTCACCAAGGACCTGGTCTGTTCGGTATTGGGGCAGGAATACATCGACATGCTCGAGTTTTCGGGCTGTTGCGTGGGCGGAATGCTGAACATGACCTACCTGGCTTTGCGATTTTCACACTACGTCAACGGCGTCGGAATGCGCCACGGCGAAGTTTCGCACGGTATGTTTCCCAACTACCCGGTCAGAGCCATCACCAACGGGGTCCATGCCGTAACATGGACAACACCTGCTTTTCAGGAGCTGTACGACCGCCATATTCCCGAATGGCGACTGGATAACCTCTACCTCCGATATGCTGTGGGAATCCCGCTGGAGGAAATCCGAGATGCCCACTCCAAGGCCAGGCGAAACTTGTTGGATGAGGTAAAGAAAGCCACAAACGTTCAACTGGACCCGAACATCCTCACTCTCGGTTTTGGACGGCGCGCTACTTCTTACAAGCGCGCTGACCTGTTATTTTCAAATCCAGAGCGTCTCCGGTCGATTGCTACTAAAATCGGTCCGCTCCAGGTCATCTATGCCGGCAAGGCCCATCCCCGGGATGAGGATGGCAAGGCGATGATCCGGCATGTGTTTGAAGCCGCTCGCCTGCTCAAGAACACTGTCCGAATCATCTATATTGAAGATTATGACATGCGCTGGGGGCAACTGATGACAGGCGGCGTCGATCTCTGGCTCAACACACCCCACAGACCTTATGAAGCTTCAGGGACCAGCGGGATGAAAGCTGCTCTGAACGGTGTGCCCAGCCTGAGCGTGCTGGACGGATGGTGGGTGGAAGGGTGCGTTGAAGGATCGACGGGCTGGGCGATCGGCCGGGAAAAAGACCAGGCTGAGGATCACCAGGCGGAGATCGCTTCCCTTTACGATAAACTGGAGCTTACCATCGTTCCGATGTTTTACGGCCGACCGGCCGCCTTCGCCGCAGTCATGCGCTCTTCTATAGCCCTGAACGGCTCATTCTTCAATACACAACGCATGGTTTCACAGTACCTGCTGAATGCCTACCTTGCAGAAGAACGATGGCCATCCTCACGTCGAATCGACGTCGAAACACGGAAAGGCCTCAGTCCGGCCTCACGCTGATTTGGTCCCCCGGCGGTCAACTACGCCACATTCCAGGCCCCACGTTCGCCAACCTCCGGGCGATTTTGCGCGCCAACTGGGACACAGCGGCTTCTTCAACAGTTCGAAGCGGAAGCCAGCAAAAACTATCATTATCTATACCATCTATTCTCCCGCTGAACCTGCCTGGGTAAACGTGGACCTGGATGGACCTATAAGTAATGTTATGGCGAAGGTGGTGTTTGGGTTCTGTCAAAGCGGGTAGAGTTCTCAACACGGGCCGCAGCTTGTCCTTCAATTTCGTCAGAGCCTCACTGTTCGACCGGCCCAACGCCGAGGGAAAATTCCATAGGTCGTCGAGCAATCCGTCATCGAGACCCCTGACCAGGAGAATTCGGCCCTTCCCGAGGAGGACCGCGACCGCCATATGCCATTCCTCCGCCCGGCGGCGGGGCCGCGGTTCGGGATAGTCTTCGGGCTGTTGAAATCGGAAAGCCCGGCACCAGCGTCGCAGTGGACATAAAGAGCATCGAGGCGAGCGCGGCAGGCAAATTGTCTGTCCCAGTTCCATCAAGGCTTGATTGAATTTTCCGGGACTTCGGCGAGAAAGAAGCGAATCAAGATTCTCCTCGATGGTCCAGCGAAAGTGCCGCTCGGGAAGACTGCCGCGCAGTGCCAGAAACCTGGCCATCACTCGGGCGACGTTGCCATCGAGAACCGAAAAGGGTTGGTTGTAGGCAATACTCAGCACTGCCCGGGCTGTATAGTCGCCTACGCCTGGAAGAGAACGGGCTTCTTTCAAATCTCTGGGAAACCGTCCGCCGTATCTTTCCGACAGCGCTTGCGCGGCCCGGTGCAGGTTGCAAAATCCGTTCGAGAGGCGCCTTTGCCAAATGCTCGACAGTCGGTAATTCAGTAAGAAAACGATGATAATAAGGAACGACGGTATCGATCTGGGTCTGTTGCAGCATGACCTCCGAAACCCAGATCGCGTACGGAGACTTAGACTGGCGCCAAGGGAGAGCGCGCGATCGTCGCCGGTACCAGCGAAGCAGGCAACGTCGAACGGCAGCGGCATCGAGGCGGGCAGGACGGGGCATATCAGAGCGTCACTTCCGGCGGCGTTTTGAATGCCTGTGGCGGATGGAGGACCTGGCAATCTGCGAGGCCGTGCCCGGCGCATAATAGCCGGGCGGTGCCTGCACACCCATCAGGCCGCGCCTGACAACCCTGACTCGTACACTGTGGAAACGACCGTTTTTTCTGGCGTCGCTCGGGTAATACCCCAGCACATAATATGCGGGGGGCAACGGGACAGTCGCCTTGAAGCCAGACTCCAGGTCATCCATATTGGCGACAAAATTGCCGCCGGTCGTCGTCGATAGATCCAGCAGAACGTTGGAAGCCATTGAGGCACGGTCAGCAATCATCTGGTTTTTCGCATATACAATTGCTTCTCTCTCTTCGTTCAATTGGCGATTAGCGGTAGGTGGAGGCGGCGAAAGCTGCCGAATCAAGCCGGTCGTGTTGAGCGCACTCACGAGAATATGAAGACGAGTTGCCCTTCTTGCGAGCAAATCGACCTGCCGCGAGAGCGAGCCAGTCAAGAAACCGGGAGACGCAACGATGATGGCACGCGGGTCGGGAAGCGCAGCAACTTTGCCGATGAGGCTGTCCAGTCCTTTGAGAGTTTTTTGGGCCCGGGCATCGCTCTCCTTAATCACCTTTCTTGCCTGGGCGTCAACGGCGCTCTTCATTTGCCGCAGCGTTCCGACCGGGAGATTGCCCACCGGCGGATCAGCCTGGCCTTCCCCGCCCTTGCAGCTATTCATATCCTCAAGAGCAATTTTAAGGGCGAGTGGGTCATGAGCATACAACAACAAATAAGCCTCATAGTCCGAAATCGAAGGGCAGACCTTTGCCTCGCGCGCCGACAGCAGATGCGGACGTATCGCCAGCAGCGCCTTATGGAACTCCTTTCGATTGTCGGTAAAGTTGAGGGTTATGTCGCCGGAAGATGTGAAGACGCCAATCTTGTTTCGGGGGCCCAGCGTCGAGCCGAAATAGGAGTAAGCGCTGTCAGTGACACGGATGGTATCCACAAAGTTGTAGTGAAGATCGTCAAAATAAAGGGCGGTGTAGCGTACGGTTCCGGGAATCTTGAGGTTCAGAACGGGCGAAGGGACAACGTCTGCTGCAAAGTCACTGATCCGCTGCAGGCGGCCGTTATCCCACAAGCGAAAGTTCCTTTTGCTCAGGTTCTGGACGGCTTGACCGCGCTCATTGCGGACAACAACACAAAGCTGGACCGGAGGGGCCGGGGTTCTGTGAGCGGTTCTTTGAATATCCTCATTCCTGGCCGCTGAATGACTTCTCTTACGGTTCTGGCCACCTTGAGCCGGAAGGCTGAATAACAGGCCGAACGAGACGCAGCACATCAACAATCGCGCGACCGGTCCACGCCAGCCCGATGCAGAGACTTTTTTGGGAATTACCATGAAACAGCCCTATAAGGAGGGTGATTCCACTGGAGCTAATCTAGGAAGAGAGCCGATGCTATCCACTTTCATTGACCTCCCCTTCAACGCAGCCAAGTTAGTATTAGTTCTGCGAACTGAGATTGTCAACAAAACATTGAATCGTAGGATTAGAATGCAATTCCAGCAAGCGTCGAAGGGCAGCATGGCGAAAGCCTTTCCCGGCCAGGTACTTTACGTCAATGACGCGCTCCAGGAAAGACCTTAGACTCTGGCGGTCAATCGAATGAAACCCTGTCCCGTCTCAGGTTGTTTGAGGAACGTGGTCATTACAGTTTCACGCAGGTCAGGGATGGAAACATGTGCGTAACAGTTGTTGGCCGAAGAAAACTCCGACTGTCAGAGTGGAAACACGCGGACCGAATTCTCGAACGCAACACGAACACCTACGCATGATGTGAATTCAATGAGGAGACTGATCATGAACACGACAAGCCGTCGCGACTTTCTGAAGCTGGCTGCCTCCGCCGGCGCAACCGCAGCCGTTGCAGGCGCGCAACCATTGCAAGCTGATTCCCAAGGAGCCCCCGGGCGTGCCCGCGCCTGGAGAACGACGAAATACCAGAAGTTTCAGCCGATCGAATCGCCACAATGGGAAAACTGGTCGGGAGTCTCTCCGGCAGGAATTCATCTGAATCCCAGCGTCCGCTACCAGGAGGTGTTGGGTTTTGGAGGCGCATTCACCGACGCCTCATGCTATCTCTTCCATTCGATGTCCCCGCAGAGTCGCAAGTCGCTGCTGTCGGAGCTTCTAGGCCCGGAGGGACTGCGGCTGTCTGTAGGGCGAACCTGCATCGGGTCAAGCGACTACTCCACCAAGGTGTACAGCTACGACGAGAGTCCCGAGCCGGACCCCCAACTGAAGCGATTCAGCATTGACCACGACCGCCAATGGATTTTGCCCACGCTCCGCGAGGCCCGGGAAGTGAATGCCGATCTCTTCCTCTTCTCGTCTCCGTGGAGTCCTCCCGGATGGATGAAACCGAACCACTCAATGCTGGGCGGCTGCATGGACAGTATATATTTCGCCCCCTACGCACAGTATTTCGTCAGGTTCCTGCAGGGTTACTCCGCTGCTGGCGTTAAGATCCAGGCCGTCACCGTGCAAAACGAAGTCGACACGAACCAAAACCGCCGAATGCCGGCCGCCGTCTGGGGACAGGAATACGAAATGGGATTTGTAAGGGATCACCTGGGTCCAGCTCTTCAACAGACCTCACCGGGCACGAAGATATGGATTCTCGATCACAACTATAACCTTTGGGGGCGCGTAGTGGATGAACTGAGCGATCCCGGCGTGTACAAATACGTGGATGGTGTCGCCTGGCACGGATATGTTGGAACTCCGGACGCCATGACCCGGGTGCACGACGCGTTTCCGACAAAGCCTGCTTACTGGACGGAGGGAGGGCCGGACATCTCCAGCCCTACCTACGCGACCGACTGGGCCAAATGGTCCCATACCTTCACGGACATTCTCCGCAATCGAGCCCGGTGTATTGTCGCCTGGAACCTGCTGCTGAATGAGAAGGGGAAGCCGAATATCGGTCCGTTCTCCTGCGGCGGCCTCGTTACGGTAAATTCCAAAACTCAGGAACTGACCCGCAGTGGAATGTACTATGCTTTTGCCCATTACTCCAAACTGATCCACCGCGGCGCGCACATCCTCGCCTCCTGGGGAGATTTGCCCGGCATCGACCACGTTGTGGCCGAAAACCCGGACGGTAGCCACGTGCTGGTGGTAACCAACCGTGGCCTTGAACAGCACGTCCAGTGCACCCTGGCAACTCGCGCACTGAACCTGCTGCTTCCGCCGGACTCAATCACTTCGCTCGTGTGGTGAATCGTAAGCGAAGGGTCTGCCAACCCTGTAGTCACGGGCCAGCGTACAAGCACCATCGAGCTCACCGCGTTGACACGCTTATTGCAGGGTGACATACTTTGCGGCGTGTCTCAGCACAAGCGGAAACATTCGAAGCATGGCAAACGATAGCGTGGACAAACAAGACGTGCCCACACTTCTACCGGTTGTAAGGCATGGAGAGGATATGACGAAAAAACCTGTGACGACTTCGTATTTAGCTTTGGCGTTCTTTTTGATCACGACGATGACGGCATTTTCGCCGGCGGCTCGCGCCAACTCATCGCGAGACGCGGGACCCGTGGTACGGATTGCTTCCGGCCGTGTTCGCGGCGCATCCATCAATGGGTTGGAGGTTTTTAAGGGCATTCCTTTTGCCCAGCCACCGGTGGGCAAGCTGCGATGGCAGCCGCCACAGCCAGTGAAACCCTGGACGGGCATACGGTCAGCACTCGAATACGGTCACGACTGCATGCAGTTGCCTTTTCCGCACGACGCCGCTCCGCTGCGTACCACGCCCAACGAAGACTGCCTCTACCTTAACGTCTGGGCCCCCCTGCACCCTGCGAAAAAGCCACTGCCAGTGATGGTCTGGATCTATGGGGGCGGCTTCGTCAACGGCGGAAGCTCGCCGGCGCCTTACAGTGGCGCACACTTCGCGCATGACGGCCTGATCTTTGTCAGCTTCAACTACCGCCTGGGCCGTTTCGGCTTTTTTGCTTTTCCTGCTCTCACCAAAAAAGGTGGCCTGCTGGGCAATTACGCCTTCATGGATCAGATTGCCGCTCTCAAGTGGGTGCAGCGCAACATCGCCGCGTTTGGCGGCAACCCGCATGAGGTCACCATCTTTGGCGAATCGGCCGGCGGAATGTCGGTGAACTTTCTGCTCACCTCGCCGCTCGCCCGCGGCTTGTTCCAGCGCGCCATGATCGAATCCGGCGGTGGGCGCGACTCCCTTATGCCACCCACGCCGATTTCACATCCGGGCCCGCACGGCCAAGCCTCGGCTGAGCAGGACGGCATCAACTTCGCCCAGGATATGGGCATCCACGGCACTGGCTCCGCCGCCCTGGCTGCGCTTCGCCGTCTGCCCGCCGAAAAAATCGTGAACGGCATCAACATGGCCAGCATGATGCAGCAACGGAAAACCTATTCAGGTCCCATGATCGACGGCAAGGTCATGGTTCAGTCCCCCGAGCAGGTTTACAAGGAGGGAAAGGAAGCAAAGGTACCGATCGTTGTAGGAGCCAACAGCGCCGATCTCGGCTTTACCATGGCCAAGAACTTCGACCAGTTGTTTGCTCCCTTCGGCGCCCACGAGGCCGCGGCGAAGAAAGCCTTCGATCCCACCGGCAAGGGTGATTTCAGGCAGGTTGCCCAGCACGTTGCCGCGGTGGAAATGATGATTGAGCCGGCCCGCTTTGTCGCCCGCACCTTCTCCCGCGCCGGCGAGCCCGCTTATGAATACCGCTTCTCCTATGTGGCCCATGCCCTGCGCAGCCGCATGCCGGGCGCCATGCATTCGTCTGAAATCCCCTATGTGTTTGACACTATTCAAGATTCCATGTGGGGCGCTTTCGGCAAGGGGATCACGAAGGAAGACCTGCGAGTGGCCCGCGAGACCAATGAATACTGGGCCAACTTCGCCAAGTCCGGCAATCCCAACGGTTCCGACCTGCCGCACTGGCACCGGATCACCGCAAACGGCAACCAGTTGATTAACTTCACCCTTCAAGGTCCTAAGGCGGAAACCGACCCCTGGATGACGCAGCTCAATCTGGTTGAAGCCATACAACACTGAGCGGAACAGGCGGCATGGGTAGCAAACAAGAAGTGCCACGAGCGCACTGGGACCGGCGGCGTTTTGCCGATTCTGCACTCAGGAAATTACGGCATTCACCGTTTCCTGCACCACGCCGAAACCCAATGGGCATGCGTGATGCGCTGAGGCAAAGCCGTATTTCGCTGTGCCTCCTCGTCGGCAAGGCGCCCCAAGCTGCCAACCGTCCGTCCAACTATTTCATGAGCTTGTGATGGACGGAAACCGCCTGGTGGTTTGCAGCCGTAACCGCTGTCACGAATTCCTTGTAAGGCTGGTCCTTAATATTCACAAGTCCATAGTTTGAGTTTTCACCATCGAAGCGGCCCTGGCTGGGCTCATCGCACCATTCAAACCACTGGTAACCGACCGCCTCCGGCAAACTCTCCAGCCACGTCGACGAACTTGGTGTACGCGCGGGCCCGCGCGGCCTGGTCCGGCACCTTGGGCCCGGCGCCTCGGGTGTTGGGCAAGCCGGAATCCTCAGCGCGAAAGGCAAATTCGGCTACCAGAATGGGCCGCTGGCTCAGCTTGTAGATATGCTCTGCAATCGGGCGGGGATCGAACTTATAAATGTCCACCGACACGACGTCGGCAGCGTGCGAGGCTCGCAAGACTGGGTCTGGTGGCATTCCGGCAAACTTGGCTCCGAGATAGAGATGGTTGGGGTCAGCCGCGTGGATGGCGTGGGCACAGACATCGAAATAACGCCGGGCGACCATTCCAAGAAAGACCAGATTGTCCGCCTGAAAGGCTTTGGTGCTGGCTTCAGAGGGAACGTTTGCGAAGCTGGTTGCGTGGACTCCCCAGGCCTTATTAAGCTGCTGGATTTGGCCCGTGTATCTCTTCTTCAGAAACTCGATTGCGTGCTGCCGGCCGGGGGAACTGGAGGGCAGGTTCAGGTACATGGCAAGCATGTTCTGCTTCCCGCGCCAGTCCGGTCCCCAGCGCAATTCGTTGTCGCTGAAGTAGCCGACCAGGTACGGGTCCTGAGCGCGAGGTGCGGGGCATCTTGTAGTTCCACAGAAACGGATCAGTCCATGCTCCGAGGTTGTTGAATCCCCAGGAGCGGAGCCGCTCGATCTCGGCGCGTGCCCAGTCGTTCTCCGTCGGGTAGAGCTTCGAAACGTGATCGAAATAGGGATGGACTTTAGTCTTTTGTATCGCGTCTCCGCGGTAAGAGACGTTGTCAACACCGGCAGAAATCATGAGCTGGCCCGAAGGCGCGACAAGCCACCATACTCCCGACCGCTGCTCGACTCGAAAATAGCCATCGGCGCCGTAGACGCGTACCGATGCCAACGAAACGCAAACCAGAGATACCACCAGAACTGTGTGCTTCAGCTTCATCCAGCCAACCCTCCTGTCAGACCGATTGTCGCATGCCTTGCCATTCTTCGACCCCGCCATGATAGCCCAAATCGGCCTGCTCGCAGAACGAACCTTCGTGCGACGGGTGACAACTCCACAAGCCTGTTAAGAACCGAAGCTTCCTGGCGCTGCTCAAGAACTTCATCGGCTAAACCAAAAGAGGGAGTGGAAATTTTTACTCACTGTGCGCGGAAGCAACAGTTTTTGCGCGAAAGCGCAATTTGCAGCGCAAGAAAATCGGCTAACGCATGTATCATCAGCATTTTACAAAAACAGAACTTTTGCGGGCCGAAAATCCCGCGCGTCCCACCGGCGGGCCCTCCCGCCAGAATCTAGCCTACTATACAAGACCTACAATCTGCTTCTCCCGGAGAACTTCCCCGCCCTCCTTCCAGCGCCCTAGTTCTCCTCACGGCAGCTCGGCACATGCTTTGAATCTCATCCGGCCGGGCCGGGGTTCGCCTGATTTGAATGGCGCCACCCGCACTTCGCCACCGCAATTGCAAAGAGGTACCGGCCGCGAGCGCCGGAATCAGCAATGTGAGCGCCCACAATTGCGCGAAAGAGAATCTACTCACTTTTCTTTTCCTGCCGCTTCTGCGTGTGATGCAGGCAGGATGATTCCGCGCAAAACCCGCAACGCCAGAAAGCAAATGTTGCATTACAAGAGCAAGGCCTGGCCAGTTTGTGTCACAGAACTGCGCCTTGCGCGGCGAAACGGTCAGTAGTTAAACCTGGGATGGGGAGTTGGCTTCCAGGCGGCGGCCTGGCTCTTGGCCCGTTCGATCTGTGCGGGGGTCATCCGGCTTGCGAGTGCCTTTAAGACCCCGGCGCATTGCTCAGTCCCGTGCTCGGTGGCGAGCAAGGCCCATTGGTAAGCGGCAACGTCATCCCTGGCCACGCCTTTCCCGTTCGTGTACAGGCTCGCGAGCACGCACTGCCCGTCGCCAATTCCCTGATCTGCCGCGATGCGGAGATACTTTGCAGCGAGCGCGTCATCGGGCTTCACCGTGACACCGGAAAGTATCCCGGCATAAATCACGCCCAGATTGTACGCGGCATCGCCGTGACCGCGGTCAGCCGCTGCTCGAAACCATTTCACTGCCTGAGCGGGATCGCGCTCGACGCCCTGGCCTTCCAGGTATCGCACTCCCAGACCGTAAGCGCCCGCTGCATCACCCTGCTCCGCGGCGCGGCGGTACCAGACGACCGCCTGGGAATAATCGCGCGAAACGCCGACTCCATTGGCAAACATCCAACCCAGCTCGGTTTCGGCGCGAGGGTCGCCCATGGACGCCGCCTTCCGGAACCACTTGAGCGATTTCCCGGTGTCGCGCCGCACCCCGAACCCCTGCAGATAAAGCATCCCGATCATTAAGTCGGCGTAGCTGTAGCCGCCGTCAGCCGACTTGCGGAACCACTCCATTGCTTTCTTCGGGTCGCGCTCGACGCCTTGTCCCATCAGGTACATGATGCCGATATCGGTTTCGGCGCGCACGTAGCCGTGGTTGGCGGCCGTTTGATACCATTTCAAGGCCTCGGTGTAATCCTGCGGAGTGCCGAGCCCCTCCACGTAAATCGTGCCAAGGTTTCCCATCGCCGCACCAGAGCCCTGTGCCGCAGCCTTTTTGAACCATTGAACTGCAAGAGAGAAATTCTGCTGAACTCCGCGCCCCTCCATGTATTGCGCGCCAACGTCATCCTCTCCGAGGATATTGTTCTGTTTCGCTGCCTTCTGGCACCATTCGAACGCCGTGGCGTTGTCCTGCTTGACGAAATGCCCCAGCCGGTAGGCCATGCAAACCATCACCTGGGCTCGCGCATCGCCACTCCGGGCCTTGTTGTAAAGCGCCGGAAAGTCCGCGGACTTCATGGCCATCAATTGCTTCTCGAGTTCACCAGCCCCGCCGGGCGAGCCCGAGGGCATTTGACTGAGGGACTGGAAATACACAGGTGGGTTACCCGCCGCCGGCGGTGCGTGCTGCTGGATCTGGCTGGCAGCACGGTCAATCTGTCCGCAGAGTTTCCGTACCACCGGGTTGTCCGGAGCATCCTGGCCCGCAGATTGGCATTCGGCCATGGCCTCGGCCGGATGATGTTCGAGCCGTAACGGAAGGGCGAAGTGGGATCCAAATCAAGGGCCTTCTGCAGCTCGGCAATAGAACCCGTCAGATCGTTCTGCCGTGCAAGAACCACTCCGAGATTGCCGTGGGCTGAGGGTGAATCCGGATTGATCTTGAGCGCCGCAAGAAGCTCGCTCTTCGCGGTATCGAGGTCGTTCTTCTGCAAATAGTATCCCGCAAGGTTGTTGTGGGGGGTGTCGAAATCCGGGTCGAGCTGAATGGCCGTCTCGAATTCTTTCTTCGCCTCCTTCGTTTTTCCGGACTCGCCGAGTGCGAGGCCCAGATAATTTCGCGTGTCGGGATTGCCGGGGTCGGCCTTTCCGGCCTTCTTCAATGCCTCGATGGCTTCTTTGAGCTGGCGCCCGTGCAAGTAAACGTCCCCGAGGGCAAAATAGGTGGCGCCGGGCTCGAAATTCGTCGCGGCTTCGCATTCCTTCGCGGCGTCAGCAAATTTGCCTTTTGAGGCCAGAGTCATGCAGGAGGAAAGGTGAGCGAAGGCAGCCTGCTCATCGGCGTTCGGGGCCGAGGACAACTTCATCTCCGGCTTGGCGTGTTCGATCGCATCGAGGAGTGCAGGAGTCGCGCCGAGGTCCTTGAACAGCTTCAGGTCGTCCGCCGTGGGAGCGAAGCCGATTCCCGCGCGATGAATAAGCTGGACGACGCGGAAGCTCGATTCGCCGAAATCCATCAGCGCCAGAACTTGAACGCGGTCGAGCGGTTTTGGAGGATAGGCGGCCCGGACCGTGACCGCAGCCATGGACAAGGCAAGCACAAGCCCTGTGACTGAACTCGATCTGACACGCATGCTGGCGCATATCATAAGCAGGGGTTTGCCGGCAAGCAACAGCAAAATGAAGCGTGTGTGATTCCGCACAAAGACCGCAACGTCAAAAAAAGAACGTTGCGGTGCAAAGCCTGCGGCTTTTCTTTTGATCCGTGGCGTGATGGGCTCGGCAGCGACAAAGGAATATCGGCCGAAAAAAGGCCGCCGGGGCCGCGACACGGAGCTAAAATACAGCACCGCGGGTGGCGCAGACGTTGGAATTTTAATGTCTGCGATCAGCGAAGCTGAAAGGGGTTAGAATTGCGGAGTGCCACAACCGCAGCGCTATTGCGGCGAGAATCACTTTCACGAATTTCATGCAGAGCGCCGCGAAGATTGCAATGGAGCGATGGGCATGAACGAAGGACAGAACCTTCTCGCTGCGCGAGATCGCAGACACTCCAAGGCCAGTGTCTGCGCCACCCGCCAATGCAGAGCTGCAGTGCGGGTTTTGCCTCCGGGAAGAGCGACTTGAAAGTCTTCCTGGCGGCGATTGATGTGGCTGGCGGTCACCATTAGTCTGAGCCGCCAAGCGACATGGCTCGATGGGTAACGCAGTCTGGTGTGGAAGGCTGCGACGTCGGCTTGAAACTTCTAAACTAGGCTTACCAGCTAATTTGAGGAACTGGTCAAAGAGCTTCGCATACTAATCCTCAATGGATATTGTGCCGGAGTCGCCACGG
>JARRJI010000037.1:0-24287 GCA_037379595.1 Acidobacteriota bacterium | reverse complement strand
TGTGGGGAAGCTGACCAGATAGGCTCCAAGAACGCCGGCGATAGCTCCGCTCGCTCCGATAGTGGGTACCTGAGAGCCCATGTTGAACATGATGTCAGTGAGGGCAGCTCCGAACCCGCTAATGAAATACAACAGTAAAAAACCGCCGTGGCCAAAGCGGTCCTCAACGCTCCGTCCAAAAACGAAAAGGAAAAGCATGTTTCCAATCAGATGTAACCAGCCCCCGTGAATAAACATCGAGGTGAACACGGGGATCAGGAACGTTACCAGGTTCGAGATGATAATGGCCCCGTGAGGAGTGGTATAGCGGGCTGGGATCAGCCCGAAATAGAAAATAAACCGGTTAAGCGCCGGACCGAGCGAGAGTTCATAAATGAACACCGCCGTGTTAACGGCTATCAGTGCGAGGGTGGAAAACCAGAAGGTCTGGCGCCGGATATGATCATTCAGAGGAATTGGAACCATGTGGGATGCATTCTAACCTGCCTGCGGTTTTTTGCCCAAGGGGAATCGGAAGGCGAGGCTTTCTACTCTGGTTGCACATCGTGCTCGAATTTGGAGGCCGCGACGTAGCGGCGTTGACCTCTGTTCCGGGCGTTCGATATACTCCAGTCAGCGGGTGGTGAAGAAGATCGGTGGGGACGTGGCGGGTTGGTCTGCGAAATGTTTCATTTGCCCTGACTTTTGCTGGCCTGCACGAAGATTTTTATGAAGCCGAGTCCTTTAACAAAAGAGTTAATCGGCATCTTGGGGTCCGGGGCGGTGCTCTGGCACCCCGAGGACCTGATGCTGTACGAGTATGACGGCCTTTCTGCGTTGAAGACGCCGGACGCCGTCGTCTTCCCGACCAGCACGGAACAGGTTGTTCGATTGGTCAAGCTGGCCGCTGCGAGAAAAATCCCGGTCGTACCCCGTGGGGCGGGAACGGGGTTGAGCGGCGGAGCGGTTGTGACCGAGGGCGGAATTGTTATCAGCTTCTCCCGGATGAAAAAGATCCTCGAAATCGATCTTGAGAATCAGCGCGCGCGAGTGCAGCCCGGGGTAGTCAACACAGATCTTACCCTGGCGGCAACCGACGATGGCTATTACTACGCTCCGGACCCCTCCAGCCAGAAGGCCTGTACGATTGGCGGCAACGTCGCCGAAAATTCCGGCGGACCGCACACTCTGGCTTATGGAGTGACCACCAACCATGTGCTGGGCCTGGAAGTCGTCCTTCCGAGCGGGGAAGTGATTCGCACGGGGGGAAAATGCTACGACATCCCCGGTTACGACCTGACCGGACTGATGGTCGGTTCCGAAGGGACGCTGGGCATTGTGACCGAGATTACGGTCAGGCTGCTGCGCAAGGCTGAAGCGGTGGAAACCATGCTGGCCATCTATGACCGCGTGATCGATGCTACGCGCACCGTGGCCGCCATTACGGCGCAAGGCATCACACCCGCAGCACTCGAGATGATGGATGGCTTTACGCTGCGCGCCGTGGAACAGGCGACGCATGCGGGCTATCCGATGGATTCGGCCGCCGTTCTGCTAATCGAGGTCGAGGGGCTGCGCGAGGCCGTGAAAGAGCAGGCGCAGCAGATTGAGGCGGTCTGCGAAAAGAATCGCGTTCGGAATGTCCGCCGCGCGAAAACGTCCGAAGAACGAGCTTTGCTTTGGAAAGGCCGGAAGAACGCGTTCGGGGCGCTGGGCCGGATCAGCCCGAACTACTATGTCCAGGATGGCGTGATCCCACGAACCCGGCTTCCCGAGATGCTCGAATACATCGAGGAAGTCGGGCGGAAATACGATTTGCAGATTGGGAATATTTTCCATGCCGGAGATGGGAATCTCCATCCGCTTCTGATGTTTGACGCTCGCGACCCGGACCAGTCCCGGAGAGTGGTGAAGGCCGCGCAGGAAATCATGACGCACTGCGCTGAACTCGGCGGTTCCATCACCGGTGAGCATGGCGTGGGCGTCGAGAAGAGCGAACTGATGCCGCTCGTATTTTCGGAGGATGATCTGGAAATTCAACGGCAAATCAAGAGCCTGATGAATCCGACCGGATTGTTCAATCCCGGCAAGGTCTTGCCTACCCGTAAAATGTGCGGCGAGATTCGCGTTCAGGTGGGGGCGGGAGGCTGACATGGCGCCAGTGGCCGATACGGTTCGGACGCAGTTGGCTGCCATTCTGACAGAATCGCAGTTGACTGAAGAAGCCGCGCCGCGCGAGGCTTTCGGCGTCGACGGGAAAGTGCCGGACTTTGTCGCATATCCCGGTACAGCGGAACAGGTGGCGTTGGCGCTGAAGTGCGCAGCAGAACACAACCTGGCGGTTATCGCTTGTGGAGGTGCGACGAGTCTTGGCATCGGAAACATCCCCAGACGCTACGATATTGCGCTCTCCATGCGGAATATCACCAAGGTCCGGTACTACGAGCCGTCTGACCTGACCGCAGGGATCGGTGCAGGGGTAAAGTTGGAGCACTTCCAGAGCCTTCTTCATCAGGAAGGCCTGTGGCTGCCGCTCGATCCTCCCGGAAGCGGGCAGGCTACCCTTGGTGGCGTGGTAGCGACCAATGCTTCGGGACCGTTGCGGCAATTTTACGGGGCTCCTCGCGATATGGTGGTGGGTATGCAAATTGCGACCACCGAGGGCAAGCTGATTAAGACGGGCGGACGAGTGGTGAAGAACGTGGCCGGATACGACCTTGGCAAGGTTCTGATTGGATCCTATGGCACGCTGGGAATCATAACCGAAGTGAACCTCAAGCTCTACCCGCTGCCCGCCGAGCGTCAGACCTTTGTTCTTTCGGCCGGAACCCTGGGGATTGCGCGGGACCTGCGCCGGAGTATTCTCAATTCACCGATCGATCCGATGCGCTTTGTTCTTATGGATGCTGAATCTGCTGGCATTGTTCGATCTGTTGCCAAACTGGACCCGGCAAGTCATGAGCCGGAGATTTGGCTGGAAGCCGGTGGGTCGAAATCCGTGATCGAGCGCATCTTGAAGGAACTTGATGGGCTGGGACGCGCTGTCGGCGCCAAAGTTCAGACACTTGACAGGGAAGGCGCTCAAGAAGCCTGGAAAACGGTCTCGGATTTCAGCAACGGGTTGAAAGAGAGTTATCCCGGAGCGGTTGTGCTGAAGGGGACAATGCCTGTTGCCAATAGCGAAGAGTTTCTCAGCCTTGCGCAACAGGAAGCGCAGAATGAAGAGGTGCGAATGGCGAGTGTTACTCAATCCGGAGTCGGCATCCTCTATCTCGGCCTGCTCGATTCGCAAAATGCGAGCCAGACCGCGGGCCTCATCACTCGCATCCGCAAGGCCGCTGAGAAGGCGGGCGGTGCAGTGGTTGTCATTTCGGCTTCTGCCGAAGTGAAGGCACATGTGGATGTCTGGGGGATGCCGGAAACAGGCTTTGAGTTGATGCGCAAGATGAAAGCGGCGTGGGATCCGAAGGGAGTCTTGGCGCCGGGCCGGTTTGTAGGTTCACTCTGAGAGGTGAGGCGGAACATCTGACCGCCGATTGCAAGACATGCTCGAAATTCAGGAAAAAACAGACACGGATCGCCCGGCCAGCGGTTATGGGCCGGGTGAGGCGCCCGAGTGGGAATACTATTCCAAGTGCATCCATTGTGGCCTTTGCCTGAACGCCTGTCCCACGTATCGCGAGCTTGGCTTTGAGATGGATTCGCCACGCGGGCGCATCTTTCAAATCATTCAGGTGGAGCGTGGCAGGCTTCAGCTTGGGGAAAGCTTCGTTCGTCATATCGATTCGTGTCTGGATTGCCGTGCTTGTGAGACGGCGTGCCCCTCAGGCGTGGAATATGGCCGGCTGGTGGAGTCTGCCCGGGCACAGATTGATCGCTATTACGAACGGCCGGGATTTGAACGCCGGATGCGGCATTTCTTCTTCCATAAGCTGCTTCCCGACCGCCAGAAGCTCGATCGCCTTGGAACCCTGCTCTGGCTTTACCAGAAATCGGGTCTCGAAACAGTTATCCTGAAATCACAGATCTTGAAGCTGCTCCCAAAGCGCCTTGGGCAGGTGGCTGCTTTATCGCCTCGCATGGAAAAGCCGTTTTTCACTCGGCGACTGGGCCAGGTGGTCAAGCCTGATGGCGAGGTTCGCCACCGTGTGGCCTTCTTTGCCGGCTGCATCTCAAATCTTGCATTCGCGCGATTGAACGATGCAACGGTTCGAGTCCTGGCGCGTAATGGCTGTGAAGTTGTGATCCCCGAGGCGCAGGGGTGTTGCGGCGCTTTGCATGTTCATGCCGGCATGCGGGACCTGGCACGGCAGCTTGCCAGGCAGAACATCCAGACGTTCCTGGACGGCAACTTCGATTATTTCATCACCAATGCGGCCGGGTGCGGTTCGGTTCTGAAGGAATACCCATTGCTTTTCGAGCATGAAGAGCGGGAATTCTATGAGCGAGCCTGCGCGTTCAGCTCGAAGGTGCGGGATGTGACCGAATTCCTGGCCGGGATCGAATTGAATCGGAATTTCAGAACGATTAACGCCCGCGCCACCTACCAGGACCCCTGTCACCTGGGCCATGCGCAGAGCATTCGAAGCGCGCCCAGGCAGCTTATGTCTGCCGTCCCTGGCCTGGAGTTGGTGGAGCTGAAGGAAGCCGAAGTTTGCTGTGGGAGCGCCGGGATATATAATGTGGTCCAGAATGAAATGGCTGAGCGGCTTCTAATGGCCAAGATGAGGCGTGTCGATGAGACTGGAGCCGACCTGATTCTGACCGCCAATCCGGGTTGTCTTCTGCAATTGCGAGCGGGAGTTGCACGGTCCAAACGGAAAAGGCGCGTGCTGCACGTAATCGAATTGCTCGACGAAGCGTACGCAAGCCGGGATTCGATTGGCTGACAGGTTATCGAAGGAGTCGTACCTGCGTACGCTGCGAGCGGGGCGGCGCATCGTTAAACGGTACCAGCCGGGGCGACCATCTTCTGCTTCTCAGATCTTTTCATTGGAATGGCAGCGAGGGTGGACTTTGGCACCTTCCAGGTTATCATTGGCGTATCATTGATCTCAAACTTAGCGGCAGGGAGTGTTGAATATGAGCGATAAGACCGAAACTGCACAAGAGAGGCTTGTAGCCTTACTCAAGGAAGGTCGGACTTTCCCTCCTTCGGAGGAGTTTCGACGGCAGGCAAACGTGTCCGATCCGAAAATCTACGAAGAAGCGCGCGGGGACCTGGAAAGCTTCTGGGCGAAAGAGGCCAAGCGGCTGGATTGGTTCCAGAACTGGAACAAAGTGCTTGAATGGAACGCGCCGTGGGTCAAGTGGTTTGTGGACGGCAAGCTGAATGCAACTTACAACTGCGTTGATCGGCACGCAAAATCGTCACGCCGCAATAAGACAGCCATTATCTGGGAGGGCGAGCCGGGCGATTCGCGCGTCTTGACGTTTGAAATGCTTCAGCGGGAAGTCAACCGCTTTGCCAATGGACTCAAGTCGCTGGGCGTGAAAAAGGGTGATCGTGTGGCCATCTATCTCGGCATGGTCCCCGAACTGGCCATTGCCATGCTGGCGTGCGCGAAAATCGGCGCGCCGCACAGCATCGTCTTCGGAGGATTCTCTGCGGATTCTCTCCGGGAACGCATCAATGATGCGCAGGCGAAGATTGTCATTACCGGAGACGGCGCTTGGCGGCGGGGCAGTGTGGTTCCTCTGAAGGCAAATGTTGATGAGGCGCTGGCCGGCACGCCCACCATCGAAAAGGTCGTCGTGGTTGAGCGGGTGGGCAAAGCAGCCCAGATCACTATGACGCCCGGTCGGGATTTGTGGTGGCACGATCTGGTTGCGAACGCCTCCGACGAGTGCGAGGCCGAGCCGATGGATGCTGAAGACATCCTTTACATCCTCTATACCAGCGGCACCACGGGAAAGCCCAAGGGAGTGGTGCATACCACCGGCGGTTATCTGGTGGGGACCACGGCTACCCACCGCATGATTTTTGATATCAAGGAAGACGATATTTACTGGTGCACAGCGGACATCGGCTGGGTTACCGGGCATTCTTACATTGTCTACGGGCCGCTCGCGAATGGCTGCACGACATTGATGTATGAAGGAAGTCCCGACTATCCTGACCGCGGGCGCTTCTGGTCGATTGTTCAGAAGTACAAGGTCAACATTTTTTATACTGCGCCTACTGCGATTCGAGCCTTCATGCGCTGGGGGGAGGAATGGCCCGGCAAGTACGATCTTTCCTCGTTGCGGGTGATCGGGACGGTGGGTGAGCCGATCAACCCTGAAGCGTGGATCTGGTATCACCAGAATATCGGCAAAGAGCGCTGCCCGATTGTTGACACCTGGTGGCAAACCGAAACGGGCATGATCCTCATCTCTCCGTTGCCGGGAATTACAGCAACCAAGCCGGGCTCGGCGACTCAGCCTTTCCCCGGCATCGAAGCGCAGGTTCTTGATGATAGGGGCCAGCCGGTTGGCCCGGGCGCAGGAGGGTACCTGGTGCTGACCAAACCCTGGCCCGCCATGTTCCGAACAATCTATGGCGATCCCGATCGCTACCTTCGCCAGTACTGGTCCCGCTACGAGGGCAAGTATTTTACGGGCGATGGCGCCAAGGTTGATGAAGACGGCTACTTCTGGCTACTCGGCCGCGTGGACGATGTGATGAACGTTGCCGGCCATCGCATTTCGACTTACGAGGTCGAAAGCGCCCTGGTGGATCATCCTGCGGTGGCTGAGGCCGCCGTGATTGGAAAGACTCACGAATTGAAAGGGCAGGGCATTGCCGGCTTTGTGACGCTCAAGGAAGACGTTGATCCCAGCGACGAGCTGAAAGATGAACTCAAGCAACATGTCGCCAAGAAGATTGGGCCCATTGCCCGGCCCGATGACATTTTCTTCACAGCGGAATTGCCCAAGACCCGCAGCGCGAAAATCATGCGCCGCCTGTTGCGGGACATTGCTGAGGGAAGAGTCCTGGGTGACACCACAACTCTGGCCGATCCTGCTGTGACCGCGCGGTTGAAGCGCCAGTATGAAAAAGAGGGCTAGGCCGCAGAATCGAAAGCGAACCGTGAATCCAGAAACCGGAGCGCAGCAGGAATGGAAGGCTGACCGTTACGCGGAGCACGCTCCTTTTGTTCCTCTGCTTGGTCAGTCCTTGCTTGAGTTGCTGAATCCGCGAACTGGCGAATGCATTCTGGATCTTGGCTGTGGAAACGGTGTGCTTTCCGAAAAGATTCGCGAAGCCGGAGCCACGGTCGTGGGCGTTGACGGATCGCCGGACATGGTCGAGGCTGCAAAGCAGCGCGGGATTGATGCACGCCTGATCGACGCCTTCGATCTACGCTTTAACAGCGAATTTGATGCGGGCTTTTCCAACGCCGCTCTGCATTGGATGAAGCGCGATCCGGATGCAGTCCTTCGTGGGGTGAGGCGGTCGCTGAAGCCCGGAGGCAGATTCGCGGCGGAATTTGGCGGTCACGGGAATGTCGCCGCTGTCACCGTGGCGCTGATGGCGGCTTTGAGCCGGCACGGGATTGAAGACGCTGCTTCATTGAGCCCCTGGTATTTTCCTACCGTCGACGAATATCGAGCGAAACTTGAACGCGCCGGATTTCGCGTGGACTCAATCAAGCTGATTCCGCGACCTACCCTTCTCCCGACGGATATGCGGGGCTGGCTGGAGACTTTCGCGGGTTCGTTTTTTAGTGCCCTGCCTGAACCTGAGCAAGCCGACGCGCTTAACGAAACCGTAGATATGCTTCGTTCGGCAGTTTGCGACACGCAAGGCCGGTGGACAGTCCACTATGTGCGGCTGCGTTTTCTGGCCCGCACTGAACAATGAGCCCAAGACCATCGAGCGTGCCGGGGCATACTCCGGCCAATCCCGGCGGATCCTAATCCTCGACGTGGATCCTTCGCATCTCGGGCGTCTGTTTCTCCCTTTCCCTGAGCCATGTGATCATCTCGTCCAGAAAATCGCGAGCGGCTTCCAGTGTTTCAATGCCTGCATTGCGCAGATGGCGCGCCGAGCGCGACGAACGACGTGGCGGGCGGCGGAAAAACGGTGCGACCTCCCGCCACAGCCATTCAGCGCAAGGGGGCATTTCAGGGGGTTCGGTTTTTCGACGGGCGCGTGCTTTTCTCGTTTGTTTTCCGTTCGGCATTGTTTTTCTCCATAATGACGACAAGCTCGCCTTCCTTCACGCGAGCGCTTACGGGCTCGCAACGGGCCACCCGCTGCGGAAGCGAGATGTGCCGTTTGTAGCCTCCTACGCGGATAACCATCTCATCCGACTTCTTGTAAAGATCCACATGCTCAGACGTAACGAAGGGCAGACGCAAGTGGAGATGATACTGCCCATCGACCTTGCGGAAGCGGTAAGGCGCCTCATCAAAGAAGCGCCTGGCGGGATCACGCGAGCCATATAGCGCACGGCCCAGGCGTTTTAGGCGTTCGATCCCGAGCACCTCATCCTGGAAAAGAGGAACGCGCCAGACGGGGACCGGCGCGAAAAATTCCTCCAGGGTGTGAATCCATCGCTCCTGAGTGCCTTTCCAGGTGCTGAAAAACTCACCGCAGGCATCCCGCGGCAGGACTCGGTTAATGATCACCGCGTCTACGGTAAGCCCGTAAAGGCAGAAGTAAGTAAAGGCTCGCTGGGTTTCCTTGAGGACAATCTTCTCCGGATTTGTCACCAGCCGGACCGTCGTTATCTTGGGATCGGCCATGAGCTTGTCGATGCCCGAAAGCTTGCGGTGCAGTTCCCCAAGGTTTTCAAAATATTTCTCCTCCGGGAATGGCACGCCGGTGAAGCTCCGGACCATCGGACGCACTACGTTGGCCACGCGGCGTTCAAGCTTGAAAATCTTCGCCATGTACCATTCAAGCGTGGTCGGGATGCTGACAAAGCGGAGCGACTCGCCGGTCGGAGCGCAGTCAAGAAGGATGACGTCGAACGTTTTCTCCCGCACATACTGATTTACGTAGAGAAGAGAACTCACTTCTTCCATGCCGGGAAATATAGCGAGTTCCTCCGCAAGCGTCTGCTCGAGTCCTGACACATTCAGCAGAGCCGCAACGTAGGCGTAGACGGCATCCCAGTGGCGGGAAATCTCCTGGAGTACGTCAACTTCCTGAATCCAGAGATCTTTCGCCACGTTCATGGGGTGGCCAGTCTCGCGGCCCATCAGGTTGTTGTCGAGGTCGAAGGCATCGCTCAGCGAGTGTGCAGGGTCCACGGACATAACAAGCGTTTTGTAACCGCGCCTTGCCAGTTCCAGACCCGTCGCGGCGGAGATGCTTGTTTTCCCCACGCCGCCCTTGCCGCTATAGAGGATAATGCGCATGAAGGGTGCTTCCCCCCAATCAATGGCCTTAACACCTTTCAGCTTACCACCATGCATCTCCGCCCAACAAAAGTTAGCCCCGACAGCCTAATTTCGGCGCTGCGTCCCTGCGATCCTGTGGCGTCAGCTATGCCCTGCAAGTGAGTCAGGAGTCTCGCAAGTTGAGCCGATGTCGTGCAGTGCAGAGCCGCGAAAGCTACCGGATCTGTGACCCAAAGAGTCAAGGGAAGTGCTACGACCTGCCACGATGCCCGAATATTATGGAGGGCAGAGCATACCACGGATAGCGCGCGAAAGCTATTTGTGCCCCCACACCTTGGGGCAGAAAAAATCCCAAGAACTAAATTTTCTTTCCTAATGCAAATAATCCTTGACAAGCATGGAGCACAAACCTATAGTTGGTGGTCGTAAGTGGTAAAAAGTAGTAAAAAGTGTTAGAAAGTTGCATTTCTTGTTAGCTTTTTGAGGGCTCAAGGGAAACTTCCATGCTGCGTGGAAATTATCCGGCGACCGTGGATGCTAAAGGGCGACTGAAAATTCCAACCGCCTTTAAGTCCCATCTGGAAGTGAGCTTCGGCCATGACTTTTACGCGACCAGCCTCGATGGCCAGTCTGTTCGAGTTTATCCCTTTTCAGTCTGGAGGGATATCGAGGAAAAATTGGCGGCGTTGCCGTCCATGAACAAGTCAAAGAGGAAGCTTCTGGACCGTGTCAACTACTGGGGGCAAGCAGTGCAGATGGACGCGCAGGGCAGGATCCTGATTCCGGCTTTGCTGCGTGAATCTGCTGGCATGCAAGGTGAAGTGGCAGTGATCGGCTGTCTGAACTATCTCGACGTTTGGAACATGGATCGGTTCCGTAAGCACCTGGATGATAATCCGCTCACGGATGAGGATCTGCAGGCTTTGAGTGACCTTGGAATTTAGATGAGTGAATTCGAACTCCATTATCCCGTTATGAGGCGGGAAGTGCTGGAGTTTTTGAATGTCCGGGCAGATGGAGATTACATCGATGCAACGGTTGGAGCTGGAGGCCACGCGGAGCAGATCTTACGGATACTGGAAAGTGGGCAAGGGCGGTTGCTCGGTGTTGACCGTGACCCACGAGCGCTGGATGCAGTTCGAGAGCGTCTTGGGGATTATGGCGGAAAGCTGAAGCTGATGGAAGGGAATCTTGCTGAAATCGATGAACTGCACGCCGCCAGCGGGTTTCCGCCGGTTGACGGTGTTCTGGCGGATCTTGGGCTGAGCTCGATGCAGGTTGAAGATGCCAGCCGTGGTTTCAGTTTCAACCTGCCAGGGCCACTCGATATGAGAATGGGCAGAGGAGAATTGACCGCTGAAGAAATTGTCAACCGCACGCCCGAACGTGAATTAGCTGACCTGATTTACAAGTTTGGAGAAGAGCGCCACTCGCGCCGAATAGCGCGAGCAATTGTGAAGGCCCGTCCGATTCGATCGACCACCGAACTGGCGCAGGTGGTAATGCGAGCTATCCCCTCCCGGGCGGGCCTCCACCACATTCATCCGGCAACGCGAACATTCATGGCACTGCGCTTGGTTGTCAACCGTGAACTGGAAAATCTGGAGTTGTTTCTTGCCAGATTTGCGGGAGTTCTTGCTCCCGGAGGAAGGGCGGTCGTGATCAGCTTCCATTCGCTGGAAGACCGTCTGGTGAAGCACGCGATGCTACAGCAGCAACGGGAAGGCCGGATACGGGTTTTAACGAAGCACGTCGTGCGGCCAACGGTCGAAGAGGTTCGCGAAAATCCGCGATCACGCAGTGCAAAATTGCGAGCAGCGGAGAAACTACAAGTCACATAAAGCATTGTGCCCCGGCGGTTCCGGAGCATCGCCTGCACTCGAAGCGGTGCTCAAGAGGATACCGCGCTGTTTGGGAGGAGAAGAACATGGCCACAGTTGCAGTCGGCCTTCCCGGAACAAGGCGTCGTCCTAAGAATGAGCCAGTTGCAGGCCGCGCCTCGTACCCGGAGATCTATTTCGTCAAACGCATTGACAACTCCCGCCTGGAGCGCGTGGTCGATACTGCGAAACGCCGCGAATGCTTCGGCCTGCTCGGCATGGGGACAATTGCCTTCCTTTTCATCATGCTTTTTGCCTGGCAGCATTTTGAGTGTGTACGTTATGGCTATCAGATTCAACAACTCAAGAATAAGCAGGCTTCGATGGTGGAATGGAACCATACGCTGAAAGTGGAGTTTGCATCTTTGAGCGACCCCCAGCGGATCGACACCGTAGCGCAGACTCGGCTGGGCCTTGTTCCGCCAAAGCCGGGGCAGATCATCCAGGTTGGGAAGACTGCGGAGGTCAGTCCCCAACCGTCGAGCACTGAATATGCGGGGAACCTTGAAGACCAGATTGGAATTCCGAGTGAGAGGTAAATGGCGCGACTGGGGAGGAAAAAACAATCCCTATCAGATGTAAGGCCGCTCGAAGCCAGGAGGAGTCTGCTCCTAGCCGGACTTTTTTTGATCTGGGGAGTGGCCATCATCCTACGCCTGTATGACCTTCAAATTATCCAATATGTGGAACTCCTGGCTCGTGCTGACCAGCAGCAGCAGCGCACCGTAGATATTGCTCCAAAAAGAGGCACTATCTATGACCGGAACATGCACCCGCTGGCAATGAGTCTGTCTGTGGATTCGGTCTACGCGGTCCCTTCGAAAATCCCCGACGCGTCGATGGAGGCCGGGTTGCTTGCTCCGGTCCTGAACCTGGACGCTAAGGATCTGGAAGGCCGTTTCAAGACCTATCGCTCTTTTTGTTGGGTCAAGCGGAAGATCACATCGCAGCAGTCGGCGCGGGTGCGTGCCCTGAACCTGAAAGGGATTTATTTCCAGAAGGAGACCAAGCGCTTCTACCCGGCTGGCAAGCTTGCCGCCAGCGTCCTGGGCTACGTCGGGATAGACGATAACGGCTTGGGCGGGATTGAATATCAGCTGAATCAGCAGGTGGAGGGCCGCCCGGGAAAAATCCTGCTGACCACAGACGCCCGGCACCACTCGTTCCGCTCCACCGAGCGGCGCGGAGAACCGGGCAAGAATGTCGTGCTGACCATTGACGACGACGTCCAGTATATCGCCCAGAATGTCCTGGCGAAAACGGTCAAGAAGTTTCACGCGGCTGGTGGCACGGTCATTGTGGAGGACCCTCATACTGGCGACATCCTGGCGATGGCCAACCAGCCGACATTTGACCCGAACGATTATCAGAAATATCCTCCGATAGACCGGATGAATCGGGCGGTTTCATGGATCTACGAACCGGGTTCGACCTTCAAGCTGGTCACTGTTTGCGCAGCGCTTCAGTCGCACCTTGCCACGTCCAACGAAGTGATCAACTGCCAGCAGGGACATATTGTTCTTGCCGGCCACGTCATTCACGATTGGAAGCCCTTTGGCGACCTGACTGTAGCTCAGATTCTGATGCACTCGAGCGACATTGGAACTATCAAGCTGGCGCTGAGGCTAGGCCAGGACCGTCTTTACAAGTACATCCGGCGTTTCGCCTTCGGGACCAGTCCGGATGTTGATCTCCCGGGAGATGAAGGCGGCCTGCTCAGGCCACCCAGGTTCTGGTCTGGGATCAGCATCGGCGAGATTTCAATCGGGCAAGGAATCGGGGTTACTCCTCTCCAGATGGCAGCAGCATACTCGGCCATTGCCAACGGGGGAGTCATGCTTCGACCTAGAATCATTAAAGATGTTTTTCAAGGGGTCACTCACAGTCCACTTTCTCCAAGCCTTGGCCGCCGCGTTGTCAGTGAGCAAACGGCCAATATCATGAAGCAGATGCTGGCTGGGGTCGTTGAGCACGGGACTGGCGTTCCGGCGCAACTGGTCGGGTACACGGCAGGAGGTAAGACAGGCACGGCGCAGAAAGTGGGTGCGGATGGCCGTTATTCCCACAAGGATTATGTGGCTTCTTTTATAGGTTTCGCTCCAGTAGAAAAGCCGGCCGTAACCGTTCTGGTGGTTATCGACACACCGGTTGGAGCAATCTATGGGGACCAAGTGGCAGCTCCGGCGTGGAAGTCTATCACACAGCAAATACTGCGTTACTTGAACGTTCCGCAAGACAGTCCTTCCGGGTCTATGCAGATTGCTTCCCTCTACCCCGCCAAATCTCCTTACCAGAGACGGAGAGGAAAGGCGGTAAACCCTCCATTAGACTCTGAAATCGCCGGGACTGCCACACACCCCGTAGAACCAGTTTCTTTTTACCGGGCTTCCCGTTCACCCTCGAGCAGGACCGTAGTTCTGGACGAGGGTCCCTTGTTGGTGGTTCCAAATTTCACAGGCTTATCGGCTCGTCGCGTGACTGAGGAATGCCAATCTTTAGGATTGGATATGCAAATGTCGGGGTCAGGACTTGCCGTTCAACAGGATCCGGCACCTGGCACGAGCGTGCACGCAGGCAGCTCTGTGTGGGTTCAGTTCGCCCAACAGCTCTGTTGCAGTGTGCCAGGGAAGTGATGGTCTGAAAATTGAGATGGCCGACGCCGGGGTGCGCCAGTGCTATAATGCGAGTGAAGCATGAAATTAGGCGAGCTCCTCGAAAGAGTACAGCCTGTCGAAACGGGGGTGGATCAGGGTACCGAAATCACCTCTCTTGCTTATGACTCTCGCCGTGTCGGCAAAGGATGTGTTTTCTTTGCCATCCAGGGTGAAAAGGCTGACGGTCACCAGTTCATCGGCGAGGCAATCAGGCGAGGGGCGGTGGCGATTGTCAGTGAACGAGCGGCGTCATCCGAGCTCGCTGCCCGATGGATTCGAGTAAAAGAAATCCGGCGGGCGTTGTCTGAGGCGGCCAGAAGCTTTTATGGCTACCCCAACCGCAAGCTGCAGCTGATTGGCATCACGGGAACGAACGGCAAGACTACCACTGCATATCTCCTCAACAGCATATTCGAAGCCGCAGGAACCCGGGCTGGGATGTTTGGTACGGTGGAATACAGACTGGGTACGCGGACCGTCTCCGCTTCCAATACGACACCCGAGTCTCTTGATCTCGCGTCCTATTTCCACGAACTGGTAGTCAGCGGAGCACAGACTGCAATCCTGGAAGTTTCCTCGCACGCCCTGGCGCAGGAGAGAGTCTGGGGGCTTCATTTTTCGGCCGCGGTCTTTACGAATCTCACGCGCGACCATCTTGACTACCACCATGACTTTGAGGGCTACTTTGCAGCCAAGAGAAGGCTTTTTGAAGGATTGGGGACTGCGCCTCCAGACTTGGCAATTATAAATATTGATGACCCATGGGGGCGGCGTTTGCTTAACTTGTCCAACCCGCGCCGGATTACATACGGGATTGAATCGAAAGCCGATGTGGGTGTGAGGCGGCAATCGCATTCCGCTTCAGGATTGTCTGCAACTCTGACGACCCCGCAGGGCGAACTCGAAATTGAATCGGCCCTGGTAGGGCGAGCAAATTTGTTGAATATCCTGGCTGCAACGGCAACGTCCGCAGGATTGGAAATTCCGCTGGAAAAAATTCAATCAGGCTTGCACCGTCTAGGATCGGTTCCCGGACGTTTTGAGAAAATTGACGAAGGCCAGCCGTTCCTAGTGGTTGTCGATTATGCCCATACTGACGATGCACTGCGAAATGTTCTTGAGGTGGCCCGCGAACTTACCAGGAATCGGCTGATTGTTGTTTTTGGCTGCGGCGGCGAGCGTGACCGAACCAAGCGGCCTGTTATGGGAGAAATTGCGGGACGTTTGAGCGACCTGCCTGTCTTGACTGCAAAGGACTGGAAGGCCTTATATTGCAGAGGTTAACCGGGAAGTTGCCATTCGTAAGGCGCTTGCGGAGGCTCGCGAAGGCGACGTCGTGATCCTCGCCGGAAAGGGACACGAAACCTATCAAGTGTTAAAGGACAAGACCATTCCCTTTGACGATCGCCAGGTAGCACGCGAGATTCTGCGGGAGTTAGGCTATCACTTGGATACGCAGAAGGCGTCCAACACCAAATTGCACCTGCGATAAGGCAGGCACAGAGTTGCACGCTTCAAAGCTAATAAAGGTTGGGGAAAATGATTCTGCCGCTGGCCAAGGCGGCTGAAGTCCTGGGTTCAAAGGAGCTCACTTCTGACCGCGCCGTAAAGGGCTATTCGATTGACTCCCGCCGGATTGAATCTGGCCAATTGTTCTTTGCCATTCGCGGTCCGCGCTATGACGGACACGAATTCGTTGACGCCGCGCTGGAACGTGGTGCCGCAGGAGCGGTTGTGGATCGGGTGTTCTGGAAACAGGCGCCGGTATCAACCCGTCCACTTCTGATTCCGGTCGCGGACACGACCGGGGCTCTCCAGGCTCTCGCCCATCATGTTCGCCGGGAATGGGACGGCTGTGTGATTGCCGTTACCGGAAGCATGGGCAAGACAACAACGAAGGAGATGATTGCGACACTGCTGGCCATCCGCTTCTCGGTCCACAGGTCGCAGGGAAATCTCAACAATCACTATGGACTGCCCTTGACACTGCTCGGACTGGAAACTGCGCACGACGTCGCAGTAGTTGAACTTGCAATGTCGGCGCCGGGCGAGATCGCCAGGCTGGCGCAAATCGCTGAACCGGATGTCGGGGTGGTGACGAATGTTGGCCCCGTTCACCTGGAGTTTTTCGATTCGGTTGATTCGATTGCCAAGGCAAAACGAGAACTGATTGAGAACCTGAGCACCCGCCACGGGAAGGCTACGGCCGTCTTGAATTTTGATGATGCCCGAGTGCGGGAATTCGCCAAAGGGTTTGACGGGCACGTGCTGACTTTTGGACAGGGCGAGGGAGCCGCCTTCAGAGGAACGAAGGTACAAGCACGACCCGGCGGCGGAAGCCGTTTTCATCTGCTCGGGCCGAATGTCGATGGAGGATTTACCGTTCCATTGCCTGGTATCCATAACGTTGAAAACGCCCTGGCGGCTTTGGCAACGGCTAGCACCCGGGGATTGGACGTCGGCTCACTTGCGCCGTCTCTTGCCTCCTTTAAAAATTTGTCGCAGCGGAGTGAAATTTTTACACTGCCAGGAGATATCACGATTCTCAACGACTGCTATAACTCGAACCCGCGTGCGATGGAACGCATGCTCGAAACGCTGGCAGGGTGGGCTTCTGCAAAGCGACGGATCGTAGTGGCCGGCGAAATGCTGGAGCTGGGCCCAACCTCCCCGGAATGGCATAGGAAAATAGGTCGGAAGGTGGCAGAGTGCGGTGTTGACAGCGTTGTCGCCGTCCAGGGAGACGCCAGATTCATCAAAGAGGGGGCTTTGGAAGCGGGCATCCGTCCCAATAAGGTAGTTTTCTTTCCGGATGCGCGTGAAGCCGCCGAGTATTGCGCAAGTCTTCTGCAGCCAGGAGACGTCGTGCTGGTCAAGGGATCCCGCGGGGTCAATCTTGAAAGGGTCACAGAATTGCTTGTAAGGCCTATAAGCTATCCCTCCGGCATCTCCTCTGAAGTCCCGGAAAGAATGGTTTGATAACGATTCATGTTCTACTATCTTTATCTGAAATTTCATGCGGAGTTTCACCTCTTTAACCTTTTCCGCTACATCACTTTCCGGACAGCCTCCGCGAGTCTGACTGCTCTTTTCCTCTCCGTGTTCCTAGGTCCCTACGTGATTCGAAAGCTCAAACAGTTCCAGATTGGCCAGTATATTCGAGAGGATGGCCCGAAAGCGCACCAGGCCAAGGCAGGGACTCCCACGATGGGAGGAGTCCTGATCAACCTGTGCATCGTTATTCCGACGCTGCTTTGGGCTGACCTGAGCAATCCATTTGTCTGGCTCGCGCTGGGCGTTACCCTGGCGTTCGCGGGGATTGGTTTTTGGGACGATTACCAGAAGGTGCTGAAGCGGAACAACCTTGGGCTGAGGGCCCGAACGAAATTCCTGCTTCAGATTCTGGTCAGCTTTATCTTCGCGATGGTGCTGGTAACCATGACGGCCGGAGGGCTTTACTCCACTGCTATAGTTTTCCCCTTTTTCAAGCGCATTCATCCGACTTTTACGATCCCGGCCTTGCTGCATAATTCGTGGATTTATCCCCTGGCTTTCCTACCGTTTGTTGCCTTTGCGGTTCTCATTCTTGTAGGTTCCTCGAACGCGGTTAACCTGACAGACGGACTTGACGGACTGGCCATTGGATGCATTGTTGTGGCGGCTTCGGCGCTGACGGTTTTGACGTACGTTTCGGGCCACGCTGTGTGGTCGGCCTACCTCGACATTGAGCACCTGCCTCAGTCCGCAGAGTTGACGATTTTCTGCGGGGCGATGGTCGGCGCGAGCCTGGGGTTTCTCTGGTACAACGCTTACCCGGCAGAAATTTTCATGGGCGACGTGGGCTCGCTTTCCCTCGGAGGTGCGGTCGCCGCAGTCGCCGTGATCATCAAACAGGAACTCCTGCTTCCGTTTATCGGAGGCATCTTCGTTATCGAAGCGCTTTCCGTGATTCTTCAGGTGGGTTCGTATAAGCTCCGCCGAAAACGTATTTTCAGGATGGCGCCCCTCCACCACCACTTCGAACTGCAGGGGTGGAAAGAATCGAAAATTATCGCGCGCTTCTGGATTGCCGCCTTGATCTGTGCCCTGTTTGCCCTCACGACGCTCAAGCTCCGGTGAGGCGCAAAGAACAGTTGACGGGAGGGATTTCTGCGCATAAAATGCGCAAGAATAACTGATGGGCCGACCAAAATCTTCTCGCAACCCGACACGAGTTAGCCTGACGCTGGACCGCAAGACCTTACAGGCCGCCCGGAAACTGGCGCAGCAATCGCGCAGGTCTCTCTCGGTCCTGATTTCAGAAATTCTCGAGGCCCACTTCCGCCGCAACGGTCATGGACGGCCTGGGAGGCTTTCCTGATGGACATTCAAGGAAAGAATGTTCTGGTGGTGGGGCTGGCACGGAGCGGTTTGACGGCAGCCCGCTGGCTGAGCGAGCACGGAGCGGTGGTTACCGTGACGGACATGCGCCCGCCAAGCGTGTTTTCAACTGAAATACCCGAACTGCTTCTTCGGAAGGTTGGCTTGGAACTCGGTCTTCACAAGGAATCAACGTTCCTACGGCAGGACTTTATCGTGATTAGTCCGGGTGTCCCTGCGGACCTTCCCCTGTTGAACCTCGCAAGAGAGAAGGGAATCCGGGTGGTTCCCGAAATCGAGCTTGCGGGCTGGTTTCTCGGTGGGCGACTGGTGGGTATTACGGGGACGAACGGGAAGACCACAACCACTGCCCTGCTGGGAAAGATGCTGGAGGCATCGGGCTTTCCAACGTTTGTGGGTGGAAACATCGGTGTTCCGCTGTTATTGGCGGTCGATCAAGACCCTCCCGCTTCAATCGTCGTGTCTGAATTGAGCAGCTTTCAGCTTGAGACGATCGACACATTCAGGCCTCACGTGGCGGCGCTGCTGAACCTTACTCCCAATCATCTGGACCGCCATCCGAATTTCGAAGCTTACGTTGCCGCAAAAGCACGGATCTTTTCCAACCAGACCGAGAATGACTATGCAATCCTGAATGCCGACGATGAGAATGTGATGAAACTCATTCCGTCGATTCGGAGCCAAAAGGTCTATTTCAGCCGGAAGAAGGAACTCCCAAGCGGTGTTTTTGTCTCCCACGGCCAGATTCTGTACCGCGTGCGGAATTTGGAAGTGGCTTTGATGAAGACAACCGACATTCGGCTGCGTGGCGAATTCAATCTGGAAAACGTGCTTGCCGATGCTGCGGCTGCCTGTGTTTTGGGCGCGGATTTCGGTTCCCTCCGCCGGGCCGTCCGCGAGTTTGGAGGGGTCGAGCATCGCCTGGAATTCGTGCGGGAAGTTCGCGGAGTGGACTTCTACAATGACTCGAAGGCGACGAGCGTCGACGCGGCGGCGAAAGCTCTTTCGACCTTTGAAAGAGGTGTTCACCTTATTCTGGGAGGAAAGGATAAAGGCGCGCCTTACGCGCCGCTCCGAAACTTGCTGAAGGATCGCGTGCGGGAGGTGCTTGTGATTGGCGCTGCTCAAAGGCGGATCGCAAGCGAACTGTCGGGCGGGGCGGCAATTGTCGAGGCAGGTGATCTGGAGACCGCAGTGCGGAAGGCGGCTGAGCGGGCAAAGCCAGGCGATGTGGTATTGCTTGCCCCTGCGTGCTCAAGCTTTGATCAATTTGACAATTTCGAACAGCGCGGGCAGGTCTTCAAGGCCCTGGTTGAAAAACTGGATCAAGAGGAGGCAGAGAGAAGCAGGGAGGGCAAACATGTGCCGTTGCAGCACGGTCGCGCTCCCATTGCGCATTCTGCCGAATCGTCAGCTTCATCGTTGCAGAATCAGCCTGCGCCGAAGAGCTTAGAGGAAACCTCGCGGCCGGAGCTCAAGAACGAGGATGGGGCGGATCCGGCCTCCACCCAACCTGAACCATTGGTGCTCACCGCGACGCGAGAGCTTGAATATGTCTACGAAGTGAGCGCCGAGGAAGCTCACACACAGATTGCGCAGGATGCCGGATACGATTCACATGAGATTACTCTGGATGCCGCTGACCTTGCACCCCTTGAGAGCGCCGATGATGAGGTGAAGGCGTTTGAAGTCCGATCGCCATCGGGTCACGGGCGGGCGATCACAGATGCCGGGAAGGATGCCTTCGCAGAGGTGGAGATTAACAAGCAGACGCGGCCCCGTGAGGTGAAATAGCTGGACTATGGCACGGCAACTCCAGACTGACAAGGTGCTGTTCGGGACGGTAGTGATCCTGCTGCTGTTCGGGCTGGTCATGGTGTACAGCGCGTCCGCCGTGATTGCCCAGGACCAGTTCCACTCCAGCTACCATTTTCTTTTCCGGCAATTGATCTGGGCAGGCGTGGGACTCGGGCTCATGGTGATCATGATGTACGTCGATTACCGCCATCTGGCCAAACCTATTGTGATCTTCCCGGCAGTCGCCATCCAGCTCTTATTGCTCTTTACCGTTTTGTTCATGAACCCGACCCATGACACTCATCGGTGGCTGCGGGTCGGACCGGTCAGCTTCCAGCCTTCAGAACTGTCGAAAGTCGTCATCGTTATTTTCCTGGCGTACTTCCTCGATATGCGCAAAGGCGAGGTCGCGGACTGGAAGCGCACGCTGCTCCCGATCGCCCTGGTCGTCGGAACTGCCGCTTTGCTGGTTCTGAAGGAACCCGATTTTGGAAGTACCATGGCTCTTGCCATGATTGTGGCGGCGATGCTTTTTGTGTCTGGGCTTCCGCTGATCTATTTTGGTTACGGGATGATGGCTGCCTTCCCGCTGTTGTTTCTGCTGATTTTCCACGTCAGCTACCGGTTGAGACGCATCATGGGTTTTCTGCACCCTTACGCCGACCCACTGGGTGCAGGATTCCAAATCATTCAATCGTTCATAGCTGTGGGTACGGGCGGAATAGCCGGTATGGGACTGATGGAGGGTAAGGAAAAACTCTTCTTTTTGCCAGAGCCCCAGACGGATTTCATCTTTGCGGTGATCAGCGAAGAATTGGGGTTTATCGGTGCGCTTGCCGTCCTTGCCTTGTTCGCCATGATTCTTTGGCGGGGGCTGCGCGCGGCCGCGCGCTGTTCCAATAATTTCGGGCGGCTGCTGGCCATAGGGATTACCGTGATGATTGTGGGCGAGGCGCTGGTGAATGTTAGCGTGGTGATCGGGCTGCTGCCGACAAAAGGGATTGCCTTGCCGTTTATCAGTTATGGAGGTTCGTCGCTGGTGATGACGCTGTTCGCCATGGGAATACTTCTGAACATATCTCAGAACACCAGCTAGCGGCGCTGGGAAGGTTCCGGAAAAGGTTCTGGATGGAGAGTCAGAGCAAATCGATTCTTGAGAAGGAGGAGCCTCCGGCTTTGCCAATGGGATCAACCAAGCGTCGGCTGGCGCACATCCTCATGGTTGCAGGCGGTACCGGTGGGCACATCTTTCCTGCTCTGGCAGTGGCGGACGAGATGCGCCGAAGGTCTGAGAATGCTGGTCCCGGAACGGTCAGGTACGAGACGGTGTTTCTTGGAACGGGAAGGGGACTTGAAGCTCGTCTCATTCCCCGGGCCGGTTATCGGTTAGAGACGATACAAGCGGCCGGGCTGAAGGGAATCGCAGGGTGGAAGAGGGCTCTCAATGCGGCCAAGTTGCCGTGGAGCGCCTTCGAGTCTGCACGGCTTCTTTACCGCATGCGTCCCAATGTTGTGGTTGGAATTGGCGGCTATATCTCCGGACCTGTGATGCTGGAGGCGGCGCTGGCGGGCATTCCGACCTTGCTGTACGAGGCGAATGCCGTTCCGGGATTCACAAACCGCGCTCTGGCGCCCGTAGTGAGGCTGGCGGCCGTAGGGCTTGAGCAATCCCTTGCCGTTTACGGGTCAAAGGGCCGGCTGATCGGACATCCTGTTCGAGCGGAGTTCTATGCGGTTGAACCCAAGGCTCATGTGCCTCCGTACACAATTTTGAGTGTGGGGGGAAGCCTGGGAGCAAGGGCTCTGAACCAGTGCCTGATGGAGAGCCTGCCTCTTTTCTTCTCAAAAGCGGGCAAGACTTTGAGATTTATCCATCAAACCGGCCAGGCAGATTATAATGCTGTGCAGGAAGCTTACGCGAATCACGGGGCTGAATCCGAGGTATGTGCCTTTATCGATAATATTGCAGAGGCCTTTTCGCGAGCTGATTTGATTATTTGCCGTGCGGGCGCTGCAACGATAGCAGAATTGGCGGCTGCGGGAAAGGCTTCGATCCTGGTTCCTTACCCTTCGGCCACGGATCAGCATCAGTTGCACAACGCTAGAGCGCTCGAACGTGCAGGCGGAGCCTGCGTGATAGAACAGAAAGATCTGATGCCCGAACGACTGGTGGACAGTGTGATGAGTTTGCTTGGCGATCCCGAAAAGCTGGTTTTGATGGAGCAGCGTGCCAGGACCCTTGCAAGCCCGCACGCTGCGGCCCGGATCGCGGATTTGATCGAGGAATTGTGCAAGCAGCATTAGAACTTCAGAAATTACCAAACCCTGTGGAGGCGGGTTGAGAGAATTTGCCATGCTTGGGAAGGTCCGTAGAATACATTTTGTTGGCGTCGGCGGCATCGGGATGAGCGGGTTGGCCGAAGTGCTGCTCAATCTGGGGTTCAGCGTTTCCGGCTCAGACCTTCGGCGGACACCCGTGACGGAGCGCCTGGTTCGCCTGGGCGCGCGCATTGCTGAAAAGCACGCGGCGGAGAATGTTGGCGACGCTGAGGTGGTTGTCGTATCGTCGGCTGTGCCCCCGACGAATCCTGAAATTGTAGAGGCAACACGTCAAAAGATTCCTGTGATTCCGCGCGCGGAAATGCTGGCGGAGCTGATGCGGCTGAAATTTTGCGTGGCCGTCGCCGGCTCGCATGGAAAGACGACTGTGACCTCGATGGTCGCCGTAATGCTGGCCGAAGGCGGGCTGGATCCAACGGCGGTGATCGGAGGGCGCCTGGATGCTTTTGGTTCGAGCGCCAGGCTGGGCAAAAGCGAGTTGATGGTTGTCGAGGCGGATGAGAGCGATCGTTCGTTTCTTTACTTGATGCCAACCCTTGCCGTGGTAACCAACATTGATCGGGAACATCTGGACCACTACCAGAATCTGAAAGAGATTCAGGAATCGTTCGTCTCATTCATGAATAAGGTCCCGTTTTACGGGGCCGTTATCGCCTGCACGGATTCTCCCTGGCGAACTGCGATGCAGTCTGTGTTGCCGCGCCTGCGGCGGCGCACTGTGACTTACGGGATCGAATCGGGAGCGGACGTGACGGCGCGTAATCTCGATTTACGATCGGGCGGATCCAGTTTTGACGTCGAAGTGGGCGGCGATTCTCTTGGCTCCTTCTCGGTGAAGATTCCTGGCCGCCACAATGTCCAGAACGCTCTCGCGGCAATTGCCGTGGGACGGGAACTGGGGCTGGCCAGGGAACGAATTCAAGAAGGCCTGGGATATTTTCGGGGCGCGGACCGGCGCTTTCAGGTTAAGGCGGAGCTGGATGGGATAGCGATTGTTGATGATTACGGCCACCATCCCACCGAGATCCTGGCGACGCTCGAGGCGGCAAGGCTGCGTGGGGCGCGCCGGATCGTGGCCATCTTTCAGCCTCATCGCTACACCCGAACGAAATTCCTGATGGATGAATTTGCCCGATGCTTTAAGGCCTGTGACCGTGTTTATGTCCTCGATATATACCCTGCCAGTGAACCTCCTATTCCCGGCATCACCTCGGAGCGGCTGGTGGAAAGAATGAACGAACTCGGTTTTACGCGCGCCCAATACGTTTCTTCTTCAGACGCGGTCATCAGCGACGTCCTTGCCGATCTTCGTTCCGGCGACCTGGTATTGACCATCGGGGCCGGCAGTGTCTGGAAAATTGCGGAGACCCTGGCAACAGCGATCAACGATCGAGTGGCGCGAGCAGACACGGCAAAATCATGATTGTGATCCTGATGGACGCTCAAAACACGGAGCGCCCGGGCTGAATCAAAACTGGAGGCGGAGTGCAGACCGTTGCTACGGTTTTCGCGAGAGCAGTTTCCCACGGAGCCGGCGGATCTGAAAAGATTGCCTTTTATCCCATGACTGGTTGAAGAGATCCTCCACTTCAAAGAAACTGCATCGGATAGGGCGGCAGCTATGTTGAATATGGACGACGACGCAGTGCCTGATGATATGGGATCATCTTCTGAAACCTCTTACATGCGGCGGTCGCGGGCCGTGGCCGTTCGGCGAAGCCGGTTCCCGCTGGGAATCCGGCGTGCCGCATGGTGGATCGGGATTGCCATTTTTGTTCTTTTGCCGATGGGGTTTGGCGGATACCGATTAGCTGTTTATCTGCTCAACTCACCGCGCTTTCAACTGGCTTCTCCCGCGGATGTGGTGGTCAAGGGCAACCACTACGTTTCAAAGCGCGAAATTCTCAACGCTTTAGGAGTGCCA
>JARRJI010000036.1:0-15461 GCA_037379595.1 Acidobacteriota bacterium | reverse complement strand
CGAACCGACTGCGCGCCCACCCCGGCGGCACTCGGCGGAAGACACACGGCACCCGGCCAGGGCCAGGGCTGCCGGCTCTTATTTGCTAGAATTGTAGCGTACGTATGTCAGTGTTCTTCTTCCAGCAACTGCGCTACCTGCGCGGGGTCGGAGGTGGGGAGTTTGCAGGTGTAGTTCTCGCACCGCGCCGTCCGCCAGGAAAAGAACCCTGTTGGGGAGGTATTGCCGGTTCACCACATCAAGCAGCGCCTGCGTATCGGGAGAAGCGGGATTTCCGACGATGACCACCTGCCTTGGCCTTGAGAGGGCGAAGTCCGCGGCGGCTATCATCTCAGGCACGCTCTCGGGAGTCTGCTCGATCTGGCGGCTGAAGGCTAGGAAGACTTTATGAGCCTTTTCGCGCCACGCCGGGCGGTTGGCCATCTCCGCAAGTCGCAACAGGTTCATGGCGGCGACGGAATTGGCGGATGGCTCGGCGCCGTCGTAAGCGTCGCGCATCCTTACCAGGATCGATGAATCCGTGGGCGGGGCCTGATAGTAGCCGCCACCCTTTTCGTCCCAGAAAAGCTGGTCCTGCTTTTCCTGCAGCTTGATGGCCCAGGCGAGGTACGGGACCCGGAAAGACGACTCATAGAGATTGAGCAATCCCTGGATCAGGTAAGCGTAGTCGTCGAGGAATCCGTTAATGCCGATGTCGCCCTCGCGGTAGCGGCGTTTCAGCGTGCCGTTCTGCTGGTCATAGAGCTTTGACTGGATGAAGTTTGCGGCACTTTCGGCTGCCTCGACATAAGCGGGATCGTTCAGCACCTGCCCGGCGCGCGCGAAGGCGGAGATCATCAGGCCGTTCCAGGCGGTCAGAATCTTGTCGTCCAGGGCCGGACGCGGGCGCTGGTCGCGCGCCGCAAGCAGCTTGCTGCGGGCTTCGGCGAGCACGGCTTCAACGTCCGAGGGTGACTTCCCGAAGTGCTTTGCCGTTTCATCAACGGAATGAACCACCTGCAGGATGTTCTTTCCCTTGAACTCACCGTGAGGATCGTTCTGCGAAGCGACGTTGCCGCCGGGCTTCACGTCGTAATAGTAATCAAAGACGGCGGCGGAATCGTGGCCGAGCACCTCTTCAATCTGGGCGGCGGTCCAAAGATAGAACGCGCCCTCGCCGTGTTCGGGTTTTCCTTTTTCGATCTGGCTGTCGGCGTCTTCCGCGCTGAAGAATCCGGCCTGGGCGCTGCGCATGTCGCGCAGGACATAACCGAGAATATCGCGCACGACGTTCGCGTAAAAGGGGTCGTGGGTGATCTGATAAGCCTGGAGATAAGCGATGGCCAGTTGCGACTGATCGTAGAGCATTTTCTCAAAGTGCGGCACGTGCCATTCAGCATCCACCGAGTAGCGGTGAAAGCCTCCGCCCAGATGATCGTGAATTCCGCCATCGGCCATGGCGCGCAAAGTGTGAAGCGTCATCTGGAGCGCTTCCTGGTCGCCGGTGCGGGCATAATAGCGCAGAAGGAAATTGAAGATTACCGGGCGCGGGAACTTGGGTGCGCTGCCAAATCCGCCATGAATGGGATCGTAGCCGGCCTTGATCTGCTGATAGGCCCGGCTGAGTGTCGCATCCGTAATGTCGGCCTTTCCGGGCGCGGGGGCATTGACGGCCTTCTCCAGTTGCTCGACCACGTCCGTAGCAGATTGCTCGATGCGCTTCGGGTCCTTCTTCCACGCCTCTGCCACGCGCCGCAGGACGGTGGGAAAGCCCGGGCGCCCGTATCGGTCTTCCGGCGGCCAGTAAGTTCCGCCGAAAAAGGGTTTGAGGTCCGGCGTCAGGAAAACGGACATCGGCCAGCCCCCGCTGCCGGTGGTGGCCTGGACAAAGGTCATGTACATTCGGTCAACGTCGGGGCGCTCTTCCCGGTCCACCTTGATATTCACAAAGTCTTCATTCATGATTTTGGCGATTTCAGGATTAGAGAAGCACTCGCGCTCCATCACGTGGCACCAGTGGCAGGTGGAGTAGCCGACGGAAAGAAAAATCGGCTTGTTTTCGCGCCGTGCCAGCTCAAAGGCCTGCTGGCCCCAGGGATACCAGTCCACAGGGTTGTGCGCGTGCATCAGCAGGTAGGGGCTGCTTTCGTCGATAAGATGGTTGGTGTATTGATATGACACCTGATGTGCCCCGGCTTCAGTCATCGATCTGCCCCCTTGTTTCATTATGCCAGCCGATGGACGCCAGAACCAGGCCGCAGCCAGCATTACGATGAGCAGCGCGAAGATCCAGCTTTTTTTCTTATGCCCCAACATCCGGTATGGATCCCTTCGAGGAACAACATATGCATTATACCGACAATAAAGGGAGGGTCAAAGGGGGCGTAAGGGACCTCATCGCCCGGCCATCTGCACAGCCTTAGAGTACCGCTGATCCGCCCGTGCCGCATGCGCTTGGGCGTCGCTGTCCCAGGCCCAACCGGCCTTCTCGAATACTTTGCGCATTGCTTCGGAGGGCTTCACGACATTGTAGTTCGGCTCAGGGTCGAACAGATGCGGGTCCGGAGGACCAACAGAGAGGCTTACCGTTTCCATCTTCGAAAGAACCTTCAGCTTGCCGCCAGGCTGGGGCACCAGATTTTCGGTCTGCATCGCCACGCAGCCCAACGCGGGGGCCAGCCACTGAATCGTCTCGTCCTTGAGTCCCTTCAGAGATGGCCAGCGCACTTTGGCGACCTTCTGGCCCAGGATGGTGCCGTATCCGAGCAGGGTATAACCAGGGAAAACGCAGTTCGCGGGCGGATTCATCAGACGACTGGCTATCGCTGATGCGAGTTCGGGCGAGCCGGGAACGATTGTTTTGACTTGCGCAAAATCGGATATGATCGCTCTTGTGCCATCCGGATAATCGATCGTGCGGGCGGTAACGCCCTGCGAGATCTCAGGGAAGCCAGCCGCTCCGTAATGAACAGTTGTACCGTCGGAAAGCCGGGCTACCGTCGTTTCCGCGAGCAACTGGCCTTCGGCGGTGTTCTGGTAGGTAACCGTTTTGGTATGCAGGGTGAAGGCCGCAACGTGAAGCGTCGTAGCCGTGACATGGCGGACCGCAAGGGAGTGCGCGATCAGGAACGCCCCGGCTACAAACGCCGCCCCCGCTCCCGCCAGCATCAAACGACGCTTGCCTCGCAGCCGAGGGTTCGCATCTATTTGCATGCGCCTCATAGAATCACTTCCTCTCCAAAGCCTCTGTGTTACCTGCTATTCCCCACTTTCAGGGCTAGGATTGCAGCCGGCGAGGCAAAATCGGGTCGGATAATATAGGCAACCCTCGAAGACACACTGCTGACCGCCGGTTGGGCCGCATTGGGCGAGCGCAAAAGCAACGGCCATCGCTCCAGTGACTAAGCAAACCGTTAAAATGACGATGCAGTCTCGGATTAGGCGGGGAACATGCACGTAAAACTTGCTTCGTAGGAACATCTTTGAGCCTCCATGGCGGGTGGAGAGTTCGCCCTTATGATCTTTCTTCTGATTATCGCAAACGATGTGCGGAGTCAAGCTGAAAGTCGGACGGAGACTGGCCCTATATTCATTCTTCTCTTGTCGGCGCAAGAATCCTTCTCTGTGGGCTCGCTGGCCTGGAAAGATTTAACACGGAGGGCACTGAGATTTTCCGCGTGCTCCATGTGAAAGCTTGCGAGTCATATAGGGTACAGAGCCCTGATTGGGTTGCGGCTTTGCCACGTCTCCTCAGGCGTGCATCTCGAGGGAGAAAATCGACTTGACTGGGGTGCAGGCGGGGAATATTCTGCGCTAGTAACCTTTCCAACAATTTCCGAAATACGGGCAATCTCATCATAGGGGCTCATTCGTTTGGCGACCAGGGTCACGAGCATGGGCACAGGTTCCTCTTGGCGGAGAAGCAGAGGAGTGTTTGCGCGTAAAGCCCTCCTCGGAAGCAAGCAATCCAGATAAGGAGCGAAAGCCATGAAAATTGACCGACGGGATTTTATGCGGCGAACTGTGGGCGCTTCAGGAGCAGTGTTGTTGGGTTCAATTGCCGGGGGCGGCATCTCACGGGCGATCGGCAATCGGCCGGATCCCGCCTCTCTTCCAGACCCTTCGCAATCCGGCATCAAGCACATTGTTGTGGTGACGATGGAGAACCGAAGCTTTGACCATTTTCTGGGATGGTTGCCGAACCCGCCGACCCAGATCTTTCCTTATCCTGTTCTTAACAATACAAATGTGGAGGTTTCCACCTACCCTCTGGCGCCTGATTACCAGGGCTGCGGTCATCCGGACCCTGACCATTCCTACCAGGGCGGGCGCGTCGAGTGGAACGACGGGGCCATGAACGGCTGGCTCTTAGATGAGAACAACGATATCTTTTCGATCGGCTACTACAATCAGAGAGATATTCCCTTCTTCGGCACGCTGGCGACCAAATACACGACGCTTGGCAACTACATTTGCTCGGTCCTGGGACCTACATATCCCAACAGGATCTTTATGCTGGCCGGGCAGACGGATCGCCTGGATAATACGCTCTCCCTGGTCAGCCTGCCGACTATTTTCGATGAGCTGTACGCCGCGGGCGTCAGCGCGCGTTACTACTACTCAAATCTCCCATTCGTTGCTCTTTGGGGATTGAAGTATCTGCCCATCTCCCGCACCTACGACCAGTTTCTTGACGACGCGGTGCACGGTCGCCTTCCTGCCGTTTCCTTTGTGGACCCGCGTTTCACGATTCTGGATGACGACCTTGCAAATGACGATGTGCCCCACACCAACATCCGGCGGGGTGATGCATTTCTGGCGCGGACATTCAAGGCCGTAGCCCGCGGACCGGCTTGGCCCAGCACGGTGTTCATCATCACGTTTGACGAATGGGGTGGTTTTTTCGATCACATCGCGCCGCCGCGCGTCGTGGCGCCGAACGGTGTAGATCCCGACAGCGCTGACGGTGTTTTGCTGGGCTTCCGGGTTCCGGCCATTATTGCGTCACCCTGGACGCGCACCAACAGCAGCTTTCTGTCGGACGAGAGGATTTTCGACCACACGTCAATCTTGAAGCTGATTGAATGGCGCTGGGGATTGCCTCCTCTCACGGCAAGAGACGGTTCGAGTGAAATCGGGAACCTTGCTGATGTCCTGGACTTTTCGAACAAGATCACTCGGGTACCCAGGCTTCCGACTCCGCGTTCGCCGCTGCCCTCACCCTGCTTCCTGCAGGGTCTGGCGCCTTCAGTCAAGCAGCGGGCACAAGTACAGGTACAAGTGCAAACGCCGTGGTTGCGGCTTTCCGGCTCTTCGCTGATGGAGGGATGGCCGGTGAAGAAGCAATAACGTTTCGAAAAGGGGCATTTGCCCGGCAGCGTTGCGTGACGCCAGTTTTCAATCGGAGCCGACAGTGGCAATCCCGGCCCGGGACCATATCAAGAGCCCCGGGCCGGAGACGCCAGCCGCTGGTCTGCCTGGGGCAAATCGCACGGCGCGAAACTGCATTCCTGCGGCGATGTCCCAGACATGGGCAGGTCATGCAAGGCGTAATTGCTCGAGTGATGCGCGTGACTCGCCACCGCTCTTGTCCGGATCGATGATGAGTTCGAGAACGGTGACGGCGGAAAGCTCGACACCATAGTCCTCAACTTCTTTGACTGTACCCGTCGGGCTGAAATTCCACTGCTGCCGGACGATTTCCTGGTAGGACTTCCCGCCATCCGGCGACCAGCGCAGGAGGAACTCCTGAGTCCGCTCCCGTTCGCGTTCTTCAAAAACCAGCCGGACCCGTTTGAGTTGCTGCGGCTGGTCGAAAATGAGCCTGATGGTTTGCTTGCCGGGGGAGGCGGCGCGCCAGCCACTGTCCGAGTCTGGCACGAGAGCCGATTCGATCGGATGTTCGGCATCTTCTGAAGTAACCTCGACCTGCGCGAGCGTGTCCAGGTTCAACCATCCCTGATCCGGGCGCACGGCTTCTGCCTGCCCTGGGGTAATCATTCGTTTTCGCATTGTTGCCCTCCTCTTCCTTACAGGCTATCCTTTTTATGGCAAGAATGCTCCCCCGATCTGCCGAGGGCTTTCTGATCCGCTTCGGGGCCGTGTTGGTGACCGAATCCAGGGATCGAGCAGAAGCGTCTTCGGCAAATGGCCGGGCAAGGAGCCCACGAGTCTACCCAACAGACATTTTGCATCCATGGCCGGGTTGTGTCAGAATTTTCCGACGGCCTGCCGAAGGAGCCCGGCGGGCTGGTTGGCGCGAAATTGGGCGTCAGAGCCCTGGCTCCGGGTTGAAAGGTCTCCGGCGAGGGAAATGCCGGAGTGAGCGGGGTGTGGTCAACTTACCGTTACATTTGATGGATTCGGATAGACCGTGATGAGAAAAGGGATTTTTTGTCCTTTCCTGGCCCGAGTGAACTTCCATGGCTAAATTCCAAACGGAAGTCCGGCTAAGCCGGGAAATGTCCCTGATGGACGCCACGCTGATTGGCGTGGGCGCCATGATCGGGGCCGGCATCTTTGTTCTGACCGGTATTGCGGCGGGAGTGGCCGGGCCTGCGCTGATTGTGGCCTTTGCTTTGAATGGCGTGGTCACGCTGTTCACGGCGATGTCCTACGCCGAGCTGGGCTCGTGTTTCCACGATGCCGGAGGCGGCTATCGCTGGACCAAGGAAGGCTTGCCGCGCTGGGCCGGCTTCCTTTCGGGATGGATGGATTGGTTTGCGCATGCCGTCGCCTGCAGCGTGTACGCGTTGGGGTTCGGAGCCTATTTCGAATATGTCCTGAACGAAATGGGCTACAAGGTACCGCACTGGGCCTTCCTTTCGCCCCAAAAGCTGCTGGCCGTCCTGGTCGCCATCCTGTTTGCGTATGTGAACTTCCGGGGCGCGTCCGAAACAGGCAAGGTCGGCAACATCGTTACCGGAACCAAGATTGCCATCCTCCTGGTTTTTATCGTCTTCGGCGTGGAATTCGTTTTCCACCAGCCTCACTGGGAAACGTCAGGCTTCACGCCCTTTTTCCCTAACGGATGGAGCGGAGTGTTCAAGGCGATGGGGCTCACCTTCATCGCCTTTGAGGGTTATGAGATCATCGCTCAAAGCTCGGAAGAGATCAAAGATCCGAAGAGGAACATTCCGCGAGCGGTTTTCTATTCGCTTATCATCGTCATTCCGATCTACCTGCTGGTTGCGTTTGTCGCGTTGGGAGCCGTCCATCCACCCGCTGGCATGACGGCATGGGGTTATCTGGGAGCGCAGAAGGAGATTGCGCTCGTTGATGTGGCACGGCACTTCTTTCACGGTGGCGCGTTAATGATCCTGATTGCAGGGCTGATTTCCACCATGTCAGCCCTGAACGCTACGGTCTTTTCTTCATCCCGCATGGCCTTTGCGATGGGAAGAGACCGGAACTTTCCCGGCTTCTTCAGCCGCGTTCACGCCAAGAGAAACACGCCGCACTGGGCGATCGTACTCTCGCTCCTGATCATCATTTTCATGGCAGTCTCTCTGCCCATTGAAGACGTGGCGACGGCCTCGGACGTCATGTTCCTGCTGATCTTTCTGCAGGTAAATTTGGCCCTGATTATGTTACGGAAGAAGAGGCCGGAGCTTGACCGGGGATATTTTGTTCCCCTATTCCCCTGGATTTCCATCGCGGGAATTGCCTGCAATTTCGCTCTGGCTCTCTACATGTTTACGTACAGCCTGAAGGCCTGGATTGTGGCGATGGGCTGGATTGCCGCCGGAATCATTGTCTACAAGTTCTACTCGGGCTCCCGGGAAATTGCGCATGAGCGCAAAGTGCGCGCCCTGGAAAGGCTGGAGCGAAAAGAATACCGGGTGCTGGTGTGCGTCTCTGACAAAGAAAGCCTTGCAAGCCTGGCGGAAGTTTCTTTCGCGGTGGCCAAGAAGCACAATGCCGAAGTTATCTTCCTGAATGTGATCGAGGTGGAGGAAAGCGAACCCTTGCGGGCCGGATTATCAGAATCCGCCGTCGCCCAGGAGCTGCTGGATGAGGCCTGCTGGCTGGCGCTCGAGCGCGGTATCCCGGTCCGGTCGATTGTGCGCGTCTCACATCGGATTTCACAGGGAATCGTGGAAACGGCGAAGGAGGAAGAGTGCAACCTGATTGTCCAGGTGAGAGAAAAGCAGCCCACGTTCTTCGAGAGGTTTTTCTCAACGGCCGTGGACATGGTGGTCCAGCATTCTCCTACTGAAACGGCGGTGCTCCACGGGACCTTGCCAAAGGAGGGCATCCGCAAGATTCTGATTCCGTTTGGCTGGGATATCCACACCCGGCTTGCCGTGGAAACAGCCAAAGCGTTCAGGGAGTATAACCACAGCGCCATCAAGATTGCCGTGGTGTTTGAGCCGGAGGTCCCCCTCACCGAACGCGGTGAAAAACTGGAAGGGATTCGAAAGCTGGTCCGGGAGAACGAACTGGAAGCGGATGTAGAAGCCATCCATGATACGGACGTGGTTCGCGGCATTCTGCGAAAAGCCAGGGAGGCGGACATGATTCTGATGGGAGCCAGAACGGGCGATTTTCTGCAGCTTCTCCTGGGGAAATCGCTGACCCGGGAAATCACGGAGGGAGCACCTTGTGCCGTCTTGTGGGTCAAGGAATATGAGGAACGGCCGTCCTTCATCGCTTCTCTCTTCAAGCCGGCTCGTGAGGAGGCAGAACTGTGAAACCGTTGATCCCGAATTTGCTCAACAACCTGGCACTTGAAGTTCTCAACTATCTTCCGCGGGTGGTGGCCTCCCTGTTTCTCCTCCTGTTGGGGTGGTTCGTAGCGTGGGTGGTGAAACGCATTGTCATCCAACTCTGCCTGATTTTTCGCGTGCACCGCTACCTGCCCCGATTGCGTTGGCGCAAAGCGCTGTCAAAGGCCGACGTCCGGGACGCCCTCTTCAATTACGTGGGCAATCTGGCGTTTATCCTCGTCTTCATAGTCTTTGTTTACGGGGCCCTGGCAACTCTCAAGTTGACGGTTTTATCGGGCCTTCTGGAAGAAACGATTTTCTTCTTGCCGAGGGTCATCGGGGCCATTGCTATTTTGGGCGCTGGCTTTTTCCTTTCAACCCGAATTGCGGTTGCGGTTCACATGGCGGTGTTGCGCGAAGGGATTCCCCGAGCCTCGCTGATCGGGCGGTTCATCAAGGGAGCGCTCATGCTCTTCTTCAGCGCCATGGCCCTGATGGTGCTCGATGTGGCACGGCCGGTTGTGCTTGTGGGATTCGCCGTGAGTTTCACGACCCTGGGAGCGCTGGTAGTGGTTGCCGCGGCCTCCGGGGGCAAGGAAATGTTCCAGAAGATCTTCCGCTGGCCGGAAGAAAGATGAATTCGGTCAGAAGGGAAGTGCAGTTCCCCTCCCGGCAGCCATTATATTGAAAACCTCATAAGTAATTGCGAAACCACTCGACGGTTCGCCCAATCACTTCGTGCTCCCAGGCGACGGAGGTGAAGGTGTGATCCGCGCCGGGGACGATGACTTTCTCTTTGACCTTGGCGGCAGAAGCCCGCAGGAAATCCTGCGCGTGGGAACGAGGCACGTGCTCATCTTTGCCGGGATGAATAATCAGCGTCGGCCTCTTGAAGCTGCGAACTGCGCTGAGCGGATCGACTTTGGCGGCATCTTTCAGGAAGCGCGAAGAAATTTCCCGCGCGTCATATTCGACGGCGCCGTCATGGTTCGAAGATGCCTTGCCGAGCTTCGTCGAAAGCCTTTGAAGAAGGGCAGGGTGAGCAACGGCGCTCCAAAGCACCAGCGTTTTGGCTTTTGCGGTGCTGGCGACGCACGGCGCAATGCAGCCGCCGAGCGAGAGGCCGCAAAGCCCCAGCCGGGCAGAATCGACCGCTTGCTGGCCCTGCATGAACCGAACGGCTGAACGTGCGTCAGCAATTTCGCTCTGCAGCGTGGCCTCGATGAACCCGCCTTCTGATTCGCCGGAGCCGTAGAAATCAAAGCGCAGGCTGGCAATGCCTTCGCGCGCAAGGGCGCGGGCGCACTTGATAAAGATCCAATGCGATTCCATGCGGTCGCCGGTAAAGCCGTGGAAAAAGACGACCGCAGGTACCGGGCGCTTTGCGCTGGCACCGGCCGGCAGGTGGATCATGCCACGCAACAATTTGCCACGGGAGTTAGGAAACTGCACGAACGACTCGACGAACTTCAATGGCTTACCTGGTGTCTGCTTCATTGCCGCTCAAGTTTATCATGAACGCACTTCCGGCTTTCGGCGGGTTTGCACCTTGTCTCCCGGGAAAGACGCCGGGAGGGCGTGTCTACTCGCGAAATCTTAATCGGAGTGAGGTTGGGCCTTTCCTTTTTTGATCTTGTACCCATCCTTCTGCCAGGAGTCGATCCGGCAGAACGACGTGGTTTTGTAGCCCATCTTTTGGAGCTCTAAAGCGGCGCGAGAGCTGCGCCCTCCATGATCGCACATGGTGACGATGGTTGTCTCTTTTGAAACATGCATCTGCTGGATCTTCGCGGGAAGTTCGTTGATTGGGATGTTGACGGCCTCGGGAATATGGCCCCTGGCATATTCCTCCGGCGTGCGGACGTCAATCACCATGACTTTTCCGTTGTGACCCAGCATGGAATGAAGCTGACTTGCCCTCGTCTCTTTTGCTCCGGGGGAGACGGATGGGTGCTGCTCGGGAAGGGCCAGCACAAGAGTCGTAAGAGCAAACAGCATTAAAATGCCTGAACTTACCATTCGCTTCATAGTGTTCCCTCCGCAAAAGTTGGATGTAGCGCCGGGCCTTACGCCCGGCATGCCGCCCTAAAGGGAGGCGCACCGCGTACGCGAACCTTCCAAACGCAACTCTAGCCAAGCCATTGGGGATTGTGCCATGTGCCGTCGAACTCGTGCGTGGTCTTGAAAGGTTGCATCGCGCCATTGGCCGCGGCCCGGGCTGTTTTGTCCAGCAGCGCAGCCACCTGCGCTTCGCTCATGGGTTTGAAGGTGTGGACCGCTTCGAGCGCCTGGTTCAGGCGTTCCATGGTGTCACAGCCGTTGATCACCACCGAAGTGGGCAGATTCATGGCATAGTGCAGGCATTCGATGGCCGATACAACATGGTTGCGGGGAATGATCCCGTTCGCGAGCGGCTTCATGCCCAGCACGCCGATACCGTGCTTTGCGCAGACCGGAACAACCTTCTTGACGAAGCTGTGATAATGCGGGTCCATGACGTTCAGCGGCATCTGTACGGTGTCGAAGGTAAACCCATGCTTGAATCCGGTGTTCAACATCTTCAGGTGGATATCGGGATCTTTGTGTCCCGTGAAGCCGATATATCGCACCTTGCCTGCTTTCCGGGCAGCGACAGCGGCTTCAAAGGCGCCGCCCGGGCCGAAGATGCGATCGGGATCACCCATGCGGATTACTTCATGGAACTGGATCAGGTCAATCACGTCGGTTTGCAGGCGCCGCAAGGATTCATCAAGCTGCTTCTCCCAGAGGCCTTTCACCTGGGCATCGGACTTGGTCATCAGGAACACTTTCTGGCGATAACCGTCCCTGAGCGCTTTCCCCATCCGGATCTCGCTCTGGCCGTCGTTATAATCCCAGCAGTTGTCCATAAAGGTGATTCCGTGGTCGATTGCGGACCGGATAATCCGGACGCTTTCCTGCTCGGTCTGCTGGAGGCCGATGTGATACCCGCCCAAGCCGATTGCCGAAACTTTCTCCCCGCTGCGGCCCAGCGTCCGATAGATCATGCCGTTCGACGCTTTGGACGCAAAAGCCTTCTCCACTGCCGACGGATTCAGGCCGGCTCCCGTCACGCCGGCAATTCCGATGGCCACCCGGCCCAGAAAGTCCCGTCGCGTTGGTTTGTCTTCCTTGTTCTTCATGAGATCACCTCCCATGGTTGAATAGGGCCCCAAAAAGAGAACAGTGATTTTCCTGGATCTATTCGTGAATCATATCACGCCCGCCGGAAGACTTCACCGGCCAGCCAGCAGGCGTAACTGTGAGACGGCGGGTGTTGGATTATTCTGGGATTATAGGATTGCATGCGGGGGGCGCAGCAGATCAACCGGGCGATTGAGCAACAGCGCCGCCTCAGCAAGCGATCTGAGAAGGTGCCTTATGGCTCAGTGGGGCGAAATCTGAAACGGCATGACATTGCTGGAAATCATCTTGACTGCTTGCGCACATACTCGACGCCGTAAAGAATGAGCCCGCTACGGGACACGGGTTGAAGCCGAGCGATCCTGGCCGGAACAAAAATATTGCCGCCGCCGGAAGCATAGGGAATAGCAACCTGAATTTCCAGGCCTTTTTCGTAGTGGCGGCGGCCTTCAAAGCAGAGCCCACTCCGCGAAACGTTGCGAACCTTGGCCAGTTCCTCTCCAAACTTCCGGCTTCGGATACAGGCAATTATCCGGACGTTGTGACGCGCCTGACGGCGCCGTTCCTGGTTCTTCCCATTTCCATTCCCGTTCTTTGGAACACCTTCAGTGGCGGCCGTAACATCCGGAAGCGAGTCAAACGACTTCTGCCACATGGAGGTGTCAAGGCAGCGCCTGCAAAACCGCGAGACCGTTCCGTTAGATTCAAGGACCTCAAGTTCAAATCCGTCCAGGTAAGCCAGGTCGCGGGAGTGGCAAACCATACATTCCAGGACGATCCTGCCGACGGCTCCTACCGAGTCTCCCCTCGGAGGGAAGTTGATGCCCCAAGGGTGTGCCTGTGGGTCCCTCAGCATGACCCCGTAAACATTCTCTTTGGACTTCGCGTTTGATTTTCCACTCGAGTGTCCGTTTAACGTTCCATTGACACTCGCGACCACCTGGGCTGCGGCCTTCTTGCCTGTTTCGACGCATTGGATGGTTATCTCCTGGTCAGGAGCCAGTCTTTGCTTCAGCCGAATTCTTGCGCCGTGCTGGCTGACGAGGTCAGTGTTTCCCTCGCACTGGAAGGGGTCGCCGAAGAAATTAGTTCCTGTTACGCGAATTGGCAGAACGAGAGAGACGCGCTCGCTTTGCCTTACCTTATACTCTTTTGTGACTTCCTTCTTACCCCACAAGCCAGCCTCCAAAATTTCCCGCTGTCGTCTTTCTCACCTGAAATCTGTTATGCCTGCCAATTTCTTGCGAGACCGAATCCAGGAGAATCAGCATTCGTTTCACTTGCATGGAATCGTGGCTCATTGGCATGCCACGTCGCTTCAGCTCCATGCAGCTTTTTCATCACCATACTTATCGGCAGTCTCAAGTAATGCTTGAGAAGCACGGGCGACGGGGGAACGGCGGCCCTCAGGTCCGCGGATTTTTGCGCGGTCCAGGTGGCCCTGGCCTACTTCGCGGGTTGCAGGACACGCCGTCCCTTTTTGTAGAACTTCGGCTGGGAATTATCGTTTTCTCCATTTGTATGTTTTGGCAGCGGTGTTTAGAATGAATTAAAGGTTAAATCACCGACTGTGTGCCGGTCTCGCGCGGAGGGCCGGGAAGGGGTGCAGGCTTATGAGAGGTATTGCCCGAGCCTTTAGGGGCTCAAAATCCCGCTCAGGAAAATCAATGATCGTTTCTGCGACCGCTGCGCTGGTCCTGGCAGGACTGTTGGGAAGCGTTTCTGGCTCGAGGGGCCAGGGACTTGGCCAGGATGCAGACTCTCCTTTGCAGAGTCCCCTGAGAACTTCTCAGCAACATCCCTTGCAGCAGATTAGGCCCACGCATTTCCCAAAACCCAATCAGAAGCAGAAAGAGGCCATTGTTAACAGCAAATTCAAGCAGCTGAAAAATCACGCCGACAATCTCGCAGCGCTGGCGAACTCGCTTCAAAAAGATATTGAGAAGTCCAACCCAAACGTGCTCTCACTCGAGATTGCCAAGAAGGCTAAAGAGGTCCAGAAGCTGGCCAAGACGATCGAGAAAGAGGCCAAGGGGAACTAGCCGGTTTCCGGGCTCAGGAAACCGGCTGATGGGATTGGCTGCCTGCACGCTCGCGGCGCGCCCAACTCAGTCCGCTGTGACGCGAGTGGTATCGGTCGCAGTGTCGGGCGCTGGCTGAGGCTGCTCACTCGTCCCAATCCGCATGCCATAGAACGAGCGATAGACAAAGTAATACGAAATGGCAAAGAAGATGCCTGCCAGAATGTGGGTTAAAGTGGCTCCGTGTGTTGCCGTCAGCCTGACTGCAAGCTCCACCGCCAGCAAGCCGAACAGGGTGGTGAACTTGATGACGGGGTTGAGTGACACAGCGGACGTGTCTTTGAACGGATCGCCCACCAGGTCGCCAACCACCGTCGCCTCGTGAAGGTCTGTGCCTTTTTCCTTCAGTTCGACCTCGACGATTTTCTTGGCGTTGTCCCACGCGCCACCTGCGTTGGCCATGAAAATAGCCTGATAAAGGCCAAAGGTGGCGATTGAAATCAGGTAGCCGATGAAGAAAAAGGGATCGAGGAAGGCAAAGGCCAACGCCACAAAAAACAGCGAGATGAAGATGGTCAACATGCCTGTCTGAGCGTAATGCGTACAGATGCCAACTACCTTTTTGCTGTCTTCGGTGGAAGCCCGTTCGGTGCCCTCGATGCGGATATTCCTCTTGATGAATTCCACGGCGCGATAGGCGCCCGTCGTTACCGCCTGGGTAGAAGCGCCCGTGAACCAATAAATAACAGCCCCGCCGCTTATCAGGCCGAGGAGGAACGGAGCGTGAAGGAGCGAGAGTTTGGAAACATTCTGGGTGAGCGAGTCGGTGAGCGCCATGATTGTGGCAAAGATCAGGGTGGTAGCGCCCACGACGGCGGTGCCAATGAGCACAGGCTTGGCGCTCGCCTTGAAGGTGTTCCCCGCGCCGTCGCTGGCCTCGAGCATTTCCTTGGCGCGGTCAAAATTGACCTCCACGCCGTATTCTTTTTTCACCGCTTCGGCCACGTCTGGCTGTGTCTCAATCAGCGAGAGTTCGTAAATGGATTGGGCATTGTCCGCGACGGGGCCAAAAGAATCCACTGCAATCGTCACCGGCCCCATGCCCAAAAAGCCAAAGGCCACCAGACCAAAGGCGAACATTGGAGCCGCCAGAATCACGGGGTCTAGTCCTGCGAGGCTTACCCAATAGCCGATGGCCATCAGAACCACGATTGCCAATCCCAGGTAGTAGGACGAAAAGTTCCCAGAGACAAAACCGGACAGGATGTCAAGGGCAGCGCCACCCTCTCTTGCCGAACTTACGACCTCCTTAACGTGGCGGGATTCGGTGGAAGTAAACACCTTGACGAGCTCAGGAATCAGCGCACCCGCCACCGTCCCGCAGGAAGTGATCGTCGCAAGTTTCCACCACAGCGACGGATCTCCGCCCAGGTCGGGAAGTAAGACAGCAGTGATCCAGTAGGTGAGGGCGATGGTCACCGCGGAGGTGATCCACACCAGCGAAGTGAGAGGAGCTTCAAAGTTCATCCGTTCGGCTTTGCTGTAGCGGGCGGAGGCGAAAAAGCCATTGATGTAATAGCCAATCACTGCG
>JARRJI010000035.1:0-15460 GCA_037379595.1 Acidobacteriota bacterium | reverse complement strand
GAACACGCCCTGGTCTGGAAGCTGCGCGAAAGCCAGCAAACGGTAGATGTTTTTTGCGCGCCGGGGAACGCGGGAATCGCGCAGATCGCTGAGTGCTTTCCCGTCGATCTAACAAACCCTGCGGCCATGCTGGAGCTGGCCGAGCGGGTCAAAGCCGACCTGACGGTGGTGGGGCCGGAGGTGCCTCTGGTGGCCGGCGTGGTGGACGAATTTGAGCGGGCAGGGCGGCGGATTATCGGGCCGACCCAGGCGGCGGCGCAGCTTGAAGGAAGCAAGATGTTCGCCAAGGAGTTCATGAGGCGCCATGGCATCCCAACGGCCCGATTCACGGTTGTGGAAGACTATGCGGCCGGCGTGAAGGCGGTTGCGGAGTTTGGCGTGCCGGTGGTCATCAAAGCGGACGGGCTTGCAGCGGGCAAGGGGGTGGTGGTGGCCCGAATGCTCGAGGAGGCCGAAGGAGCCCTGGACGACTTTCTGGTTCAGAAGAAACTCGGCGAGGCCGGGGGCCGGGTGGTGATTGAAGAATGCCTGGAGGGCGAAGAGCTGTCTTTTATTGTTCTGGCGGGGACGCGGAGCTTGCTGCCGCTGGTTCCCACGCAGGACCACAAGGCGGTCTTCGATGGTGACCAGGGGCCGAACACGGGCGGAATGGGCGCCTACAGTGACGACACGATTCTGGGCGACCGGCTGCGGCAGGACATCCTGCGCAGGATTATTGAGCCGACGCTGGCGGGCATGGCCGCCGAAGGCATGCCGTACCGCGGGTTTCTCTATTGCGGCCTGATGCTGACCGCGGAGGGTCCCAAGGTGCTGGAGTATAACGTTCGCATGGGTGACCCGGAAACCCAGCCCATCATGATGAGGCTCCGCTCCGACCTGGTTGAAATTCTGATGGCGTCGCTGGAAGGACAACTTGCGGCAATCGGAGCGCGCTGGAGCCCGAACCCGGCGGTGTGCGTTGTTCTGGCGTCAAAGGGTTATCCGGGCAAGAGCGAAACCGGCAAGGTGATCGCCGGAATCGAAGCCGCGGAATCTCGCGGCGGGGTGAAGATTTTCCATGCCGGCACGGTATTTCGCGATAGCCAACTGCTCACATCCGGTGGGCGCGTCCTGGGCGTAACGGCGACTGCCGAGGATCTGCCGTCGGCCATCGAGAAGGCCTATGCCGCCGTGGGCAAGGTCCATTTTGACGGGATGCACTACCGGCGCGACATCGGGGCAAAAGGGTTGCGGCGGCTCAAAATGAAGCGCGAAATTCACCTCCCGGACAAGCAGACGGAAAACTCACTCCCCTCGTAGAACGGCAGGGCGCGCCCGCGGCAAACCACTTTCGACAATCCACAGGAGAGAAGCAAATGGCTGAAAAAGGAAAAGCTCTGGTTGGAATCATCATGGGGAGCGATAGCGACCTGCCGGTGATGAAAGAAGCGGCGGCAACGCTGAAGAAGTTCGGTGTGCCGTTTGAAATTGATATTACCTCGGCGCACCGCTCGCCGGCGCGAACGGCTGAATACGCACGTACGGCCGTCGAGCGGGGCCTGAAGACGATCATCGTCGGGGCAGGAGGGGCGGCACACCTGGCGGGTGTGGTGGCCGCAGAGACCACATTGCCCGTGATCGGAGTTCCCATGCCCAGCGGTTCTCTGCAAGGGCTGGACTCGCTACTTGCCACGGTCCAGATGCCCAGCGGTGTCCCCGTGGCTTGCGTGGCCATCGGGAAGGCAGGAGCAGTGAACGCGGCCATCCTGGCCGTTCAGATTATTGCCACCTCGGACGCCGAACTGGCGCAGAAGCTGGTGGACTATAAGAAGGATCTGGCCAAACGGGTGCTGGAGAAATCCGAAAAAGTGAAGCGCGAGTTTGAACTCTGACCACCCCGGTGCGGAGACGCGCGGCTGGGCATCGAGCAGGCTGAAAAAAAGGCCTCCCGCCGTGCTGACCACCGCGAAGCATCTGCTGTGTTATTTTGAAAACGAACCCAGCAGATCCCACGCTTCGCTCGGGATGGCGCCGCGCAAGGATCCTATCAACAACCTGCTAGGGCTTCTTCTCAAATTTGAGTGCGGCGGAATTGATGCAATAGCGCAGGCCGGTGGGAGCGGGGCCGTCGGGAAAGACGTGGCCCAGATGGGCGTCGCATTGGCTGCAGAGAACTTCGACGCGCTGCATGCCGAGGCTGGTGTCGGATTGGGCCCGGATGGTCTCCTCGCTTGAAGGGGCCGTGTAGCTGGGCCAGCCGCAGTGGGAATCGAACTTGGTGTCGGAACTGAAAAGCTCGGCTCCGCAGCAGACACAGCAGTACGTCCCTTTTTCATGTGAGTCCCAGTATTCGCCGGTGAAGGGCGGTTCGGTGCCCTTGCGACGAGTGACGTGGTATTGCTGCGGCGTCAGGATCTTTCGCCATTGTTCGTCGGTCTTGCTGACCTTTTTCTCTCCCATGGTTGCCCCCTGTGATTCTGCTGCTTGACTCATACTAGCAGAACAAACCCATCTGACACAGAGGCGGCGGAGCTTGTGGCGCGTGGCTGACTTCTCGTTGTCAGAAATTCTGCGACTCCTGCAGGGTCGGTTAGGGGGATTGGATTGCGCTGTTCGCGACCGGTGGCGTTGCCACCGGCTATTGTATGGCACCCCTTTGGGGTGCAGCGGTGGCCTGACCGCACACATCCAATAAGGACAACGTACGCGCCACACACGGGTTTTGCCATGAATCCCACGCACAAGCCGCAAGTCCAGAGAGCGGGCCTTGCGCTACAAACCCATTGCGAACGCTCAGACCGTGTCGCCCCCGACCACATGGAGACCTGTTATAATCTTGAGTTTTAGTTTGCAGCGGAAAATCTAATTAGGCGGGATCCGATGTTCAAAACGATTGAGTGGACCAGCGAGGGCGTGCGGATGATCGACCAGACGCTCCTGCCAGGCAAGGAAGTTTATCCGACCTACAAAACCTACGGGGAAGTTGCGGAGGCAATCCGCTCCATGGTGATTCGCGGAGCGCCGGCCATTGGCGTGGCGGCGGCGATGGGCGTGGCGCTGGGGGTGAAGAATTCCGGCGCCCAGAGTGTCGCGGAATTGCAGAACGAGTTTGAAACCATCGCCAAAACCATTTCCACTACCCGACCGACCGCCGTCAACCTGTTCTGGGCGGTCAAGCGTATGCGCGGGGTGTTTGAAAAAGCTCTGGCCGGGCCGGGTTCCGATGCCGAAAAGATTGCCCGCGCGAAAGCCCTGCTGGAAGAAGAAGCGCAGCGCGTGCTGGCCGAAGACATTGCCGTGAACGAGGCGATGGGGAAATACGGCGCCACGCTGCTCGCGGATTCCTCCACTGTTCTGACGCATTGCAACGCGGGAGCGCTTGCCACCGGAGGTTACGGGACGGCGCTGGGCGTGATCCGGGCCGCGGCGGAGGAAGGGAAAAAAATCAGCGTCTTCGCGGACGAAACCAGACCGTTTCTTCAAGGCGCTCGCCTGACCGCGTGGGAGCTGGCCAAGGACGGCATTCCGGTCACGGTGATTACCGACAACATGGCCGGACACTTTATGAAGCAGTCGAAAATCCAGGCGGTGATTGTGGGCGCGGACCGCATTGCCGCGAACGGTGACGTGGCCAACAAAATCGGCACGTACACGGTGGCTGTGCTGGCGCACGAGAACCAGATTCCGTTTTACGTGGCCGCTCCGCTATCAACGATTGATCTGGACCTTGCCTCTGGAGACGAAATTCCGATTGAAGAGCGATCGCCCGAGGAAGTGACCCACTGGCGGGGAATTGCGACCGCTCCGGAAAATGTTCCGGCACGCCATCCCGCCTTTGACGTGACCCCGCACCGTTACGTGACGGCGATTGTCACCGAGCGCGGCATTGCGCGCGATCCTTACACGGAGAGCCTGAAGGCGCTTTTCGACAAGCAGGACGCTGCACGCTCCTCAAAATGAGGGGCACGGCCAACTGCGCCATTCGGGGCGGGCCGCGATCTATTCGTGGTGGAGAGCGACGATGGGGTCCAGGCGCGAAGCCTTCATGGCGGGCCAAATTCCGAAAAACAACCCGATACTGATCGACACCAGAAAGCCAGCGAAGACGGACCACAGCGGAACGGAAGAGGGGAGCCCGGGCACGAGGGTCCGGACGGCAAAACTCAAGAAGTAGCCTAGAAGTATCCCCAGCAGCCCGCCCGCACCGGTCAGGGTCATCGCTTCCAGCAGAAACTGCCAGGTAATATCCTTCCGGCGCGCCCCGATTGCCTTCCGGACACCAATTTCGCGCGTACGTTCGGTGACGGAGACCAGCATGATATTCATCACGCCGATACCTCCCACCAGCAAGCCGATGGACGAAAGCACGACAAGGGCCAGGGCTACGGTCCCGGTAATCTCATGGAATTGCTTGATGACGGACGAGGCGGTGGCCATGCCGAAATTGTTGGGCTGGGCGGGCTTAACGCGGCGCATCCTGCGAAGGACGGCGGTGATCTGGTCCATGGCTTCGGTCATGCGGTTTGGATAGGCCATGGCCAGGATGAAGTTCTCTTTGGCGTCGGGATAAACCTTTCTGAACGTCCAATACGGGATGTAGATGGTGCGGTCGATACCGTTGTTGCCCAGGAACTGGGTTCTCGGCCCCAGCACACCGATGATCTGGAAGGAGTTGTTGCCTACCGTGATGTCCTTCCCGACCGGATCCACATTCTGGAAAAACCTCTTGACGACGTCTGAGCCGATGACGGCAACATTGCTGCGATGGGCGTCCTCGATTGTGGTAAAAGGCCGGCCATTCACGATCGTGGCGTTGTTGATGGCGAAATCTTCGGAGGTGGCTCCCTGGAGATTGGCGTCCAGCATGTCGCGTCCCTTGTAGCGGGCGGCGGCCGGAGGACCCTGGTGGAAAATTTCAACGGCGACCTGCTGAATATCCGGGCAGTATTCGCGAATGGCGGCGGCGTCCTCATACTTCAGCGGCTTCCGCATTCGTTCTTCCCGGGTCAGGCGGAAGTGGATGCCGGGCTCGAACTTGTAGATGAAAATCGTGCGGGAGCCGTATTGCTCCATGGTCTGGACCAACTGGTTGTTCAGCCCGGTGATGATGGAAGCAACGCCGATCACTGTGGTGGTTCCGATCAGGACTCCCAGGACCGTGAGGAAGGAACGGAACTTGTGGGTGCGGAGCGTATCGAGCGCCAGCAGCAGGTTTTCACGAATGTTACGGAGGTCTTTCAGCATGCTCAGACCTCCGCCCGCAATGCTTCGATGGGATCGAGCTTGGCGGCTTTGCTGGCGGGATAAATGCCGAAGAAGAGGCCTACAAAAGCCGAGAGCCCCAAGCCCACAATGATGGCACTGAGTGGAACCGAGGAAGTAAAGAACCTCTGCACAATCATGCTGATCAGCATCGCCAGCAGGACGCCGATCAGCCCGCCGACGCCCGCCATCACGGCGGATTCGATGATGAATTGCGTCAGGATATCGCGCCGACGCGCGCCAAGCGACTTGCGGATGCCGATTTCATGGGTGCGGTCCGTGACGCTGGCCAGCATGATGTTCATAATCACAATTCCGCCGACCACCATGAAGACGGCGACCACGCCGATGGTGACGGCAAAGATGGAACTCGTCAGCCTTTTCCACAGGCTCATGATGGTTTCAGAGGCGTTGATGCCAAAGGTGTCGTCTTCGTTATAGTGCAGGTGGCGCCGGACGCGCATCAGGGACCGAACTTCATCTTCCAGTGGCAGCATCTGAGCTGAGTTCCACGCTTGAACGCTGATATCGAGTCTGGGCCGGGCCATAAAGAGCCTCTGATACGACGTGAGCGGGATCAGAACAAATCCATCCTGGCTCTGCCCGAACGTGGTTCCGATCTTCTCCGCAACTCCGACCACCCTGAACGACCGGCCGCCCACACGGACCTCTTTGCCGATGGGATCGACGTTGGGAAAGAACTTATTGACCAGGTCCTGCCCGATAAAGCAGACCGGAGCGCCGTGAACGTAGTCGGATTCTGTAATATACCGCCCGTAATCGACTTTCTGCTGGCCGATATCGATCATGCTGGGTGTTACGCCTGCCAGGGAAACGTCATAAAGAGACTGGCCGCCATATTTGGCCGTGAAGCGGCTATCCGAGGCTGTTGCCCCCATGGCCTTATAGCCCGTCAAGTATTCCTTCAGGTACCTGTAATCCTCCATACGGATGGGCCGGTTGCGCTGCCGCGCCTTCAGCCACGCCTGGTAGCCCTGGGCCCACTTGTACTGGCTCAGGATAAAGGTGTTGGTACCCAGGTTGGCGACGTGATCGGCGATGTAGAGGTTCATTCCGTTAATGACGGACATGACGACGATCAGGGTGGTGGTGGCAATGACGACGCCGAGCAGCGTCAGAAACGACCGCAGCTTATGCGAAGTCAGCGCTTCTATGGCGATCCAGAAGGCCTCTCGTGCCGTTACCCAGGCGCTGAACAGTTCGCCGTGCCTGCGGTGCACAAGGCTTGCCTCAATGGGTTGGGAGTTTACAGTTTCCACGAAATCACCACAGCCAGTAAAGGGCTCCTAGCCCACCCGCTCGTCGCGGTCGATTTTGCCGTCTCGAATGTGAATGATGCGATGGGCCCGGGCGGCAATGTCATGCTCATGGGTGACCAGAACAATCGTGTTGCCGGAATGGTAGAGGCGGTCAAACAGATTCATGATTTCGTCGCCCGTGGCGGAATCCAGGTTACCGGTTGGTTCGTCGGCGAGAATGATCGAAGGGTGGTTGATCAGGGCGCGCGCGACGGCGACGCGCTGGCGCTGGCCTCCAGAAAGCTCGCTGGGCCGGTGGTGCATTCTGTCACCCAGTTCCACCATCCGCAGCACCTCCTCCGCGCGGTCCAACCGCTCTTCGGGAGGGGTTCCGTTGTAAATCAGAGGCAACTCGACGTTGTGAAGAGCCGTGGCACGGGGCAGGAGGTTGAACGTCTGAAAGACGAAGCCGATTTCCTTGTTGCGGATGTAAGCCAGTTCGTCGTCCGTGAGTTCGCTGACCAGGCGGCTGTTCAGCCAGTACTGGCCCGACGTGGGGGTGTCCAGGCAGCCGATGAGATTCATCAGAGTGGACTTGCCTGACCCGGAAGGGCCCATAATGGCGACATACTCTCCGCGGACAATCGAAAAAGAGACACCGCAGAGGGCGTCGACCTTAACCGCTTCCATGTCGTAGGTCTTCCACAAATCCTGGGCGAGGATGATGATGTTGTCCTGAGTGGACGAGCTCTCCCATTGTTGCGATGCGTTCGGTTGCGATTCCATTGTGGGAAAATGTTCCATGGCCGAGTCCTGATTCCTTATCGACGATCTCTAAACTAACGCCTGGCCCTCTATGATGAAGAGGACGAGGACTGCCCCAGGTTGGTGACGCTGTTATTAACCTTGACCTTGGCGTCGTTTTTCAGCGTGCGCAGCACCTCGTAACTACCCGAGACGATTTCCTCTCCCGGCTTGACGCCGTTGAGCACCTCGACGTTCATGGTGCCCATAATTCCTGTCTTGACCGGCGTGAAAACGGCCCGGCCGTCGTGGAGCACGAACACCCCTTGAATTTCCTTCTTGCTGGCGGCGTTCGGGCCTGCTGTGCTCGCTTGCGCCGCCAGGGCCTTGCCTTTCGCGGTGGCTTCCTTTTCCTTTTCGAGCTCGCCCTTTTCGCGAACCGTCAGAGCCTGGATCGGAATGCTGACTGCGTCCTTGCGCGTGGCGGTCGTGATCTTGGCGGTTGTCGAAAGGCCGGGGCGCAAGCCCGGAGGCGGATCGTCAAGCGTAACGTAAACCTCGAAATCTTTCGCTTCACCGGTGTTGACCGAGCTTGAGCTGCTGGTCGTCTGGCCGGAGCTTGAACTGATGGCGCTCATTCCGACTTCCGTCACATGCCCCTTGAATTTCTTGTCCGGGATTGCATCGATGGTGACTTCCGCCGGCTGGCCGTTCTTGACGCTCAGGACGTCGGATTCATCCACGTCAACGACGGCATTGATGACCGAGAGATTGGAAACCTGGAAGAGCACGCTCCCCACCTGATTCTGAATGCCGGGTACCACGTTTTCGCCGATATGCACAGGCAGTGAAGTGATCACTCCGTCAAAGGGTGCGGTATAAATGGTCTGGTCGCGGGCATTCTCAATGCCGACGAGCTGCGCCTGGTTCTGTAGGACGCGCGCATGGGACATATCGCGATTAAAGACTGCCTGGCGGAGCTGCGCCTTGGCTTGCGCCACCTGCGCCTTGTTTGACCGGACCGTCGCCTCTGCAACCTGGTAATTGCTGAGATCCTGATCGAAAACCTGCCGGGCGATCAATTCTTCCTTGAACATCTGCTGAGCGCGCGTAAAGTCGTCCTGCGCCTGCTTGAGTTTTGCCTGCGCCTGGCTCAGATTGGCCTGGGCGGTCTGAAGGCTTGCTGTGGCGGACTGGACGGCTGCCTCCTGAACCTGCGAATCAGCCCGTGCAGAACTCAAGGCCGCCCGCTGGGCGCGCACGCTTGCCTCCTGCTGGATATCTTCGGTCCGCATCAGGAGTTGCCCTTTCTTGACGTGATCGCCCTCCTTCACAAGGATTTCCGTGACTTTGCCCATGGAGTTCGCGTTGACCGTAGCAAACAACTTCGGGGGCGGTTTGATCTCGCCCGAAGCCGTCACAATCGCGGACAGGTTCTGCCGCGTGACTTTAGAGGTTTGAACGGTTATCAGGCCCCGGTGGCTCCATGCGATGCCACCGATCACCAGGGCTACCAGGAGCACCGCACCAATAATCAGAAGCCACACCTTCGTCTTGTGGGAAAGGCCACGTTTCGCCCGCCCGCCATGGGACGGATGAGACGGGCCGGTCCCCTGTTCTGTGGGAAGATGGTTGACCTGTCCAATTTTGATCTCTGTAGTTTGACCCATTTTAACCTTCTCAATCTTCTCCCGTGTTGAGATCGGGCGCCAATCCAGCTAAGATGGCAGGCGAGTCATTCATCCTGAAACAACCGAAACACTCAGGGATGAGGTTCGTTGTTACAAGTAATATACGTTTGACCGGCGGGAAAGGTTCCACTCCTGCGCTCATAGCGGACAACTTGGCGTGTTCCGGCAGGAGATTTCCTTCTTACTGATATTCCCGACGGAGTCTGCCTTGATATTATTCTACAACCTGAGTGTGCAGGAATAAACAGATTCTCACTCAAACAGAGGCCGCCTGAGACCCGCCACCCGCTGCCATCAGGGGTTCCCACAGAGGGTGCTCGAAATTCTTTTGGAAGATGGGCGGGTTTGCGGGCCACCCTTCGGGGAAAAATGACATCACTAAATTCGACGGGAAAGCAAGCCGCCAAGATGAACTTTGCGGACGGGAATTAGTTGACTTTCTCATTTTCGAAAAATACAATTTCAGTTATGATCTTCCAGGTGCAGAAGGGGGGGACCCATTTGTCGGGGACAAGGCTAGACGGCTCTCAGAAGCGCAATTATGCGATCCGGCTGATTCCGGTAATTCTGGTGGCAGCAAGCATGCTGGGAGCGTGTGCCCTGCCAGCTCTCGCCGGTAAGGACAACGGCAACAAGCTCACCAAGCGAGAGCGCCGTCGCCAGAAGCGAATCCGGAAGGAGATGGAGAGCCCATATAAGAAATGGATTAATGGGCCGATTTCCTACATCATCACGCCGCAGGAACGAGCTGCATTCAAGAAGCTCACCACCGACGACGAACGCGACCGTTTTATCGAAGAATTCTGGCGACGTCGCAATCCCAGCCCCGGCTCGCCTGAAAACACCTTTAAGGAAGAATTTTACCGCCGTATTGCCTATGCGAACGAGCACTATGCTTCCGGCATTCCCGGATGGCGGACAGATCGTGGCAGGATCTATATCATGTACGGTCCGCCGGACGAAGTTGAATCACACCCGAGCGGCGGTACATACGTGGCGAACCCCACCGAGATGCCCTATACGGGTCCCGGGGCTTCCACCACGATGACGACGTATCCGTTTGAGGACTGGACCTATCATTACATCCCGGGAATTGGCGAGAACGTGGAGCTTGAGTTTGTCGATCCCACGATGACCGGCGAATATCACCTCACGATGAACCCCTGTGAGAAAGACGCAATGGCGCAAGTGCCCGGTGACATGTCGGGATGCCAGGGAGGGGTTTCCATCGGGCCGATCTGGAATCCGAATCTGGTCATTAATCCCAGCACCCTGAACGGCGGCAACGGGGCCAGCGGCGGAGCCATGGTGACTTCCAACATCATGGGCTCGAAGTATGACGAGTTTACCCGGCTGGACATGTACGCGAAGATTTTCCAGCCTCCGGCCATCCAGTTCAAAGATTTGAAGACGATGGTCACTTCGACGGTGTCCGCGCAGCTCCTGCCTTTCAGTGTTCGTGTCGACTATCTCAAGATCACGGACAACACCGTGCTGACACCGATTACGATTCAGATTCCGAATCACGAGCTGCAATTTGAAAACAAGGACGGAGTGATGCACGCCGTCGTTGACATCTATGGGCAGCTCACGACGATTGGTGGCCGGGTTGCCACGACCTTTCAAGACGGCGTCTCAGCAGACGTTCCGCAGCACGGTTTCCAGGAATACGTAAACCAGAAAGAGGTATACCAGAAGGCGGTCTATCTGGCGCCGGGGCGTTACAAGCTGAGCATTGTGGTTAAGGATGACCACAGTGGTCACATGGGATCGGAAAACCTGGGGATTGTCGTGCCGCAGTACGGCAGCGAAAAGCTCACCACGAGTTCGCTGATCCTTGCTGATCTGATCCAGCCGCTGCCCACGGCTTCGGTGGGCTCGGGACCCTTTGTCATTGGGGGGACGAAGGTGCGTCCCAACGTCAATAAAGTCTTTAACGCGACCCAGAATCTAGGCATTTACATGCAGGTCTACAATTTGGGGATTGATCCAACAACGCACCGGCCGTCGGCGGATATTAACTATCAGATTTTGAAGGACGGCAAGGCGATTTTAGACCAGTCGCAGACAGCGGCCAGTATTAAGGACGCTTCCGAGCAGGTGACCCTGGAAAAGACGATGCCAGTCAAGCTGCTTCCACCTGGGAAATATACTGTGCAGATCAAGGTTACCGACAACGTCAAACATCAGACGGATACGCGAACGGCGAATTTCCAGGTTCGAAAGTGAAATCCGGCGTCGATGATGAGTTGATGACCGGAGCGGGTATCTTCGAAAAACTTTAATCGAGGCAAAATGCGGCGCTCCAATAATCCCATGTTGCGCACGGAATTTATCTCGGCCGGAGTGTTTTTCTGCATCGTATTGGCAGTTGCCCAGGGCTTTGGCGCTGAATACGGCCGGGTGTCGGGTAAAGTGACGGATACCGAAGGGCACCCCCTCATGGGTGCGACGGTCCTGTTGACCGGTCCAGGGGTTGATGCCTCTCAGGGCCTGCTGGAAGGCTCTATCAGCCGCGTTTTTACGGACGCTGAAGGCCGTTTCACAATTGGCAGCGTAACCCCCGGCTGGTATACCCTCCAGGTCATCTCACCGGCAAGGCTGCCTGTATTCCGGAACGGAGTGCAGGTTCAGCCAGGGAAGACCACGCAGGAAACGTTTGCTTTAGACGATATTTTTTCCGGCCTCCATTGGCAGCACACCGCGCGTGACTTTCGCGTTTGGGGGCGCCAATGGAAATGGATTCTGCGCACGTCGGCCTCTACCCGCCCCATTCTCCGCTACCAGAGCGCCAGCGGCAGCCGTGAACATGCTGCCAAACGCAGGCCTCTTCCGGCACGTCGTCTGGTCGCATTGGTGCCGGGAACGGGAGATAGCGACGGGCTATCCCGGGACCCTGGAACGGCCACCGTCTTCGCTTACCTGCATCCTTTGGACATGAACTCCGACGTTCTCGTGGCGGGTTCCGTCAGCCAAGGTGACTTTGGCGGGCAATCGGTTATTGCCGACTACCGGCGAGGTCTCCTCAAGAAAAATGACGAGGAGATTACTCTTGCAGTTCACCAGTTGAACCTGGATGGGAATGGGTTTCCCGTTTCTTCATCGACGGAACACGGGTCTGCAGTTTCCCGTGGAATGGTGCTGCGCTATACGCAGGTCCGACAGCTTTCGGATGCACTGACTCTGACTGCGGGCTTTGAAATGCGATACCTGGATTCTGTGCATGAGACAGGCACCGCGCAGCCGGAGGTCAGCCTTGCCTATCGGCTTAATCCCTCCACTGTCTTGAATCTGAGTTACGGCGCTGCCAGCCCGGAGCAGCCGGGTACACTGCTTCATCGCGTCGGCGAGCTCAATGCCTTTCCAAACGTGACCTTGCGCAATTTCCGGCCGCGGCTCACGGAAGCCAAGCATGCTGAAATCCGCCTGGACCGCAGCCTCGGCGCGAAGTCCAGCATTGAAATTGCCGCCTATCACGATGGGTTTCAAGACGTGGCGGTTTGGGGGATGGGCAGTTCGCAGGAACTGGCGGATTGGGCGTCAACGGGTAATGCCCTAGTCAGCTCCGCGGGGAACAGGGCGATGCTGAATGCCGGGAATTACGGTTCTTCCGGAGGGCACGTCACTTATGCGAGGGCCCTTGGCCGGCACACAGAAGTTGGCATCATGTATGCCGTCGGCAGTGCTTTAGCCGCCCGCCCATCCGCAGGTGCCGGCGGTGGTGTTGTTTCCGATGCGCAAGACTTGTCCGACCTTCTGCGCGGTGAGTTTACGCAGTCCGTCTCAGGAAGGTTTTCAACCGTGCTTCCGCGTTTGAGGACCCGGGTTGTCACTACCTATAGCTGGCTTCCCGCTGGGCGTATAACCATTGTTGATCCGTATGGACAGACCCGTATGGACTTCCAGCCTTTTTGGGGTCTGCAGGTCCGCCAGCCCCTTCCCAAAATTGACATGCTGCCCATACAGGTCGTGGCCATAGCCGATTTCAGAAACTTGCTGGGACAGGGCTCTGTCGGGCTACCGGAGCTTAACGGTAGGTCCGTCACGCTCACCCCGGCCTACCGCACGATCCGCGGTGGGTTTGCTGTCCAGTTTTGAGATCGAAGTTGGGATCTCTTCCGCATACCGTTAGGGGTGTACAGATACCCAAGTCCTGAGATTGACGGCCCTCAGGTAGAAGTGCAGGTGGTCACACAGTAATTTGGATTCTACGGTTTATCATATTAGATATTCCAAATCTCATAGAGTTGTGCTTTGAGGACCTTGGGATAACTTGCAAAACATGTTGAAGATACAAGGAAAACCAGGATAAAACTGGAGATTTTGACAAGGAACGAAACTTGCTACGTTTTTTTGTTAAGTGCTTGCTTCAAGATGGATTAGCGGAACTGCAATGAGCATTCGGGCTCCATATCGCTTTTTGACCCTCCTGCTTGCGATAGTGAGCGTGGCGCTAGTCATTTTTGCCATCATCAACTTCCAGCAAAGAAGAATCTACCAACTTCCGACCGACGGAGTTTCTTGGGTGACGACGCCAGATGGGCTGGAAGCATGGAGCTTAGCCCGAAATTCACCGGGGCAGCGGGCAGGCATACAGACCGGAGACATCCTCGAGTCGATCAACGGCCGACCGGTCAAGACGACTGTCGAAGCGGAACGCGACATTTTTGAAACGGGTGTGTGGTCGCGCGTCACGTACGAACTGGTTCGAGGTGGAGAATCCTATGCGACTACCGTTATCCTTGCTCCCCAGGATGCTTCGCGGTCCCTTCACGATTATCTTGAGGTTGTCGGGCTCCTCTACCTGATCATAGGTGCTTTCGTTTTTCTGCGCCGCTGGTCGGCCGCAAAATCGCTGCATTTCTACCTTTTCTGCCTGGTGTCGTTTGTCGTCTACTGTTTTTCCTACACGGGGAAGCTGAATCTTTTTGACTCGTCCATTTACTGGCTCAACGTGGTGGCGCTTCTGCTCCAGCCCGCCATTTTCCTGCATTTTTGCCTGACTTTTCCCGAGAAGCCCGAATTTGTCCGGCGGCGGCCCCACATTCTTCCTGTTCTCTACGCGCCGGCCGCGTTTCTTCTGGCAGTACACGCGCTTATCATGACGGGGTTTGTGACTTTATCCCTGCCGATGCTTTCGATCCGCTGGCTGCTCGACAGCCTGGAGATGGGCCATCTTGCCCTTTACTTTGCGGCCGGAGTTTTCTTACTCTTCCGTTCTTACCGGCGCGCAGGATCTCCGCTGGCAAAACAGCAACTGAAATGGCTCACGCGGGGGAGCGCCGTTTCGGTGGTTCCTTTCGTGGCTCTGTATGCTGTCCCCTATTTCCTGGGCATGGGATTTATCCCGGCGGAGTGGATGAAACTCTCCGTTCTCTCGCTGGTGTTGCTGCCGCTCACGTTTGGTTATGCGATTGTGCGCTACCGCCTGATGGATGTGGACATAATTTTCCGCCGTGGGATCGCCTACACCCTGGCGACCGCGGCGATCATCGGGTTTTACTTCGGGCTGGTGTTTCTCTTCGCCGACTTTTTCCGCAACAACGAGCTGATTACCACCCGCGGCGGCTGGCTTCTGGCGATTGTGATCACGGCTCTGTTGTTCCAGCCCATGGTGACCCGGATTCAGGTACGGCTGGAGCGTTTTTTCAACCGCGAACGCTATGATTACCGCAGGACTTTGCAGGATTTTGCGCGTGATCTCGGCTCGCAGGTCCACGTCGGTACTCTGCTGGACGAAACGGTTGAGCGGCTCGCGGAAACGCTGGGCGTGGACCGTGTGGCCGCGTTCCTCATGTCCGGCTCGGGCGAGCCCTATCTGGCCAAATCACGAGGAATCACCTTTGGTGACCAGCTCGACCTGAGTTTCCTTGATCCCGCGCAGGTTGAAGCGGGGAAGGGCTACCTTTTCTTTGAAAGCATCAAACACCCTGTTGATTTCACGCCCAGCGCCCGGTTGACCATTGAGAGGCTGGGTCTGCACTACTATCTGCCTCTGAAAGTCAAGGGAAGCACGCTGGGATACCTGGGCCTGGGAAAGACGAAGGACGACGATTTCCTCTCCAGCGAAGACGTCGACCTGCTTCGAACGGTTTCAGGCTACGTAGCCATGGCGGTGGAAAGCGCCCGGCTGTACGAGTCGCTCGAGCGCAAGGCTCTCGAATACCAGGCGTTGAAGGATTTCAGCGAAAACATTATCGAGTCCATCGACGCCGGAATCGTTGCGTGGAATCCGGAACAGCGGATTGAGTCTTGGAATTCTTCCATGGAGAGGCTTTATGGAATTTCCAGCGCGGAGGCCGAGGGAAAACGGCTGACCGAGGTTTTTCCGCTGGAATTGATTTCCCAATTGCCCCAGCACACTGAACCCTATCGGTCATTGAATCTTTACAAGTTCAGTCTGAACAATGCGAAGGGCCGCTCGTTGATTGTGAACCTCTCGACAGTGCCGCTGCTGGGGAAGGATGATTACGTCATCGGACGTTTGCTGATCATGAGCGACCTTACCGAGCGTGTTGAGCTGGA
>JARRJI010000034.1:0-15466 GCA_037379595.1 Acidobacteriota bacterium | reverse complement strand
CAGCATGATCCCGGCGGAGAATCCTATTCCTACGGCAATTGCCCGCTCGTTTTTGCCGAAGTAGATCGCGAGTGAAACGCCCAGCAGCGTGGTAAATACCGAGAGAAATGCAAGCAGGAGGACGGCAACATAGGTTGTATGAGTAAGCTCGGCGCCCATTTTAAGTTGGGAACTGCTCGACGCGCCCGAGGATCTGTCCAAACCGTTTCAATAGAACCTTCTTTAACCGCTGGGGAGCAGTTGTGAAACTCGGCTGTGCAGTAGGCCACGAATCCTCTGTACAATTCCTTTAGGCGACTTCCCGCATCTTTGGCGGACGGTGTTCCGCGTCGTAACCACCGGCCAGAGAATTAAGCACCGATAAAATCTCGTCCAGCGATGAGGGCTCGCCCCCCATCATGCCCTCGTCTTCGGCTACGGAAAGTTGCCTGGCATCATAAGCCCAGCGGCGTAATATCTCGATTTTCTGCTCTCTCGTTAAGCCACGCTGGTCACGAAGTGCTTCCGGGCTGGCGAATATCGATCCCGGATCGAGCATCGCCTGTTCGAGATCTATCTCACCGCCGCCTTCAACCTTTTGGCCCCTTATCTCTACAGACATAACAGAGTCTCCTGACGGCCCTGTATCCTCAGGCGCTCATGCCGATGCCGTCAATCGACGTGCCGCAGTCGGGACAACACCCTCTGCGGAGGCGGTTGTGCCGAACATAGAATCCGTAACGATCAATCAATAATGAACCGCAGTGATGGCAATAGGTATCCTCGCCCTTCTCGCCGGGCACATTCCCCTCGTAAACATAGCGCAATCCTGCTGCCCGGCCGATGTCTCCGGCTCGCCGCAGGGTTTCCATGGGAGTGACGGGACGGTCGAGCATCTTATAGGCAGGGTCGAACTGCGAGACGTGCCAGGGGACTTCGACGCCGACAGAATGCACAAATTCGGCGATGGCCTTGAGCTCCTCATCGGAGTCATTGACGCCGGGAATGACAAGCGTTGTCACCTCGACCCAGACACCCAGGTCGTGGTAAAGCCGGATCGCGTCCAGGATGGGCTGCATGCCCACCCGGCTGATACGCCGGTAGCTTTCTTCCTTGAAGTACTTGAGGTCGATGTTGGCAGCATCCAGCACCGTGGCTAGTTCGCGCAACGGCGCCTCATTAATATGGCCACTGGTGACGAAGATATTTTTCAGTCCTCGCTCCCGAGCCAGCACCGCCGTATCGTAAGACAGCTCGTAAAAGATAGTTGGCTCCGTGTAGGTGTAGGCGATCGAGGCAGCGCCGGATTCGAGAGCTGCCTCGACAACGGCCCGTGGCGTCACGCGCTCGCCGGGAATGGCCTCCTCCAGTTCCATCAAGAGTGGGCAGATGGGCTCCTGGGTTTCAATCTCGCCGCTTGGAGCGAGCCGCCTTGGCAGGTGTTCCTTCGGCCACTGAGAAATCCCCCAGTTCTGACAGAAGGAGCAACGCAGGCAACATCCCACGGTGGCGATGGAATAGGCTGTCGAGCCGGGATAAAAATGGTACAGCGGTTTCTTTTCTATAGGGTCCACGTTTCGCGACACAACCTTGTCGTAGACCAGCGTGTACAGCCTTCCGCCTTCGTTATAGCGGACGGCACATGCACCACGTCCGCCCTCTGCGATATGGCAGTTATGGGGGCAGAGGGTACAAACCACACTCCCATCCGGCAGTGTTTCGTAGAAGCGGGCTTCGTGCAGCTCATCCATATCTGGATAACCCACTAGAATAGAGAACGTTACCAAAGTGGCATGTAATGTTCATCATGCCTCCCGGTCACTCGGTTATCTGAAGTCCGATCCCGCAGTCAATCCCGGACTCACGCTCAAAGCCCTTGGATGTTTCCATCCACGAAAGCCACTATGCCGTTTGTCCCGCAAGTGAAACCGCCTGTTCCAATTGTTCCACGATATGCTCAACCTCTCCAAGGGCCTTACATTCACCAAGGGCGTTGCCGGACAGCCCCGCTGTAATCAGCTCCTGATCGTAGGATATGGAGCCAATCACTTTGTCCAGAAGGTTCACCAGCTTTTCCTTGAGCAGGGATTCCACTTCTTGTGATCCGATCTTGTTCAGGATCAACCAGAGATTCCTTATGCCGGCTTCCTGGCAAAACTCGGCCATCCTTTTCGCAATGGAAACCGATTCCAGGGTGTAATCGAGCACGCCCAGGACGACATCCATTCGATCGGGTATCCTTCTGCCGAAATGTTCGATTCCGGCCTTCATGTCGATCAGGTTTACCGCGTCGCCTACCACCATAAAGTCCCTGACGACTTTCTCCAGCGGTCCATCGCACCCTTGTCCGTAGGTTTTGATCTTTCCTACCTGCAACAACGTCGTGCTGTCTTTTTGGAGAAAGTATTCAGCAGAGAGTTCTTTAAAAAGGGCGATCCGGCGCTCTGGAACTGGATCCGGATCATTGACTCGAGTGAGAGGCGAGGGATCATCGACTGGACAGGTTACGGCATCAACGCCGCCGAAGAATTCGATTAGCGGTTTGGGTCCACCCTCTACACCCAAACCGAACATCAACCGTACCAGCCCCTCGGGGTTAGAAGCGTCACCGTCCAGCACCAGGACCTCGTACCCTTTTCGCTCCAGAATCTTTGTCATGAGGGCAACGACAGTGCTCTTGCCGCTGCCACCTTTTCCGCAAACCAGAATCCGTTTGCCGCGAAGCGGGGAGATCGATTGCCGCATAGGAGTCATTTGGATAATCTCCTCCATTCCATAAATTGGATGTCCAACTGCCCGGGCTTTCCCTCTGGTCTTCTAGAATGGCCGGCAGCGATACACATTCGATTGCGTTTTTCTCTTGCCTGCCTTATGCGCAAAGGAGCACTGTTCGGCTGCCTTAAGACGCTCATTCCAATCTGAATATCGCGCCTGCTCCGCCAGGAAGATAATCGTCCTGGTATTCCGCTTGAAATAGTGCGCGGGCCCGATCGCCCGAGCAATGAGAAGGCGCCACCCTCCTGACGCCCAATCGGCGAAAGTCCTGAATGAGTCCACGCAGTTGCTGATCGGAAACAGCCCCAAGATGGAAACCGCCCATCACCAGGGCAACGGGTCGGTTCGGCACCACTTCTTTGGCCCTTTTCACGATCCTGGCAATTCCCGGGTGCGCGCACCCCGTGACTACAACCAGTCCCTGGCTCGTGTTGACCACCAGGGATTGCTCGATCGGGCTTGTGCCCATCTCGCCCGTGGTGAAGACTCCTTTGTCTATTTGCAGGGGGCCGGTTACGTTTCGATAGCGGGCGCCGGATGCGGTAATCGATTGCCTCACCGAGTCGGGAAACGAGGCCGGGATATAGACCTCGACGTTATTGTTGACCTTCAGAAATTCCTTGAGTCCTCCCAAATGGTCCGTGTGAACATGAGAGATGACAATCTTGTGGATGTCAGCAGGTTTGATCTTCAGTTTCGCCATGTTGGACAGCAGGATTCGGCTGTCCGAACCGGTGTCAAAGAGTATCGCGGAGGTGGGTGTCACAACCACTGCGGCGAATCCCCATCTGGTGGTTAGTTCGGAGTTCACTGCATAGTTGTCGAATACTGTAACGATCGACACCTCGTCGCGGGCTGGAACCGGTACCGACTCCTCTTTAACTGCAGTTGCGAAGAACAACGTCCCTCCGATGGCTACACCCAGCAAGAGGGCCGACGCAGAGCGTACAAATCGAAAGCGGACCAATCCCCTGGTCATGAGTTGAACCCCCGCTGTTTTGGCACTTCCTGGCCGAGCACACGGCAACCCTCGTTTGTGCGACAGCCGATACTGCAACGGCGAAACTGCAAGCGAAATCTCCGCCCTCATGTCCGAGTGTCGAGGATGTTACCTCACGCGTTCACGTCCAGTTGGACGATTTCTGTGCCTTTTGACTGCATGGGTGCACCTCCGGTGTGTTTGGCATTCAGAATTGAGGATATGCAGGGAGCGCGTGTTACTGAGGCCACAAACTGACGTCGCGAGGGTCGCCACACATTCATCGCGGACCTCCCGAGTAGTAGGCTCACCGCATCTGAGGCAGGGACAGATACGGTTCATTCACTCTGTATACGGCATGTAACAACCACTGATTTGTTTATATCACCCTCCACCTGCCACATCAACGGCAAGAAAATCCGGGTAACGTAACCTTTTATGAGGAAAAGGAACGGAGGCGTAAGTCGGCGTTCTGGGGACAGCACATGTGCCGCGTTCTGCGGTGAACTGGGTCATCTCTGGTGGCTTGTACGCAAGTCCTTAGCTTCTGGCGGGTGAGACGGAACTGGAGGGCAAAAGCTTTGCCGGTCTGAGAATTCGCTTCATCCACCGGCTTTGAGTTCACACCTTTGCCATGGTGACGGTAACCAGGAAAATGAAGCCGCTGGTCAGAATTACCAGCGGACCCGCCGGGAGGCCGGAGAATGTGGCAGAGAGTATGCCAATGATTGAGGAAATGATACCGCATGCCCCCGCAGCAAGGCCGTACTGGGCAAGCGTTCTGCTCACATTCCTTGCCGCTGCGGCGGGAATGGCAACTAACGCGGCAGTCATGAGGCCGCCGACCAGATCAACTCCCAGAGCGACGATGATAGCAATGGCCGATAAGTAGAGAAGGTTATAAAGCTTCACGTTGATCCCTTCGGTTTTTGCCAGATCCTCGTGAATGCTGATCAGCATGATTTCCGGGTAGCTGCGGTTAATAGCAATGAAAACGATTGTGCCTAAAACGACGGCGGCGACCGTTGCATGAATTCCCACTTTGGAGATGTCACCAATCAACGCGGCCTGTGCCTTATCAATGGGCAGGAAAAGAAAGGCAGCCGCCACACCGGTGGCGAAGACGATGGCCGTCAGGGCTTCCATCTGAAGTTTTGTCCTGATCTCCAGCAGCCAGATCAGCAGGATTCCTACCACGACAAACGGAAATGCACCCAGGGAAATGCTGAATCCGTAGACCAGGGCCAACGCGGCTCCGGGCAGCGCCAGGTGCCCCAAGGGTCCAGCCACCACAGCCATTTTCTTCGATAGCATCAGAGTTCCCAGGTATGCGGCGGCACCGGCAATAAAGACTCCGCTGATCAGGCTCAGAACCAGTTGGTATGTCATCGGTCAAAGCCCCTTAGTGCGTGTGAAACTTCACATCGGCTCCGTAAACATCACTCAATACCTCCGGGGTCAAAACCTCCTTCGGAACGCCGTAACAAGGGTGTCTGAACCTTGAAAGGCAAAGGACATGCGTGGAGTGCGCAAACACGATGTTCAGGTCATGGGTGACATTAAAGACGGTCAGCTTCTGTTCTCGCCAGATGTTTCTCAAGAGTGAATAGATCGTCTCACCGCCGGCAATGTCCACGGCCGTTGTGGGCTCGTCCAGAAAAAGCACGTTTGGACGCGTCGCGAGAACCCACGCGACCAGCATCCTTTGAAACTCTCCGCCAGACAGGTAACCCGCCCTCTTGTTCAGGACGGATTTATCCAACCCGACGAGAGAAAGATAGTTCAGGACTTCGTGAGTTTTCAGTTTCTTGAGCGTGAAAAAATCTTTCACCGTCAGCGGCATGTCGCGTACCGACATCTGATTGAGACCCTGCGGAAGGTACCCGATTTGGGGCTTTTTGTGCCAGTTCACCACGCCTTCGTAGGGCACCAGGCCCAAAAGCGCCTTTACCAGTACTGTTTTCCCCGATCCGTTCGGACCCAGTATTGTAAGGAATTCGCCCTCTTCGACCGTGAAATTCAGGTCGGACAGGACAAGAGAACCTTCCAGGGCCACTCTAAAATTCTTGACTTCCAACAGAACGTCGCTCATAGGCTCAGTTCCCGTTCCCACTGGATAGCACATGCATCAATGTGCCAAAGAGTACGACCAGCAGGAGATATCCACGAAAACAGGATAACGCCTGTATACAACTCCACATGCCTCAAAGGCAAAAAGGCACGGGAAAACAAGGTGCTAAGGACAAACTCGTGAAAGTCATTAACGCTTTTTACTCAGATGGGAATCAGAGCTTTCTTGACACGCACGATTTGACTTTGCCTCAGGAATGGTCCCGCAGATAATGCCTGGGGCACCCACTTTGGCCGTTGTCGCCTTGCCATCTGCCGTTTAGCTCGAGTGCAAATTGAACCGTACCTGCTGTCGATTCCCACTGCGAAACTTCCATAGATGTCATAGCAAACCCGGGCCCGAATTCATTTCTTGTTCTTGTCCCGTTAGGGCCGACTAGCCGGAACTGGTTATCTCAGTCTGAAGCGCTTCAACACTCAGCATGATGACCTCAATCTCCTGGGTGATTTCTTCCTGTCGCAAAGAATTCAGACGGCGAGCCAACCGCGACAACCCTTCCTCAAGATGCCGGATGGCTACGTCCATATGCCTGATCCTCTGGCGATGTTCAGCCATCAGCGAGCTATAAAAAAAGTAGTGCAACACTGAAAAAAGGTAGTGGTCGGCAAGCTGAACGAATAACTTTGAGGGCGGAAGATTAAGGGTGGGAGGGTAGGGGAAACGTCTGGGCTCAGCCCGGCTGAGAGATTCGAGAGGCCGCATTACTGTGGTTTGTACCCCGGTTTCAAGCTCTTCGTTGTAAACGACGATCAACGACTCAGAGGACAAGGTTTCTCGGGCCTCTGTAACTTCCGCCAGCCAACTCAGGATATTGTCGATGGTGCCGGGGACCTCTTCCGGCGCCGACGGAGCAGCCAGTACCAACTGGACACGGGGATCGTCGGACAATTTTCCCGCCAGTCTCCCGCCGATTACAACTATCGCGAGCTCCGGGTTCTGGCTGATCTCCTCCAGGGTCCTGAATTGCCTGACCACCAAATCATTGAAGTCTCCACAAAAGCCACGCTCTGAGCCCACCAGCAGACAGATTCTCTGGCCGCCGGTTTTTTCCTGAGTCCCCAGCGTGAACGGGAAAAAGCTTAAGAAATCGGCCGCTGCTTCTTCGGAAACGTGGACGACTTGCCGCTGGGTTGCAATGAAGCGGTTGAGTTTCGCAACCTCAACCAGAGAGAGGTTCTTCATCGCCGCCAGGATGTCCCTGACATCACCTAATGATTCAACTCGCTCTTTCAGCTCACGCTTTTTGGTCATCGACCGCCCTCTTGTTTGTCTCAATCCATTCTGCAAACCATGACCTGACAGAGCCTTCCCACTGCTCTTGCGGCGAAGAGAGTGTTAATCCGCTCTCCTGGACGCGGCTGGAGAGATGCTTGAGACAAACCGGAATCTCTTCCAGACTGACGTCGTCGAAAAGCCCTCTGTTGAATCCCACCAGCCAGGCCATCTGGAACTCGATAGGAAGAGGCGAAAGCTGATCCTGCTTCAGAATTTCCCGCAAAAGTCGGCCGCGTTTGATTTGCTGCTCGATGGACTTTTCAAGTTTGGTGCCGAAGCGAGTAAAGACCTCCAGATCCAGGAAGCGCAGATAATCGAGCTTCATTCGTCTCGCTTCTCCGCGGATTGCCGGGTGCTGGGCTTTGCCGCCGATTCGCGACACGGATTTTGTTATATCGATGGCCGGAGTGAAGCCGCTGGAAAAGAGTTTCTCGCTGAAATATATCTGGCCGTCTGTAATCGAAATGAGATTGGTCGGAATATAAGCGGCGAGTTCTCCTTCCTTGGTTTCCACCAGCGGCAGCGCCGTCAGGCTTCCGCCTCCCATTTCGGGCGAAAGGCATGTCGAGCGCTCAAGGAGGCGAGAGTGCAAATAAAAGATGTCTGCTGGATAAGCCTCCCTCCCTGGCGGTCTTCGCAGCAGGAGAGAAAGTTCGCGGTAACGATCCGCATGAGTTGTCAAATCGTCATGGATTACAAGTGTGTCCATCCCTTTCCGCATCCAGGCTTCAGCAATCGTTGTCCCTGCGAAAGGCGCCAGATACTGGAGTCCCGGCAGTGCGGAGGCGTCAGCAACAACAACAACGGTGTACTCGTTTGCTCCCGTCTCCCTCAGCGTTTGGATCGTGCTCATCACGCTGGAACGCTTCTGCCCAATCAGGACGTAAACGCAGAGCACGTTCTTTCCCTTCTGATTGATCACGATATCCAGGGCCAGCGTGCTCTTTCCAAGGCCGTTGTCGCCGATCATCAACTGTCTCTGCCCTTTGCCGATGGGAATGAGTGTATCGATGATCTTGTTGCCGGAATACAGAGGCCGACTGACAAAGTCGCGCTCCAAAATGCGAGGCGAGAGCACATCAAGTTTCCGGCGTTCTTCGCATGGCGGCGGGCCCGCCCCGTCCAGGGGATAGCCCAGGGGATCAACGACGCGGCCAAGAAGCGAATCGCCCACTGGGATGCTCAAATGGAAACCGGAGTGAAAAACCTTCGATTCGGCAGCGAGCTTCTCTGTCTGTTCCAGCAGGATAGCTCCTACCAGGTCCTCGGCCAGGTGGAATACCATCGCCCGGCTTCCGTCCTCCATGTTCAGGATTTCATCGATGGCTGCGGACGGGAGGCCGCGAATCCAGACAATCCCGTCGCCAACTGAAACAACACTGCCCAGCTCTGTAGCGCGAACCGTAAAGTTGTAGTGCTTAAGCCAGTCCCTTCGGGAGGCCAAAGGCGATTCTGTGCTTGCAAGTTCAGCGCTCAAGGTGGCTCACCTGGGCAAAGGCCTCAAGTTCATCGCGGAGATTGGCCCGCAGAACCAGCGGTCCTAGGGTGACGGAAATTCCTGCCATCAGGGCTGGATCTTCCCCGAAGCGGCACGGGACTTCCTTTCCGGCCAGGTTACGCAGAGCCCCGCTAAGCGCATCCCTCTGGCTCTGGCTGAGGGGGTAGGCTGTTTTCACCTCCGCATGCTCCGCGTCACGATCCTTAAATCCGCTTCTCAGTTCCTGGATTTTGTCTTGAGGCAGGTTTCGAGCATCCTCAACAAACAGGTTGATGATCTTTTTCTCTGATTCGGGTCCGGCGACCCGGGCCAGTAGCCGGCTGCAGAAGCTCAGGGAGATCCGGAGGGCCTCCTCTTCCTGCTTTTGTATCAGGGCTGCTTTTCGTTGCTCGTCCAGGACCCTTTGTCTTTCCCTTTCATTGGCTAAGGCGTCTTCGAGGGCTGCTAATGCATGAGTCTTCTGCTCCGCCAGGCTGAGTTCAAACTCGTGTTGCTTCGTCGTTTTGTCTCTCTCCCAGGACCGAAGGCGATCCTCATACTCTATTTGGAGTCCGCGCGCCTGGGCACGGGCGCTTTTTGCCTCAAGCAGTGTGGACTCGACGGCCTTGCGCCTGTCTTCAATGGCATTACGAACAGGCTTATAGAGGAGGCGGTTCAACAGCCACACGAGCACGATGAAATTAACAATTTCAATTATGAAGGTGGAAACGCTCAACTGCACGGCCGCACCTTCCTTTCCTTCCTCAGGGCTTCAGCAAGTAGCTGATCAAGGGGTTCCGGAAGAGAATAATGAGGATGATGACCAGGCAGTAGATGGCCAGGGATTCGATCATCGCTAATCCGATAAATAACGTCCTCGAAATACTCTTCTCGGCTTCGGGTTGGCGCGCCAGAGCTTCCAGTGCCTGGCTGAGAGCCCGGCCCATGGCCAGAGCTGGCAGCATTGTTCCAAGCACAATACCAATTGCACACGCCAGAGTGGACAACGTCACAAACGAATGCATGTCTGTCATTGCTGATAGGCCTCCCTTTCTTTCCGCCGCCGTACCTCCTGTGTTTGAATACCTCCGGCGATGTAGACGAGCGCCAGCATGCCGAACAGGTAGGCCTGAATGACGGCTTCAATGATGTGCAGTATAAGCAAGGGAATCGGTACCAATAACCCGGCGATCATGACCACCAGAAACGCTACAAGTTCCAGACTGGTTATATTTCCGAAGAGTCGCACTGCCAGCGCAATCGTGCGTGAGACCTCGCTGATCAGGAGAAAAGGTAGCATGATGGGATTCGGCCTGATGTAATGGCGAAGATAGTTGCCCAGTCCTTCTGCCCGAATTCCGAACCAATGAACGGACGCGAATACGACGAAAGCCAGACTTCCGGTTACTGACAGGTCCGCCGTTGGAGAACTGAGGCCTGGAATCAGTCCTGTCAGGTTCGCGGTCAAAATGAAGATCCACAGGGTCGCAATGAAGGGAAACACTAACTCCGTCCCACCCGGGAGGACGTCTTCGACGGCATTCATAAGGGCGGTGACAACCCCTTCGAGGACAATCCGCCGCGGGGCCATCAGGGATTCTCTCAGCTTGCGCGTCAGTATCCAGGCGGAAACTCCAAGTGCCAGCATGACGATCCAGGTGGTCACCACGCTGGCAGTGATTTCGACTGGACCGACCCTCCAAATGACATCTCTTAGAAACCCGGAACTTCCCATCGCTTTTATTCCTTCACAAGCAGGTAAACGTTGACGGAGCCGACGAACACGCCGAGCAGGATCATGGTGACGGTCCAACTTACCGAATACCCTTGAAGCCTGGCGTCCAGCCAGACTCCCAAATAAGCTCCAGCAATAACGGGGAGAATAAAAACTAATCCCAGGGTGCCCAGGTAGATGGTCTGAGCAAAAACTGTGGGCCGCTCGGCTACGGCTTTCTTGATTCGCCCGACTCGCTTACGGACGGTTTGCCGCAGTTTCTCGTGGTTGGCCGCCGGCGATTTCATAGTTCACCCAAAGTTCTCAGACTCAGGATGCGTTTCAGAATTGACTCATCGAGACGGCGCAGGCTCTCGCGGATGCCTCGCAGGCTCTCTTCTTCTATAGCAAGCTGGCTGTCCAGGACATTTGACATTTCCTCATAATCACCACTCCGGAAGTACTGCCGGGTGGCAAGGCACAGTTCGTTATTTACGAAGTAGATCAGTCCTCCTGGAAGAGCAATATATTCCACCTCGCCGTTCGTGTAGCGGATTCTTGCCAGGCCGAAGTTCAGGCAACTCACCATCCTGGCGTGACCGCCAAGAAGGCCAAAGCTGCCGGAGTCATCCTCGCCGACAAAGCTGATCACGTGTTCGAGCCGCTCCGAGGAAGTCGAACTGTGTAGCAAAACTGGAAATTCTTTCATGACTCAATTCGTCCGCTTTTCGGCTACATCGAACCGCGCATGTAACATCGGTCCTCCGGAACGTCATCGTACGCGCCCCGAAGAAACGATTCGCAGTCCGAGAGCGTCTGCGCCAGGGGCACCGACACGCCCTTCAAGCCGGACTCTTCTGTGATCGCGTGAAAAGGCTGGGTCAGATAGTTCTGCAGTCTTCGGGCCCGCCTTACCACACGTTGGTCCTGAGGAGAGAGTTCTTCCATCCCCAGCATGGTGATGATATCTTCCAACTCGCGATGACGAGCTAAGTGTTCGCGAACCGCCTGCGCTATTGCGTAATGGCGGTCTCCCAGCGAATACCTGTCATTGAACTTGCTTTTCGATTGCAGAACGTCAACTGCCGGGTAAATGCCGATGCTAGCCTGTGCGCGTGAAAGGACCACAACAGTATCAAGATGACTCAGGATGGCGCTCACCGCTGGGTCCGTCATGTCGTCGGCCGGTACGTAAACTGCCTGTACGGAAGTGACGGCACCCTTCAGTGTGGAAGTGATGCGCTCCTCGAGTTGGGCGATCTCAGTGATGAGTGTGGGCTGGTAGCCGACCGACGCCGGGATCCGGCCCAATAGTCCCGAGACTTCACAACCAGCCTGGACAAACCGGTAGATGTTATCCATCAGGAACAGGACTTCTCCCTGAAGAGTGTCGCGTAGGTACTCGGCGTACGTGAGCGCAGCCAAGCCCACCCTGAATCGCACTCCAGGAGATTCGTCCATCTGGCCAAACACCATGAGCGTCCTCGGCATGACTCCCGCAGCCGTCATCTGCCGCCAGAGTGCGTGACCTTCCCGGATTCGCTCTCCCACTCCGGCGAATACGGAGACGCCTCGATGGAGGGTCACAATCGAGTGCATAAACTCCATAATCAGGACGGTTTTCCCCACTCCAGCTCCCCCAAACAAACCAGTCTTTCCACCTCGGATGAAAGGACAGAGCAGGTCCACCACTTTAATGCCCGTTTGAAGGACCTCATGGCTGCTCCGGGTTTCAGAGAGCGGTGGCGGAGAGGCAAGAATATTCCGGTATCCTTCCGCCTCCAAGGGAGGGCCGCCGTCCAGCGGGTTGCCAAAAACATCAAGAAGGCGGCCGAGACAGCCTGACGACACGGGAATTCGAATCGTGTCGCCCGTGTCGAAAACCGGCATCCCCCGTTGCATGCCGGAGGGGCGATGCAGTGTCAACGCGCGAACGTGTCGGCTGTCAAGATGCTGATAAACCTCCAGGATGTAGACATCTTCCGGGCCCCTGACATAGAGAGCCCTGTGAATGGGAGGCAGGATATCGCATGCGATCTTAACAACCGGGCCATGAACATCTACCACGGCCCCAAGTTGGGCTTGGCTTGTGGTTCTTTCAGCGGCGCTGATGCGGTTTTGCGTAAGCATTTTTTGCAGCTCCCGCAACCCGTTGACTACTTTTCATTCGACCATCAGCCGATGCCTTTGGCAGTGATGGAGGTCACCCCTTTTTGCCTCCGTTTGATGTGAGCAAGGTCGCTGAATGCAAGCCTAAGAGAGACGATTCTGAAGGCGGCATGACGGGGCGCCTTCCGCGGGTTAACAACGGAAGGCTCGCACGGTATAGTGGGCTAGTGCGATCGTAATGTGCTTCTCTAAGCGCATTAGTGAATATTGATCATGCAGTTACTTTTGAACATACACCGTCTGAACACACTCAAAGGGACAAGAAGAAGGAACTCATCAACACCGTCCCTTCCAGGGTGAGCATGCAAGACACCGAGTGCGTCGCCTTCCTCCAGTGGGCGCTGCCTAAACTGCATATGCGGTGGGCGGGATTTCGTAAGATTCGCCGCCGCGTATGCAAGCGTGTGACCCGTCGCCTGAAGAGCCTTGGCCTGCTGAACGTCTTCGCATATCGAACCTACCTTGAGACGCATCCCGAAGAGTGGGCGCGCCTGGATGAAGTCTGTTGGATTCCAATCTCTCGCTTCTATAGGGACCGCGCAATATTCGACTTCCTGGCGGGTACGGCGTTCCCGAGTATTGCCCAAGCAGCTCTGGCGAAAGGTTCCCGTTGTATCCGTGCATGGAGCGCAGGATGCTGCGCCGGTGAGGAGCCTTATACGTTGATGCTCTTATGGCAGCTCTCTCTGCAATCCCGGTTTCCTGACGTGAAATTGGAGGTACTTGCTACGGACATCGATGCCAGTCAACTGGACCGGGCCGCGGAAGCCTGCTATCCATTTGGAAGTCTGAGGGATCTGCCGGCACCGTGGATCGAACTCGCGTTTGAGGCGCGCGAAGGGCGTTTTTGCTTGCGGACTGAGTATCGAACGGGCGTACGGTTCCAGCAGCTGGAAATCCGTATGAAGCTACCTGATGGACTCTTCGACCTTGTCTTATGCCGCAATTTAGCATTCACGTACTTCGATGATGCGCTCCAAGCCGGAATCTCGAAAGCGCTTCAGGAGCGGATTGTCCCTAGGGGAGTGATGGTCCTGGGCAGGCATGAAGCGCTTCCAGCCGGCACCGTCGGCTTCCGGGAAATAGCGCGCAATTTGCATGTCTATTGCAGCCATTGCAGCTGAGAGGGGGATGTCCAAACTATGCTATGTCCTGCTCGCTCTAGGCCGAATACGTTCTCGTCGAAGACGCGGTCGAAATGGGATTGTGTGCGTGTTGTTCATTCAATCCCCATATCGCTGCGTTCCTCGATGGGAACTCGAGCTTTTGGGCCAGGGGGAAGGTTCGTCTAAGGCAAAATCCAGACTCGGGAAGAGGACGGGTTTTGCCACGAAGAAAAGGAGCATTCCTGCCAAACAGATCGTGGCGATTTTGAAGCTGGCGAATCCGGTCCCGATCACCGAACTGCTCGCCGCATGGGCGCCTTGGAACACACCTTTCACGTGCATGGACTGTTCCCTGTTGTGCAGGAAGGATCCTAGCCAAGTGAACAAGGAAGTTGCACCTTTGTACTCGGCATTGAGAGAAGCCAATCGCCATCCCTGTCCGCCCCAATGGGACATCCGCTCGAGCACGCCTCAACCCGTGGTCCACGCTGAGTGGCACGATAAGAGTCAGGTTTTGAGTTCGTTGGTGCGACCTGTGTTGTCGTTGCTGCGATCTTTCTCGCAACCGTTGAACGTGAACGCCCCCACCGAAAAGACTGACCGCAGTCCTATCTCGAGGCGACCGAGGAACCAGCGTTGCCTTCGAACGATTAAATGCGATGTATGCCTTAGTGCAAACTGAACCTACCCTCTTGGGATTGCTAGCCGCCCGGGAGGAGACCTTCATTTGTGTTCGGACTTGATGAGCGCTGCGATGGGGGATCGTGCTGCAGTAACTGCAGCGGTTCCCCCTAACTGGGCTGGAGCGTGCACAATTGAACCTGATTTTCGGTTGCGGCTGGGTTGCGGATCTTGCCCGACTTGTCCGGATTCTGCAGAGCTAAGTCGTTGATATTCTTTAGAATCAGCGTGCTTATTCTGACTTCGAATCTGTAGGCCGGGGGTTCGAGTCCCCCCAGGCGTGCCATCTCTCTCAGGCTCGACGGTAATCACCTTACGTTGATGGGCTTTGGTCCGGATGGCCCGCGGACGCCTGGGGACTTCTCTTTGATCGTGCTTGTTTGTCCGGCCGAAACCGGAGCCCGCCAATGGATGTGCGCAGGGGTCAACCGTCATCTTGATGCGGGAGTGTGCCATTTGATTCCGAATTCTGCGTTCGGCAGTGCGCGCGTACGCGCTATTGAGCCCGGGGACATCCAGAAGAAGACGCCCGTCCTGAATCGCGGGTTCGATTTATCGTGCATCCCCAGGCAACCCTCGATTTTAGGCAGGGCGGTGCCACCGATGTTTTCCTCGTGTGTCGAAAGTCGTTCTGAGCGGTTGCCGTCAGTGCTGGATCTGGAGGGTTATCAGGATGGGCTCCCCTTCAAAGCGGAAGGTCACGGAATGTTTCTCACCATAGAGCAGGGACTTGATTTGGTAGTTTGCGCCGCTGATCACGGTGGGGACCGAGAGCTGACAACGGTCTTCAGGTTTCGGCAGAGACGATTTCAGGTTGCCAGCCACCATGTTGCAGACCTCGCCGAGGGCGTCGCGGGCATATTCTTCGGAACCGGACATTTCATTGCCCAGCATTCGCACGGCAATCTTTGAAGCGGCAGCGAATTTGCTGCTGACAGTGAGAATGCCGGCAGGACTGCCCGTGAGTCCGATAACAGCGGTCAGACCAAGCTGTCCGGGATCCATTTCTCCGTCGGATTGCTCAAGCTTGCTTCCGATCATTGACTGAAAGACTGCCGACACTGCCTGGGCGATCTTCTCTGTCCATTGTTCCATGCACTGCTCCATCGTGACCTCCTTCGGCGCTGTGGACCACATGTCCGGGGTGCGATAACGGATCTCTTCACGTCCCTAATACTCT
>JARRJI010000033.1:0-17475 GCA_037379595.1 Acidobacteriota bacterium | reverse complement strand
GTCCGGCGACGCCTTTCACATCACCCAACCTGCCGAGGACGCTGATGGAGCCGTACGGGCGATGCAGGTTGCGCTTGGCGACGCGAAGGTACTGCCCGAACAGGTGGATTACATCAACGCGCACGGAACCTCGACACCTTACAACGACAGGCTGGAGACAAAAGCAATCAAGAAGGTCTTTGGTGAACACGCACGGAAAATGGCGATCAGCTCAACCAAGTCCATGACTGGCCATCTGCTGGGAGGAGCAGGAGGACTTGAGGCGGGCATCTCGACACTAGTTCTGCGAGACCAGATCATTCCTCCCACAATCAATTACGAAAACCCGGATCCGGACTGCGACCTGGACTACGTTCCAAACCAGGCCCGCAAGGCCAACGTCAATTACATCCTCTCAAATTCATTCGGGTTCGGCGGCACCAATGCGGCTCTGCTGTTCAAGCGCTATTCGGAATAGCAGATTCACGCTGTACTGAAGTCTTCTACCGGGAGAAAGTTCCAAGTGAAAATCATTGTCTGTCTCAAACAGGTTGCTTCCCGCGATGCCATCCTGAGGGTGAATACCGCCTCGAACTGGATTCAGGAAAGCGACATCAGCTTCGAAGTGAACGAGCCGGATATTTACGCGCTCGAGGAGGGTCTGCGGCTCAAGGAAAAACAGGGAGGCGAAGTGGTTGTTTGCACGCTTGGCCCTGCTCGCGCTACTCAGGCCATCAAGGAAGCGCTGGCGAAGGGGGCCGATCGCGCTCTCCACCTCGACGATACGGCCTTCGCAAACCTCGATGCCCACGGAACCGCCCAAGCGCTTGCTGCCGCTATCCGCAGGGAAAATCCCGACCTGGTGCTGACCGGCCTTCAATCGGACGACTTTGGGTTTGCACAGACTGGCGTGATCCTGGCGGAGATGCTGGGGCTGCCACATTCCACCGCTTCAAAAACTGACCGCGCAGGATCTGGGGCTCGACGCAGAGGCGCTCAAGCCGCGCCAGGCCATCTCCCGCGTCTACGTCCCGAAGAAGAAAGGACAAGCCGAGTTTATCGAAGGCAGTCCAAAAGAAATCGCCGCGCGGCTGGTCGATAAATTGAAGAACGAGGCAAGAGTTTTCTAGCAGGAAGCAGGGATTGGAAATTCCCATTCTGGAAGGGACGGAAGATCGTGGCTGACGAAATTCTGGTTTACGCAGAACATCAGGAAGGCAAGCTGGCGCGGCCCGCATGGGAAGCGGTGGCTGCGGCGCAGCATCTTGCCGGGGATTTTGGTGGAAGTTGTATTGCTGCCATCGTCGGGAAGAACATCGGATCACTGGCTGGAGAACTTGCCGGGGCTGGACTTCAGGAAGTTCTGACAGTTGAGTCGCCGCAACTTGCCGAGTACACGGCGGACGGCTACAGCCTGGCGCTTCGTCAAGTGATCGAACAGCGGCAGCCGCGCTTTGTGGTTTTCAGCCACACTTACCAGGTGCGCGACTTTGCGCCCAGGCTTGCCGCTTCGCTCGACCGCGCACTGATCGGAGACGCACTCGGCTATCGCCACGAAGGCGAGCGGGCGATTTTTGTCCGGCAGGTCTTTCAGGGCAAGTTCTCGGCTGATGTGGAGTTCACCGGCAAACCGCCTTACTTCATTTCCTTTCAGGCAGGAGCGTTTCGGGAAGATTCTGTCCAGCGGGGCTCAGCGCAGGCGAAGATCACGGCAGTCGAAATCGCCATTCCCGCGGAAGCCATTCGCACCAGGCCCCAGGAAAAGTTCCGAGAGGCGAAGCAAGCGGTCGACTTGAGCCAGGCGGAAGTCATCGTGGCAGTCGGACGCGGCATCAAGAAACCTGAAAACCTCGAACTCGTCAAAAAGCTGGCGGAAGCACTGGGCGCCGAACTGGGCGCTTCGCGGCCCATCTGCGACAGCGGCTGGCTGCCCATGGACCGCCAGATCGGAAGCTCGGGGCAGACCGTAGCCCCCAAGCTCTACGTTGCCTTGGGAATTTCTGGCGCGATTCAGCACCAGGTGGGAATGAAGGGTTCGCGGACGGTGGTCGCCGTCAATAAGGACCGGGAAGCTCCGATCTTTGAAATCTCAACCTACGGCATTGCCGACGACCTTTTCGAGATCGTCCCTCCATTAATTGAGGAAATCAAGAAAGCCAAGGCGGGGTAATATCCTGCTGACGCACGGGAATCCAATCAAAATCGCCAATCCTAGGACGTGAGTGAAACGCCCGCCATCCGCTCCAGAATGCGGGCGGGTGCCTGCTCGGGATGGACCATCAGGCGGCACGGAATAATGAAAGTTTGCTCGATCGCCATCTGCCCTGAGAGCACGGCGTGACTGACGGAGTCGGTGAAAACGATCCAGCTTGACCGCGGCGGAAACTCCACGCGCTGCTTCGGACAGTTCTTCTGGAAGTCCTCGTTTTCCTTCAGAAAATTATGAAACTGGTGCATCACTACGTCATACGGCGAACGGCGGAACTGCGGCAAGTTCGCGAAACGGCCGATTCTGGCGAGTTGACGCCGGGCCGGCGAAGCGGCGCGCCGGCCCATCGCGAGCAAACCCGCCTGCTCCGCAAAACGATCCGCCAGTGCCCCAAAACTTTCGGAGGTCAGCCAAACTCGCGGGCGGGTAGGATTGAGGTTGATGAAGAACCGCATGATTCGGTCGCCATGCGTGGGGCGGGTCGGAAAAGCATCGAAATGCAACAGGTCATTTCGAGCGTGCAGCGAAAGGTCGCGGCCTTCTTCTTCAAACGGACGCAGGCTCGCATAATCGAGCTTCCAGCCTGCAGCATAGCGCGCGAGGAGTCGTGAGAGTAACTGAACGGCCTGCTGGGAAAAACTCCTCATGACCCGGTACAATTTCTCTTGGTCACTGCTCCGGGCGGCTCCGGTCAGAACATCCTGCACTGGCCGGTACGCGATGTTCTTGCGGGCGGTCATACTGGTTCCCCGCTGGCTCATCAGGAAATTGTAATCGTCTTCCGAGAACTCGACAGGGATGCGGTCGATAAAGAGGACATTGCCCTCTTCAAGCTTCTCATAGTGATATGGGCTCACTTCCGAGCCCGTGTCGTAAATGGAAACAATCTCCATCTCTCAGGCCCCCTACGAATCTGCCCAATTAATATTCTTACATCATCGTGATTCCAATTTGAACAGTGGACCGGCCTGTTTTGCTGCTTCCCTGGCTCAGGCCTCCTGTTCCGGCTGTCTTCGCGTTTGCACCATGCCTATGTTACGATGGGAAATTGAACCTTGCGGGGGACAGCAGGCTGAGTGCTGTCTTTCTGTGAGTCAAACAACGGGAATTCCATCATATGGCACAGCCTGAATATAAGAAGCCGCGGGTGCTCAGCGGCATGCGGCCCACAGGAAAATTGCATCTGGGAAACCTGGTAGGGGCATTGCAGAACTGGATCAAGCTCCAGGACCGATACGAAAGTTACCATTTTGTGGCGGACTGGCACATGCTGACCACAGAATACGCCAACACGTCGGAGTTGCAGTCCAACATCCAGGAGATGGTAACTGACTGGCTGGCCGCAGGACTCGATCCGGAGAAAGCGACTTTCTTTGTGCAATCGCGCTTGCCGGAGCACGCGGAACTGCACCTGCTCTTTTCGATGGTGACTCCTCTGGGGTGGCTGGAACGCGTGCCCACTTACAAAGAACAGCTCGACAACCTGCTGGGGCGCGATCTGCACACCTATGGGTTCCTCGGCTATCCGGTCCTGCAAGCTGCTGATATCCTGATTTACAAAGCCGGCTATGTGCCGGTGGGCGAGGACCAGGTGCCGCACGTGGAATTGACCCGGGAAATCGCGCGGCGGTTCAACCAGTTCTACGGAGAGATTTTCCCGGAACCTCAATCTCTGCTGACGCCCAGCCCGCGTCTGCGCGGCACCGACGGACGCAAGATGTCCAAGAGCTATAACAACGCTATTTTTCTTTCTGACCCTCCGGATGTTGTCGAAAAGAAAGTTCGCGGCATGATGACCGATCCCGCGCGCAAGCGGCGGTATGATCCCGGCGACCCGGAAAAGTGCCCCGTCTTCGATCACCATAAGATTTTTTCACCGGCGGAAGTGATTGAACGCGTCGATCGGGAGTGCCGGACGGCAGAACTCGGTTGCGTGGACTGCAAGAAAATGATGGCGCATCACCTGAATGAATCTCTTGCGCCCATCCAGGAGCGCCGCAAAGTTTACGAAAGCGATCCTCAAAAAGTGTGGGATGTTCTGGCCGCGGGGACCGAAAAAGCACGGGTTGTTGCTCAGGCGACCATGGCCGAGGTGAGGGCCGCCACGAAATTGACGTAAATGATGGATGACAATCGTCCACCCAACCCGGAGCCCCCGGAAGAGCTTGCGAAGGAGGCAACTGCGGAGACTTCCAAGCGAACGACGCGCGCCGACACGCCCGCGCCGCCGGTCAAGCTTGAGGTTTACGAAGGTCCCTTAGACCTGCTTCTCGACCTCATTCGCAAGCAGAAGATTAACATCTATGACATTCCCATCGCCAAAATTACGCGACAGTATCTCGACTATGTCCGGCTGATGGAAGAATTGAACATCGATGTTGCGGGCGAGTTCATTCTGATGGCGGCCACGCTGATCTACATCAAATCGCGGATGCTGCTGCCGCCCGATCCGGCAGCGCCCGCCGACGAGCAGGAAGAGGACCCGCGCGCTGAGCTTGTACAACGACTGCTCGAGCACGAACAGTTCAGAAACGCGGCCGAGATGCTGAAATCGAAGCGCACGGTGGAAGAGGCCACATGGTCGCATTCAGGAATCGATGAGTTCACTGAAGCGGAGGACGAGCCCGGGTTGGCCGTTTCGGTTTTCGATCTGATCTCGGTTTTCAGGGAAATCCTTGAGCGGGCCAAGAAGCGGCCGCAGATTCAGGTGCGGCGTGAGCAGGTGACAGTTCGGGAAATGGTCGAGCACGTCAAACAGGTAATGCGCCGGAGCTCAGGGCCGGTCACCGTCGAGGAGCTTGTGGCCGGCTACGTCTGGCGGCAGGCGCTGATCGCGCTGCTGCTGGCGTTGCTGGAACTGGTTCGTTTGCGGGCTGTGCACCTTCGGCAGGCGGACCTGTTTGCTCCGATCAGTGTGGTGAAGGGCAAGAGATTTGAAGAGATTGTTGACGCGGTGGATGCCGCAGACCTGGAAGAGAGTCTGGGTGAAATCTAAGACTGGTTGAACATGCTGACGGACGAAACACTGAAAGCGTTGATCGAAGCGATCATTTATGTTGCGCCGGAGCCGGTATCGGTGGACACCATCCTCAAAGCGCTGGAGGGCGAGGAGCGCGACCGGGTGAAAGCGCAGATTGAAAAGCTCGCCGAGGAATTTGCACAGCCCGGCCACGGAATCGAGGTGCGACAGGTTGCCGGAGGCTACCGGTTCTCCTCAAAGCCCGAACACCACGAGGTGCTGCGGAAGTTCGTCAAGAGCCTGAAGGCGCCGGTCAGGCTCTCCAAGCCGGCGCTGGAGACTCTGGCGGTCATTGCTTATCGCCAGCCCGTCACCGTGCCCGAGATCGAGGAAATCCGGGGCGTCGATTGCGGTGGCGTCATCCACACGCTGCTCGAAAAGAAGCTGGTGGTCACGGCAGGACGAAAGAACGTTGTCGGCCGGCCCATCCTCTATCGCACGTCCAGAGAATTCCTGGTCCACTTCGGCCTGAAGGATACCGGTGAATTGCCAAGCCTCAAGGAGTTCGAGGAACTTGCGCGGCAGGCGCTGGGATCCGATCTGCCGACCGAACAGGAACAACAAGGCACTTTGCTGGAAACTGAGCCGCTGACGATCGGCAGCGAAGAGCCCGTCACCGAAAATGTCGAAGTTGCCGCTCAGGATGCGACGGCGCAAGAGAACGCGCCAGCCGAGACATTGACGGCTGTGGGCCAGGAGTCGATTTCTGATGATGAGGCAGCAGGTGAAGAAGCCACTCCGCCCGATGAACCTAAGCCGTAACCCCCAACAAGCCATGCAAGAGCGGCTGCAGAAAATCATCGCCGCAGCGGGCATTACGTCTCGCCGCAAAGCCGAAGAGCTTATCGTCCAGGGCCGCGTCAGTGTCAACGGGCACGTGATTCGCGAATTGGGCTCGAAGGCCGACCCCGAGCGCGACAAGATCCGCGTAGATGGAAAGCCACTGCGGAGAACCCGCGGCCATGCCGTGATTCTGCTGAACAAGCCGACGGGCATTGTTTCAACGCTGCGAGATCCTCAGGGCCGACCAACTGTTGTTTCGCTGCTGGCCGGCGTGAAGGAGCGGGTTTACCCCGTCGGCCGCCTTGACTTTAATTCTTCCGGCCTGATCCTGCTGACCAACGATGGCGAACTCACCAACTTCCTGACTTCCCGTGCCTCGAAGATTCCGCGAACCTATCACGTCAAACTGGAGGGCCAACCCGAGCTAAAAGATCTGGCTCGCCTGGAAAAAGGCATCGTGCTGGACGGAAGGCGGACAGCGCCCTGCAAAATTCGTCTGGTTGCAGAACGCGAAAAACCCTGGTATGAAATCACCCTGGTCGAGGGACGATACCATCAGGTGCGCAGGATGTTTGAACGCGCCGGCCAGCGAGTGGTCAAGCTGAAACGGGTGCGTTTTGCTTTCCTCACTGATCACGGCCTTGCACCAGGGCATTTTCGCTATCTGACCGCAGCGGAAGTTGACCGGCTGAAACGCTGGAAGCCGGAAACCAGCCAGGTATCGTGAATTTTGAAGAATGAATTCCGGATGACGGGGGCAGCCGCGGACGGCACCCTCGCCGTGAAACTTTGCGTTTACACATCGTCATCATCCTTTATAATGACTGTTCGCCACTTATCACGCCATGCCAGGACGATTTTCGATTAACGAACTGTTGCCCCCCTGGGCAAGCCGAATTCGGCCCTACCCCCCCGGTAAGCCGATCGAGGAAGTCGAGCGGGAACTGGGACACACGGCCGTCAAGCTGGCCTCCAACGAGAACCCCTTAGGTCCGTCACCCAAAGCTCTGGAAGCAGTCCGAAATTGCCTTGACCGGGCCAACTTCTACCCCGACGGCGGCGGTTATTACCTGCGAAAGAAGCTTGCGGAATTTCATCAGATTGATATGTCGCAGCTCATCCTGGGAGCGGGCTCGACCGACTTGATCGAGCTGGTGGCAAAAACCTTTCTGACGCCCGGCGACCAGGGGATTACCTCTCAGTCGTCGTTTTACATCTACCGCCTTGCAATCGAAGAGATGGGCGCGGACCTGGTCCAAACACCTCTGCGCGACAATGCATTCGACCTCGCGGCAATTGCCCATTCGGTGACGCAACGGACAAAGGTCATCTACATTGCCAACCCCAACAATCCCACTGGACGCATGGTAACGGCTGATGACATGGACCGATTCCTGGATGCCCTGCCGCCTCGCGTACTGGTGATTCTCGATGAGGCCTACTACGAATATGTCCGCGAACCGAATTATTCCCACTCCATCGATTACGTCCGCAACGGCAGGAACGTGCTTGTGCTGCGCACGTTCTCCAAGGTCTACGGCCTGGCGGGTCTGCGACTCGGCTACGGGATAGGCAGTCCCGAACTGATTGAAGCGCTTAATCGCCTGCGGTCTCCCTTCAACGCCAACAGCCTGGCCCAGGCTGCCGGGTTGGCTGCCATTGACGACCAGGAACACGTGGTGCGTTCGGTGGAATCGAATACGCGCGAAATGAAATTCGTGACGGAAGAACTGGCGCTGGCGGGCGTTCGTTATACGCCCTCCGTAACGAATTTTATCCTGGTCGATACGGGCCGGGACTGCGAAGAAGACTTCATCCGCCTGATGCACGAGGGAGTCATTGTCCGGCCAATGAAGCTCTATGGCTTCCCGACCTCATTGCGGGTGACAATCGGGAAACACGAGGACAACGAGAAGTTTCTGGAAAGCCTTGCCCGCGTGTCCAAGATGCCCACGCGAGGGATAAAGCGCTAAACTGATGCTATAGGGAAACGGAACAGACGAGCTCGAGACTCCCTCACCTTGAGCTCGGGAGTTTGCCATGTCGGACCCGATTCAAACCATTCTCGAAACCTGTAAGACGCTGGCCGTCATCGGTCTGTCGTCAAAACACACACGCCCCAGCTACGGGGTAAGTTCTTACATGAAGTCCCACGGCTACCGCATCATCCCCGTCAATCCCAACGAAGAATTCGTGCTTGGTGAAAAGTCCTACGCCGCGCTCGACGAGGTTCCTGAGAGCATTGACGCCGTCGTCATCTTCCGCCGTCCGGAGTTTGTTCCTGAAGTCGTGGAATCCGCCATCCGCAAGGGCGCGAAGGTCGTCTGGATGCAGGAAGGCGTTCAGCATGAAGAAGCCGCCCAGCGCGCCCGCGAAGCAGGGCTCGAAGTCGTCCAGGACCGCTGCATCCTGAAAGAACACGCCAAGCACTTTGTGTGCGAAGGGATTTAAGGCTGTCTCGCGACGGACAAAATGCTGCCGCGGCTACCATTCGGGGCTCACAGTTTTCCTTCACCCCAGTCCGCCAGAAGCTGATCAAACCAGGGCTTAGAAAACAGAATCCCTACTTACTCCGCCTCTTCCTTTTCCATTCCTGAATGGCCTGCATTTTTTCTTTCAGTCTTTTTTCCAAACCTTGTTCGGTTGGCTGGTAGTAGCGGCGGTCGCGGAGGTTTTCCGGCAGGCATTCCATGTCGGTCAGTTTTTCCTCAGCGTTGTGGGCGTACTGGTAGCCTTTGCCGTAGCCGACGTTCGCCATCAGTCCGGTCACGGGATTCCGCAGGTGCATGGGGACGGGTTCGGCGACCGTTTTCTGCGCGTCGCTCTTGACTTCGCCGTAACCCACGTAGAGCGCGTTCGACTTGGGCGCGAGTGAGAGATAAACGGCGGCCTGCGCCAGGGCCAAATCGCCCTCCGGCAATCCCACAAAGTGCACCGCCTGCATGGCAGCTACGGCGACTTCGAGCGCCTTGGGATCGGCCATGCCGACATCTTCCGACGCCATTCGAATCATCCGCCGCGCAACGTAAAGCGGGTCCTCGCCCGCCTCAAGCATCCGGCCCAGCCAGTAAAGGGCGGCATCGGGATCGGAATTGCGAACCGACTTGTGCAGCGCGGAAATCAGGTTGAAGTGTTCTTCGCCGGCTTTGTCGTAAAGCAACACCTTGCGCTGAATGGCGTCTTCGATCAGCTTTCCCGTTATCGTCGCGCGTCCCTGGGAATCACGAGGCGCCGCACCGGCCGCAGCCTCAATTGTGTTGTAGGCCGTGCGAGCATCGCCGTTTGAGAAAACAGCGATCTGCCGCAGCAGTTCGTCGGAGATCTCGACTTTCTGGTCGCCAAGCCCCCGCTTCTCATCCTGCAAGGCCCGCTGGAGCAAAGTCACAATCTCATCGGTAGAGAGCGCGGAAAGCATGTAGACTTTGGTGCGCGAGAGCAAAGCGGCGTTAACCTCGAAGGACGGGTTTTCCGTCGTCGCGCCGATCAGGACAATGTCGCCGCGCTCGACGTAAGGAAGAAAAGCGTCCTGCTGAGCTTTGTTGAAGCGATGAATTTCATCGACAAAAAGAATGGTGCGCCGGCCGAAACGGCGCGTTTTCTCGGCGGCGGCCATCACGTCTTTGATCTCCCGAATGCCGGAAAGGACAGCACTGAAGCGCACAAAGTCGCTTTTCGTTTTGCCTGCAACAATCATCGCCAGCGTGGTCTTGCCTGACCCGGGAGGTCCCCACAAGATCATGGACGCCAGTTCGTCGCGCTCGATCTGCCGCCGAAGCGCTTTGCCCGGTCCCAGGATGTGAACCTGGCCGACAAATTCCTCGATCGTTTCAGGGCGCATGCGGTCCGCAAGGGGGCGACGGCCCTGTTCCGAAGTCGGCAAAGGTTGTGTTTCAAACAAGCTCATGGCGATATTGGAAACTGCGCTGCCGCGCAATCTCATAAAGGAATATGCCCGCAGCCGTCGCGGCGTTCAGCGAGTCCGCTTCCGCTCGAATGGGAATGCTCAGAAGCTCGTCGGCTTCGCGAGAGATTTCCGGCGGCAAGCCCGCTGCTTCCTGCCCCACCAGGACGGCAATCGAACCACGAAGGTCGGCGTTAGAAACGTCAACGGCACTGTGACGGTCCGCTCCCAAAATGCGCACGCCTGAACCCCGCAAAAGCTTAAAAAGGGTCTCGGACCTGGTACCCGCGAATACCGGCATACGAAAAATAGAGCCGACGCAGGACCGCACGGCCTTGGGATTAAAAGGGCTCACCGTGCCGGCCAAAGCGACCACCGCTGAAGCTCCCAGGGCGTCGGCGCTGCGGATGATGGTTCCCATGTTGCCCGGATCCTGAAGCCCGCAGGCGACAACAACGACGGCGTCCCGAGAGGCAACCACAGCTTTCAGATCGAACCTGGGCAACTCGACAAGCGCGGCAATTCCCTGTGGCGTCCGCGTACCGGCGACCTGGCGGAAAAGCCGGTCGGGAACGGTGGCTACCTCGGATTCGTAAGGAAGCTGGGACAGCAACGACTGATGCTTTTCCACGGCTTCGGCGGCTGCCAGCACGCTGTGAACAATCACATGCGAACCGGGCTTTAAAGCCTCCTCAAGAAAATGGGGCCCCTCGCCGCAAAGCCATCCGTCGCGCGTGACGCCTTCAGTAAGCGCCCGGCGAAAGACTTTGACCAGAGAATTGGTTGCGCTGGTCAGTTCCCGCACTCTTGTGCGGACCGGTTGGTTATGCACATTCATAGGATCGTAATCGGGACTCAACGCGAGCGATGCCTCGGTTCGAGAGCATCCCACGCTGTCCTGATATGAGTATAAACCACCGGGGCGCACACACCCGCCGGCTGCGACACCTTGTTGCAGAGTCGTCTCCGGTTTCTAGAGCTTTATCGATTCCACCCGAGTCCTCAAATCGGACTTCCGCGCCGAAATGCGCCCAAGGAGACACAGACTGCACATCAAGGTTCGCTCAATCCGGGCTCAGGAGAAGGACAATCATCACCACATACTTGCCTGGCACGGGGCCGTGGAAATGAGTGTTAGCGACGCTGGTATGTGGGGAAAATCGGTCTCTCCTGAAAGGATCCACTCCAGCATCCAGGGCCTGGAGTAGAGGCAAAACAATGAAGTGGAAACGAGGCCGCCCATGGAGGCTATCCGGAGGCGCGTTTCGTCCCCACAATTTGCTCCTCCAGATCAGCCATGTTCAGCACGATCACCTTGCGCCGTTCCATCTTGATGATTTTGCGGTCCACAAGACGCCGGAGATTTCGCGAGACGAGGTCCCGAACCGTCCCGATTTCGGCGGCAATCTGCTGATTGGTTTCCTCAAGCGGAAACTCGATGCCCCGCCGGCTTCGGACGCCTACCGCGAGCGCCCTGTCGCGCAGAAACCTCGCCAATCGATGGCTGACTTCTTTCAGCGAAAGTTCCTCGACCAGCGAGGTCATGTAGCGAAATCGCCACGCCAGCGACCGGATCACAGCGAAGGCGACCTCAGAATTCTGCCGGCATAAACTGAGCAATTCGCGCTTGGGAAGAAAGAGCAGGCTCGACTCTTCAATCGCCGCAGCAGAGGCCGGGACGTTGCCACCATCAAATACCGGCAATTCGCCGACGGTCGAACCCGCGCGCTCGATCACCAGAACCTGCTCGCGGCCGGTCTCGGCCATCTTAAACGTCTTGATGGCGCCGGACTGGACCACGTACATTCCTTCGCACGTTTCACCTTCGGCAAATAGAAGTTCGTCCTTCTGCAGGCGGCGGACAATACAGTGGCCGGCAAGGCGGCGAAGTTCGTCCTCGCCGAGTACAGCGAAGAACGGAACGCGCCGCAGCGTAGCAATGGCGTCAAGTGAAGTCATAGCGACACTCACATCCTAATCTTCCAGCGGAAAAGCGGCAAGGACTTGTCCCGGTCTGCGGTATAATGGCCAATTGGTTTTGTGAACGGGCTTGCCACCCTGCCCTGGCCCCGACTTAAGTCGTCGCATTCATCATGGACGTCAGCTAAATTTAATCTCGAACGGGGTGTGCTTTAGTTTAGACCACCTCGAAGACAATAGCGGAGGAAGCTAGAATGGCCTATATCATCGCTGAGCCTTGCATCAACACAAAAGACACTGCCTGCGTGGATGTTTGCCCCGTGGACTGCATTCACCCTCGCAAAGATGAGGCAAACTTTGCAGACGAAGAAATGCTCTATATCGATCCCGTCGAGTGTATCGATTGCGGGGCCTGCGTTCCAGTCTGTCCCGTATCAGCAATTTTCCCTCAGGATGACCTGCCGGAAAAATGGCAAAGCTTTGTTGAACGTAACGCTCAATACTACAAGAAGTAACAAAGAGTAATCTGAACAGCCTGGAGGGCGCCGCAGACCGTGGTGCCTTCCTCCCTCTTATCCTCACATCCGCAGAACCAGCGCACGGATACCTGTGTCCCGCAATCGGGAGACGGTCCGCGGCCTCTCGTTTCGATGGCGATTCTTCTCTTTTCCACTTATAATTGGCTCTGGTTGAATTGAAAGCCTTTGGCCCCCGCGTTGCCTTTATCCTCAGATGTACCGACTATATAGCATTCTATTCACTCTGGGCTTGATTTTGTTGGCGCCATATTACATCTGGCGGCGGCGAGGGAGAAAAGAGCTCGCCGGATGGCGCGAGCGACTGGGGTTGCTCCCCTCCTCCTTTCGCCAGGAGACCCGGGGTTCGATATGGATTCATGCGGTCTCCGTGGGGGAGACTCTGGCCATCGGAGGGCTGGTCAAGGAACTTCAGCGGCGCTACCCGGATCGAAAGATTTTTTTGAGCAGCGTTACGGCAGCAGGCCGGGAAGCCGGTGAAAAGAGACTGCCGGGCATTGCGGGCCAATTTTATCTGCCCTTCGACTGGGTGTGGGCCGTGCGCCGCGTGCTTGAGCAGATTCGCCCTTCGGTCCTCTTGATTGTCGAGACGGAACTATGGCCCAATATGCTGAATACGGCCAAAGAATTCGGGTGTGCAACGCTGCTGGTCAATGCACGAGTTTCAGACAGGTCTTTTCCCGGTTATCGCCGGATTCGTCCTTTCATGCGCCGTGTCCTTCAGAACTTAAGCCGCATTTGCACTCAGACGGCGACCGACGCCGAGCGCTTTCAGACGCTGGGTGCACCTGCGGAATGCGTGGTGATAACGGGCAATCTTAAATTCGACGGGCGGCCGCCGGAGTTTGGGAGCTTCGGGGTCAAAATGAAAGAGATTCTTGCCCGTGCAAATCGTAGCCCTGTCTTTGTGGCCGGCAGCACAATGCGCGGAGAAGAGGCTCTGGTCTTGCAGGCCTGGCAGACGATCCACAAGACGCATCCGCACGCGTTCATGATTCTTGCTCCGCGACATCCGGCACGATTTGACGAAGTGGCAGGGCTGTTGCAAACGCAGCACCTCAGTTATATTCGCCGGACCGGCCTTTCGCCGGCCAACGGGGAGATGCTCCGCCGCTTCGGTTCGGCCGAGATCCTGCTGCTTGATACCATCGGCGAACTTGCGGAGACCTTTGGATTAGCAGATATTGTCTTTGTCGGAGGAAGCCTTGTCCCAACCGGCGGCCATAACGTCGTCGAGCCGGCCTTCTGGGGAAAGCCGATTATCTTTGGCCCCCATATGACCAATTTCCGCGACGTGGCAAGCCTTTTCCTCCGCGCCCGCGGCTCTGTCCAGGTGTCCGACAGCAACGGACTTGCCGATGCAGTGTTGCGTCTGCTCGCTAATCCCGCGGAGGCTCAAGCCCTGGGAGAAAGGGCCAAGGGAGTGGTCAACCAGCAGGCAGGGGCCGCGCTTCGCGTTCTCAGCCAGATGGAGGAATGGCTCGGCGCTCCGCAACCGGCAGCCGCTGCAGCGCCCGGAGTCACTCGATGAACCGATCCCTCATGCCTCTTGCCGGTCTCTATGGCGCGGGAGTACGCCTGCGCCAGAAAGCATTCCAGAGGGGCTGGCTCAAATCCCGGCAGCTTTCGCGTCCCGTCATCAGCGTCGGAAACGTGACTGTCGGAGGAAGCGGGAAAACTCCGCTGGTTGCCGAGGTCACTCGAATATTGCTTCGGCACGATTACAAGCCGGCGATTCTGACGCGGGGTTACGGGCGGGAGCGAGAGGCGGATCTGGTTGTCCTGGAGCCGCAACAACGGAGGTCGCCCGACAGCCGCACCACCGGCGATGAACCTGCGTTGCTGGCTCGCGCATTCCCGCAGGTTCCGATTGTGATCTGCGCCAACCGCTATCGCGCCGGGCAGCTTGCTGAAGAGCGCTTTGGGGTGGACGCCCATATTCTGGATGACGGATTCCAGCATATTGCACTGGAAAGGAACATGGATATTCTTGCAGTCGATGTAACCCAGGGTCTGGACGGCGGCCTGCTTCCCGCCGGGCCCCTGCGCGAGCCAGTCTCGGCGTTGGCACGAGCCGACCTGGTCGTTCTGACGCGCGTGGAAATCCAGGACCCCGCTCCGGTGGAGAAACAGGTCAGACAGATCAATCCCAGGGTCCCGATTTTCTGCTGTTCGACCGGCCTCCGCGGCTTGATTGAATTGGGCAGCGAACGGGTAAGAGAACCCAAAGATTATTGCGGCAAGCCGGTCTCCGCTTTTTGCGCGATCGGAAATCCATCTGCCTTCTTTTCCGATCTGCGCAGGTGGGGATTCCATCCAATTTCGGAAATCGCTTTTCGAGATCATCATGTCTACAGCCCAGAAGACATCCAGCGGCTCAACGAAATTGCGGGTAGAAAAGGAGCTGTTGCTTTCCTGGCAACCGAAAAGGACCTTATGAATCTTCCACCGCAGCCGGCGTTTGATCTTCCCGTCCTTGCCTGCGCCATTCAGGCAGAGATTTCGGACCCGGAAAGATTTGAGGAAGTACTACTGGCCGGTTTGGCGCGAAAGCAGTTACGATCTAGGGTTGGAACTGCGGTGTGAAGATTCGCCTTGCAGGGTATTTGTGCTTTTATGCGAAAGAGGATTGTTCTGAATCCTGAGAAAATTCTCGTTCGAGCGACCAACTGGGTTGGCGACGGGGTCATGTCCCTGCCGGCACTGGAAGCCCTGCGCGCGCGATTCTCGTCCGCTGAAATCGTGCTTGTCGTAAAGCCCTGGGTGGCGGGTCTTTACGAATATCATCCGGCAGTGAACCGGTCCATCGTGTACGATCCGGCAGAAGAACACCGCGGCCCGCGCGGCTTTTTGAGACTAGTCGAGAAGATCCGGGCCGAACGCTTCGACATGGCCGTACTTTTCCAGAACGCTTTTCACGCCGCCTGGATGGCCTGGTGCGCGCATGTTCCCGTTCGCATCGGTTATGGCCTCGAAAGCCGGGGAGCGCTGCTGACCGATTCTGTCCCGGTTCCCTCACCCGCGCACTATGGCCACCAGAGCAACTACTATCTGCAACTGCTGTTCCGCGCCGGCCTGATCGAAAGGCTCACTCCAGTCAACAGGATTCGCCTGAACGTTGAACAGAGTGAAAAGATCCGGGCAGCCAGGCAGCTTAAGGCCATGGGACTGGGAGGGCCACGGTTTCTGGTCGGACTGACCCCCGGCGCTGCTTTCGGCCCCGCCAAGCGCTGGATGCTGGAACGGTACGCCGACCTCGCGGATCGATTGATTGGAGCACTCGACGCGGACGTGCTCATCTTCGGGTCCGAGTCTGAAAAGCCTCTGGCGGAAGACATTGCGCGCATGATGGAACATACACCGACGATTCTGGCGGGCGAGACCACCTTGCGCGAACTGATGGCGATGCTGGCACAGTGCCGTCTGGTCATTACCAATGATTCCGGCCCCATGCATCTTGCGGCAGCGTTGGGGCTGCCGGTAGTTGCAATCTTTGGATCGACGGACGAAAATGCCACTGGACCCGTGAGCCCGCTGGCCAGAGTTGTGAAATATCCCGTCCCATGCAGCCCTTGCGGACTTCGCAAGTGCCCTATTGATTTCCGCTGCATGCAGACCGTGAGCGTGGACAGAGTTTATCGAACCGCCCTGGGGCTGATTAAGGAATACGGAGTTACGCATGAACGACCGGCAACCGGATAAGAAAGCTAGTGCGCAGAACATCGGCTCGGGAAATGGTGGAACAGATATCCGTCCCGGGCGTGCGGCGATCTTCCTCGACCGGGACGGCACCATTACGGAAGAAGTGGGATACGTGAACCACATCGACCGTGCGCAAGTGTTTCCCTGGGCGCCCAAGGCCATCCGCGCATTCAAATCCGCCGGATCACCCGAACGCTGGCCTTGAGGCTTACCGGAAGGAATGCCTGTGCCGCAAGCCTGCCACGGGAATGGCTGACGAAGCGGCACAGCGGTTTGGCATCGATCCTGGCGCCTCCTACGTGGTGGGTGACACCTATCGCGATATGAGACTGGGATTTAACATCGGCGCGCGAACCATCCTGCTGATGACCGGCTATGGCCGCGGAGAATTCGAACATCATCGCAACGCCTGGTCACGCATGCCCGATCTGATTGCCGGGAACCTTCTTGAAGCCGCGGAAATGGTGCTTCAGGAACTGAATGCTCGTACCCATACACACACGTTGTCAGAATCATCTCTCTCATGAAGCTTACTCGCAAAATCCGGTCATCATTGCTTTCAACCATCGCGCGATTTCCCCGCCAGAATGTCGTTGTACTGGGTGACCTGATCGCCGACGAGTTCATTTATGGCGAGATCGCCAGGGTGTCTCGCGAAGCTCCAGTCCTGATCCTCAAACAGCGCGACAGCCAGATTGTTCCGGGGGGCGGAGCAAATGCGGCAAACAACCTGACGGACCTCGGCGCCCGCGTCACTCCAGTGGGCCTGGTTGGAGATGATGCAACGGGCGATGCGCTTTTCCGATACTTCAAGGAAAAAGATGTCAGCACGCGCGGAATCTCGCGCGTCCAAGGCTACACTACGCCGACGAAGTCTCGGATTCTGGGTGGCCTGACCCATTGGCAGAGGCAGCAGATCGTCCGCATCGACCGCGAGCCTCCGGAAGACAGCCGAGGCGAACTGCGCAAGCGCATCAGCAAGGTCGTGCCGCCATTGCTGGACAGCGCAACCGGGCTCATGGTCGCCGATTATGGTTACGGTGCTACAAGCGCCTCTGAGGTCGCGTTTCTCCAGCGCCGAATAGGGGACTCGCACTTGCCCGTTGTCGTGGATTCACGATACAAGCTTGAAAGTTACACGCAAGTCACTGCCGCAACACCGAACGAACCGGAAGTGGAAGCGGTTTTCGGCAAGCCGATCGGAAACAATCTCGATTTACTGTTCCAACTCGGCCGCACGGTTCTTGAACGCCAATCGTTGCAGGCGCTTCTGATTACTCGCGGTCGGGACGGAATGGCTCTCTTTGAAAAAGGGAGAAAACCGCAACTGATCCCAATTTTTGGCTCTGACCAGGCCGTCGACGTCACCGGCGCCGGGGATACCGTCGTGGCGGCTTTTACACTGGCGCTCGCGGCGGGAGCCAGC